>JBFFQS010000258.1:0-1504 GCA_041573315.1 Amylibacter sp. | reverse complement strand
TCGTAGGAAATCATTTGCGCGGCGGACCGCAGCGACCCCAGAAACGGATATTTCGAGTTCGAGGCCCAGCCGCCCATGATCACGCCGTAAACCTCCAGCGAGGACACAGCAAAGATGTACAGCACGGCGACGTTCAGATCGGCCAGAACCCATGTCTCGGTGAACGGAATCACGGCCCAGGCGATCATCGCCAGAATGAAAGAGACCAGCGGCGCCAGCAGGAAAACCGACTTGTCGGCGCCCGCGGGTATCAGAACCTCTTTGAAAACGTATTTCGCAGCGTCGGCCACGGTTTGCAGCAGGCCCCAGGGCCCGACCACGTTCGGGCCGCGCCGCATTTGGACGGCGGCCCAGATTTTCCGGTCGCCATAGACCAGAAACAGAAGGCACCCCATGACAAAGCCCGTGATCGCCAGACATTGCGCCAGAATGATCAGGAAGGTCCCAAAGTTCGATTGGAAAAATTCGGTCATCCGTCCGGCCCCTATTCTGCTGCAATCGGCGTTTTGCGCCGGTCGCTTGCGTTTTTACTCAGTTCCGCCATCACCTGTGACGCGCGGGCAATCGGGTTGGTCAGGTAGAAATCCCGGACCGCGACCTCGAAGGCGCCGCTTCCCAGCTCTTTCGGCTTGATCGCCTTCCACTTGTTTTCCGGAACCTCGTCGATTGCCGCCAGATGCGGATGCGCGGCGAACATCGCCTGCCGCAACTGCATCAAGGTATTGTACGGCAGCGTCGCGCCCAGTTCGGCGGACAGCGCCCGCAGGATCGCCCAGTTCTCTTTCGCGTCGCCCGGTGCGAAACCTGCCCGCGCGGACATTTGCGGGCGGCCTTCGGTGTTGACGTAGATGGCGCTTTCCTCGGTATAGGTCGCGCCCGGCAGGATCACGTCGGCGCGGTGCGCGCCGCGATCGCCATGACTGCCCTGATAGATCACGAAAGGACCGTCGGCGATATCCATCTCGTCCGCGCCGAGGTTATAGATAACCTCCGCACCCTTAAGCGCCGATGTCAGCCCGCCCTTGGTGGTAAAGCCGATGTCCATGCCGCCGACGCGAGCCGCTGCGGTATGCAGGATCAGCAGCTTCGATTCCGTGTTCTCGGCCAGTTGTTGGGCTGCGGCCAGAACGGCCTCGCCGTCGGCGCCGAGCAGAGCGCCCTGCCCCACGATCACCAGCGTATTCTTTTCCTTCGTTGCCTTGGTGATCTTCTTTTTCACAAGTTTTTCCAAGGCCTTGCGGTCGTTGCCGACATGTTCATAATCGTATGTGAGATCGACGGCTTCACCAAGCAGTCCGACGTCCGCGCCGCGCAGCCAAGCCTTGCGGATGCGTGCGTTCAGGACCGGAGCCTCAGCGCGCGGGTTGGTGCCGATCAGCTGGATCATCTGTGCGCTGTCGAGATCCTCGATCCGCGCCGTGCCGACATAGGCAGACCGGTTGCCCGAAGGCAACTTGGCGCCGTCCACGCGGCACTCGACGTCGCCGCCCAGTCCGGTGACCAG
>JBFFQS010000257.1:0-1509 GCA_041573315.1 Amylibacter sp. | reverse complement strand
AGCGGCGCCGATATCGTCAAGGTCGGTATCGGACCCGGCAGCGTCTGCACCACCCGCATCCAGACCGGCGTCGGCTTTCCGCAGCTTTCGGCCGTCATCGAATGCGCCGATGCCGCGCACGGTCTGGGCGGATGACACCGCGCGCGCTGTCCCTGGCCCGCGCGGCAGAGTTGCGTGGGGTTTTCGAAGCCTCCGGTGCTACACCGGTGGAGACGCAGATATTGCAGCCCGCCGATACGCTCCTTGACCTTTACGGCGAGGAAATTCGCGCGCGCGCCTATGTGACCTCGGATGCCCTGCGCGGCGAGCAGATGCTGCGGCCCGATTTCACCGTGCCGGTGGTGCAGATGCACATGACACACGGGGCCGAGCCGGCACGTTACACTTACGCCGGCGAGGTCTTTCGCCGGCAGGAAGACGATCCCGACCGTGCCAACGAATACCTGCAGGTCGGCTACGAGGTCTTCGACCGCGCCAATCCGGCTGCCGCCGATGCCGAAGTCTTCGCGCTTTTCGCGCAGATCGTTGCGCCGCTGAAGCTGCGTGCGGCCACCGGGGACATTGGTATTCTCATGGCCGCCGTGGCCGGCCTGAAGACAACTCAGGCACGCAAGTCGGCGTTGCTGCGTCACATCTGGCGGCCACGGCGCTTTCGGGCGCTGCTTGACCGGTACGCGGGCCGGACGACGCCTTCGAGGCAACGTCTGGCGCTGCTCGCGGGAGAACAGCTCGATACCGAAGCTCCGGTGATCGGCAAGCGCAGTGGCGCAGAAATCAGCGCCCGGATCGACCTGCTGCGCGCCGATGCCGAAACAACGCCTCTGAGCGTGGGCGAGGTCGATCTTCTGGACGCCCTGCTGGACGTTCGGGAGAAGCTGCCCTTCGCCTTGGAGCGGCTTCGCGATCTGTCTGTCGATATGCCTGCTATCGCACCGGCGGTTGCCCAGCTTGGCGCCCGGGCCGAAGCGCTGGCGGCGCGCGGTGTCGCGGTTGATGACCTGCCATTCGAGGCCAATTACGGGCGCACGTCGATGGAATACTACGATGGCTTCGTTTTCGGGTTCTACAGTGCTGACCGGGCCGATCTGCCGGCGGTGGCGACAGGCGGCCGCTATGATGCGCTGACGCGGCGTCTGGGCGACGGGGCCGAAATTCCGGCGGTGGGCGGCGTGTTGCGGCCCGATCTGATGCTGTTGCTGGAGGCGGAATCATGACCGTCAAGCTGGGAGTGCCTTCCAAGGGCCGTCTGATGGAAAAGACCTTCGACTGGTTCGGCGAACGCGGTATCACGCTTTCGCGAACGGGTTCGGATCGTGAATACGCAGGTTCGGTCGAGGGGATCGACGGCGTCGCATTGGTGCTGCTGTCGGCCGGTGAAATTCCACGCGAACTTGCTGCCGGGCGTATTCATTTCGGCGTCACCGGGACTGACCTGATACAGGAAAAGCTGCCGCGCTGGGAGCAGCAGGTGGAGCCGATCCGGGAGCTGGGTTTCGGTCAGGCCGATCT
>JBFFQS010000256.1:0-1534 GCA_041573315.1 Amylibacter sp. | reverse complement strand
GAAAAACTGATCCTGATCCGTCTCCAACCGACCCATCATCGATCCCTCCTCCTCAAAATCACGAGGAAGACGGAATCACAACTTCAAAACCCAAGCAAGGAGGAGTTTTGCAACAGAATCAGGGGGAAAGCGGATTCATTCCGAAGCCGTGCGAACTTCCGCTAAGTGCCAGAAGCGGACATGCGCGCATGGTTATTCGGAGCCAATACCCTAATAGCTTCCCATGGAATCTAAGACGTGAAATGCTGGAACATGCCCATTAATGGCGAGGGCACGGTAAGTCTTCATTTGGTGGAGCGATTGAGTCTGTGAAGTCTCCATTCGCGATAGGCCTAACGGAGTGCGTCATGGCCCCCGGCTGGGGGGTTTTTGCCGCTATGGCCGGATTCGGTGCCATTGCCGGTGAGGCGGGACAGTCGCTTTGGCTATCCTTGGTTCTCATGGCAGGTCTTTGGAGCATGCCGGGACAGATAGCATATGTCGAACTATTTGCAGAGGGGGTGATTGGCTGGACCCTCGTAATTGCCGTGACGGTGGCCAATCTTCGGATGTTGCCGTTAACCCTGGCATCCATTCCCCTTCTACGTGAGAAGACCAGCGTCGCACCGCGCCATTTTTGGTTAGCGCAAATCAACTCTGTCACAGGATTTGTCCAGCTGACCGACACGGCTACGCGTATACCTGATCGACACGAGCTTGACCGGTATTTTCAGGGTTTTTGCTTGGGAACGCTTCTGCTTGGTGGTTTTGGCACGGTCGCAGGCCATACCTTGGCGAACCAACTACCGGAGCAAGGGGTTCGCACTTTGATATTTGTGACCCCGCTTTATCTCCTCCTCCTGGCAGGCCGCACCCGTGACGCCATGATGCTTAACGCAGCTGTACTCGGCTGTATCTTCGTGCCTCTTGCCCATCTATGGTCCGCCGATTGGGGTGTTGTAATCGGGGGAATTGTAGCCGGTACCATCGCCTTCGTTGCCATTGAGTGGAGACGAAAGCCATGATTGCCGCCGATTCAACGACCATTCTCTTGCTAAGCCTCTTAGGCACTTTTCTATTGCGCGCCCTTGGCGTTGTTGGGGCCGGCCGCCTGGAGGAAGATACACCCCTTTTTCGTTGGATCGGCTGTGTCGCCTTTGCTATTGCCGCCGGCCTTATGTCGAAAATTCTGTTCTTACCGTCCGGTGTGCTTGCCGAAGCAGCAATATCCGCTCGCTTAGGCGGTGTCGCAGTCGGATTGTTCGTTTTCTTTGCCTTCGGGCGCCGAATTTTGTGGAGCCTAGGTGCGGGTCTATCGGCGTTTCTTCTGATCGACCTATTGGCGCAACATTGGCCAGCCGGCGCCGGATAAATATTCTCGCGCGCTTTTCGAAAGAGTTACGTATGTCCGAGTTGGGTCGATACTGTTGATAAAGTCGGGTTTGTTTAGATTTTTCGACGTCCGCTTTTAGTAATATCGGACATTTTGTTTCCGCCTCGGTTTTATGCCGGGGCGGTTTGTCGTTTTAGGCTATTTACTCCGGATTTTTTGCAT
>JBFFQS010000255.1:0-1544 GCA_041573315.1 Amylibacter sp. | reverse complement strand
GGTTTCGCCCGTTTTCAGATCGGTGATCGAACCGGACCCCTTCATGCAATAGACGCTTTCGAAGTGGTTCTTGTATTCGAACGTGTGCTCCGAGCCCGCCAGCAGGAAGGTGATATGGAAACTGAATCCCATATTGTCATCCGCCAGCAGCATCCGGATGGACGTCCATTGCGCGTCCGATACGGTCCGCTCGGAACCGATCAGGGTTTGAAGATCGCGTACAATCATGTTTTGTTACTCCGCTGCTAATCTGGTTTGTATGGTGGCGTCACGGGTCGCATCCAGCAGGATATTCAACCCCTTGCGGAACGTCAGCGTCGGCGTCGTCAGCGGCGCAAGAACCTTGACGACCTCATCGCCGGACCCCGATGTTTCGATGATTAGCCCCTTTTCAAAGGCGCGGGCGCAGATCTCGCCCGCCAGATCGCCCGATCCGGTATCGACGCCCTGCATCAGGCCGCGGCCTTTCAGTCTGGCGCCGGGGATCAGTTCGGCCATATCGGTCAGAGCCTTGGTCAGCGCGGCAGTGTTTTCCGCCAGCTTGTCCTGAAACGCCCTGTCGGACCAGAATTTCTCGATTGCCACGCGGGCCGTCACAAAGGCGTGCGTGTTGCCACGGAAGGTGCCGTTGTGCTCGGCCGGACCAAAGATATCGTACTCGGGCCGAACCAGCATCAACGCCATCGGCAAGCCGAAGCCGGACACGGATTTCGCCATGGTTACGATATCGGGTCTTATGCCCATTTCCTCGAAGGAAAAGAACGTACCGGTGCGACCGCAGCCGGCTTGAATATCGTCGATGATCAGCAACGCGCCGTGCTCTTTGGCCAGTTCTGCCACGCGCCGCACCCATTCGGGCCGCGCCGCGTTCAGGCCGCCTTCGCCCTGGACAGTTTCCAGAATGATCGCGGCAGGCGCATCCACCCCGCTGGACGGATCGCTCAGCATCTGGGACAGCAGTTCCGTCGTATCGACGTCGTCGCCCATATAGCGGTCAAACGGCATGCGCGTCACACCGGCCAGATCCATCGCGGCACCGCCACGGTGATACCCGTTACCGGTTGCGGCAAGCGCTCCCATTGTCACGCCGTGAAAGCCGTTGGTGAAAGAGATGATGTTGGCGCGTCCGGTGACCTTGCGCGCGATCTTCATCGCGGCCTCGACGGCGTTTGCGCCGGTCGGGCCCGTGAACATGACCTTGTGGTCCATGTCGCGGGGCTCGAGGATATGCTCCTCGAACGCAGTCAGGAACGCGGCCTTGGTGTCCGTATGCAGGTCAAGGCCATGCGCCAGACCGTCACCGGAAATGTGCTCGATCAGCGCGGCCTTCATGTCCGGATCGTTGTGGCCATAGTTCAGCGACGAGCAACCGGCAAGGAAGTCGATATAGCTGCGGCCGCTGGCGTCGGTCATTTCCGACCCTTTGGCCGAAGTGAAAACCGTGTCAAAACCACGGCAATAGCTGCGCGCTTCGGATTCGCGACGCATGAATACAGATGTTTCGCCTGACGTGTCAGTCGACATAGTGTTTCCTTCTTTGACAG
>JBFFQS010000254.1:0-1553 GCA_041573315.1 Amylibacter sp. | reverse complement strand
TTGCCGCCGTTGCCCAGCTTGTCGAGCAGAGGCCCGATAGAGGTGAACTTCTTGTAAAGGTTGGGATAATCCCGTTCGACAGCGATATAGTTCGGCGCGGTCTTGCCGGGGATCAGGTCGCACTCGCCCTTCTTCCAGTCGCGCACCTGATCCTGTGCGATCTCTGCTGGAGTGTCATGCAGGATCGGCAAGGCGACGATGTCGGTTTCCGTGCCGAGGATTTCCGGCGCGACCTCGCTGAATTTCTTGGCGATCGCCTTGAAAATCTCCCAGTCGGACTTGCTTTCATAGGCCGGATCGACCGCCGCCTGCAGCGGGTGGATGAACGGGTGCATATCCGAGGTGTTGAGGTCATTCTTTTCGTACCAGCTTGCCGTTGGCAGAACGATATCGGAATAGACCGCCGTCGTGCTCATCCGGAAATCGATGCAGACCAGCAGGTCGAGTTTGCCTTCCGGCGCTTCCTTGTGCCAATTGGCCTCTTTCGGTTTCTGGCGGCCTTCCTCGCCCAGATCATGGCCCAGAACGCCGTGGTCGGTGCCCAGCAGATGCTTGAGGAAATACTCGTGCCCCTTGCCGGAGGACCCCAGCAGATTGGACCGCCACACAAACAGGTTGCGCGGCCAGTTCTCCGGCGCGTCCGGATCTTCGCAGGACATCTGCAGTTCTCTGGATTTCAGCTTGTCGGCAACATAGTCCCTGACCTCGACGCCGGCCTTCTTGGCGGCTTTCGCTACCTCCAGCGGGTTGGTCTTCAGCTGCGGCGCAGACGGAAGCCAGCCCATGCGCTCGGCACGGATGTTGTAGTCGATCAGGCTGACGTTCCAGTCGCCTTCCGGCGCAGTTGGCGACAGGATCTCGTCAGCCGTCAGGGTTTCGTAGCGCCACTGGTCGGTGTGAGCGTACCAGGCTGAGGTCGAGTTCATGTGCCGTGGCGGACGCGACCAGTCGAGCGCGAAGGCCAGAGGCTGCCAGCCGGTCTGCGGGCGCAGTTTTTCCTGCCCGACATAGTGGCTCCAGCCGCCGCCTGACTGGCCGACACAGCCGCACATCACCAGCATGTTGATGATGCCGCGATAGTTCATGTCCATGTGGTACCAGTGGTTCAGACCGGCCCCGAGGATGACCATGGACTTGCCCTTGGTCTTCTCGGCATTCAGCGCGAATTCGCGTGCCACGGTGATGATCTTGTCGGCAGAGACGCCCGTGATCTTTTCGGCCCATTTCGGGGTAAAGGGCACATCGACGTCATAATCCTTGGCGACCCAGTCGCCGCCAAGTCCGCGATCGAGGCCATAGTTGGCGCAGAACAGGTCGAACACGGTGGTTACCATGATCTCGCCGTCCGCCGTCTTGATCTTTTTTACCGGAATGTTGTGAGTCAAAACGTCGGGGTGCTCGCAGCGCACGAAATTTTCGGTCGCCTCGCCACCAAAATAGGGGAAGTCGACGGCGACGACGTCGTCGTGATGCTCTTCGAGTATCAGAGAGGTCAGAAGCTCCGTATCGGCGCCCTGCGCCCGTTCCTCGAGGTTCCATGCGCCCTGCTGGCC
>JBFFQS010000253.1:0-1652 GCA_041573315.1 Amylibacter sp. | reverse complement strand
TGTCGATCCCGCCGTTGCCGAAAAAGCCAGATTGGCCGTGCAACGGATGATCGACCTCAAGAGCTAAGAGAATTTGGACGTCGAAAAATCCAACATTCTGATCGTCGGAGCAGGTCTGGCGGGGCTTTACGCGGCCCTGTCGCTGGCGCCGCGCAAGGTGACTGTCCTGTCGCCGATGCCCGTGGGCAAGGGTGCGTCCTCGGCTTGGGCGCAAGGCGGCGTAGCCGCCGCGATGGACAAGAACGACACCGCCGCCGCCCATGCGAAGGACACGATCGCCGCAGGCGACGGTATAGTCGATCCGGTGGTTGCGAAATTCGTGACCGAGGGCGCGGCCTTCCATATTCTCGAATTGGCCGATGTCGGCACCCCCTTTGATCGCGCCCCCGACGGGGGCTTTATTATGTCGAGGGAGGCCGCTCACTCTTTTGCCCGAGTGGTTCGCGTAAAGGGCGATCAGGCGGGCTATGCCATCATGAAGGCCCTGATCGAAGCCGTTCAGAAGACACCGTCCATTGAAGTTATCGAGGGGGCCACGGCGCTCCGCCTGCTGACCGAGGATGGCGCCATGACCGGTGTCGTGGTTTCGAAAGATGGCGGCGAGCCATACGTAATACAGGCCTCTGCCTATCTGCTGGCGGCAGGCGGCACCGGCAGCCTGTTCGCCCGCACCACCAATCCGCCAAGCGTACGCGGCTTGGCCCTGGGAATGGCGGCACGCGCAGGCGCCAAGATCGCGGATGCCGAATTCGTCCAGTTCCACCCGACCGCGATCGATCTGGACAAGGACCCTGCCCCGCTGGCTACGGAGGCGCTGCGCGGTGAGGGTGCCATTTTGCTGAACAAAAACGGCGAACGGTTCATGAAGCGGGTGCACCCCGATTTGGAACTCGCCCCGCGCGACATCGTCGCCCGAGCGATCTTTGACCAGCATCAGCGGGGCCTGCGTCCGGTTCTGGACACGCGTGCGGCCATCGGGGCGCGTATCGACACCGATTTTCCGGCCGTGTCCAAAGCCTGCCGCGAAGCAGGCATTGACCCGACCAAGGAGCCCATACCGGTCGTACCCGCCGCGCATTACCACATGGGTGGTGTTGCCACGGACATACAGGGCAAGTCGTCAATCGCCGGGCTGTGGGTATCCGGCGAGGCCTCTTCAACCGGCCTGCACGGCGCCAACCGGCTGGCCTCGAACGGCCTGCTTGAAGCGCTTGTCTATGCTGACACATGCGCCAAGGGCATTGCCGAGACAATCGAAGCCGCCAAGGCGCCCGACCAGGCGATATCCTTCGACGCGGTTACAGCCTCTGCCGCGGCGCCCGATCCGGCGGCAGTTGCGAAACTGCGCCGCACCATGTCTGACTATGTCGGGGTGATCCGGGATGAGGACGGCTTGCGCCATGCGCTTCGCACGCTGGCCGATCTGGACGCGGAATTCGGCGGCAAATCCGACAGTTTTGACAGTATGCTGGCTGCTGCTACAGTGATTGCCGCCGCCGCCTACCTGCGCAGGGAATCGCGCGGCGGGCATTACCGGACCGACTTTCCCGACAAGAACCCAGACTTCGGCCACCGGTCCGAGATCACGCTGGACGAGGCCGTCGCACTCAGAAACAACCTGTAGGAGCCAAAATCATGCCCCAAACCGATAG
>JBFFQS010000252.1:0-1655 GCA_041573315.1 Amylibacter sp. | reverse complement strand
GGCGCCCGGTTGCGGGCGCCGTTTTCTTTTGCGCAGTGGTTGGCGGCAGGTCTGAACGGGCCACGAATCACCGTGCCGTCTGTGGCCGCAAGCAGGGCAGAGTCGTGTCGCGACGTGCCCTGAGTCGCCCCCTGATTGCGGATCAGGCGAATTTCTCTACCGTTTTCAGCAGTTTAAAGTGCCAAAACCGGTGTTTGGCGTGCTGGCTCTATTCCCACAGCGCGAATTTTCTGCGAGTATTACTTATAGATAAAAATTTTTTGGTGACCTGAGGGGAGGGCCGTTCCATATGATCAGATCTGAATTGGTGGACAAGATTGCCGAGGAAAACCCGCACCTCTATCAGCGGGACGTGGAACGTATCGTCGGAACGATTTTTGACGAGATTATCAATGCCATGGCCAATGGCGACCGGGTCGAGCTGCGCGGCTTCGGTGCGTTTTCGGTCAAGAAGCGCGATGCCCGGCGCGGCCGCAATCCGCGCACCGGAGAGGCGGTTCCCGTCGAGGAAAAGCACGTGCCCTTCTTCAAAACCGGAAAACTGCTGCGGGATCGGTTGAACAAACGCTGAAGACGGCCTAGGTAAACTAACATTCCGATCGACCAAACGAGGACGTCATGCGTTACCTTCGCTATCTCTTTTTAGCCGTCATCGGCGTCTTGCTGATCACGCTGGCGCTGGCGAACCGCCAAATCGTGACGCTGCGCCTGTTGCCCGATGAACTGGCCGGCGTGTTCAACCTGTCAGGCGAATTGCCGCTGCCCTTGTTTCTGGTGATCTTCGCCGGCATCGTCGTCGGCCTGCTGATCGGTTTCGTCTGGGAATACCTGCGCGAACACAAGCACCGGCGCGCGCTGTCGAAAACCGGCCGCGAAGTCAACAAGCTGGAACGCGAGGTCAAGCGGCTCAAGGGCCGGGCGGGCGACGGCGCGGACGATGTTCTTGCGCTGATCGAGTGACGGTTGCATGCGAGTGAAAATTTGCGGCCTGTCCGAGCAGGTCAGCCTGACGCGCGCCGTTGACTGCGGCGCAGCCTATGTCGGGCTTGTATTCTTCGAAAGATCCCCAAGAAACGTGAGCGCCGATCAGGCCCGCGCGCTGGCGCTGAGCGTGCCTGCGGGTGTCTGCAAGGTTGCGCTGAGCGTCAATGCGACAGACGCGGAGCTGGAGGCGATCCTCGACCGCGTGCCGCTGGACATGCTGCAACTGCACGGATCGGAGAGCCCCGGACGCTGCGCCGAAGTGCGCGAAAAGTTCGGCCTGCCGGTGATGAAGGCGGTCGGGATCGCCGACGAGGCCGACCTGCCGCAGCTGAACGACTATGCAAGGGTCTGCGACCAGTTGCTGGTGGACGCCAAGCCGCCCAAGAACGCGGTGCTGCCGGGCGGCAACGGGCTGTCCTTTGACTGGCGGCTGATTGCCGGGCGCAGATGGGCGGTTCCGTGGATGCTTGCGGGTGGCCTTACGCCGGAAAATGTGGCAGAAGCCATCCGGCTGACCGGCGCGCAGCAGGTGGATGTGTCCTCTGGTGTTGAGTCGTCCCCCGGCGTAAAAGACGGTGACAAGATAGAGCGGTTCATAAAGGCCGCGCATGGAGAAGAGTGATGGCCTCTGAAATGTTGAATTCCTACAAGACCGGACCCGACGAAAAGGG
>JBFFQS010000251.1:0-1874 GCA_041573315.1 Amylibacter sp. | reverse complement strand
GGTCGGCTTTGTCTCGCGGCAAGCTATCGATGCCGCCGTTATCGACCGGGCCGAAACCGGAAACCTGAGGCTGCAGGGTATCGTCGGCGACGAACTGCGCTCCATGCCGACGCGCATCAGGTCCTGGCGGCGGCTGACATGGCTGTCGGCCAACATCGTCTTGAACATCATCGCCGCCAGCGTGATCTCGGCCTATGAGCAGACATTGGCGGCCGTAATCGCGATTGCCGTCTTCTTGCCGATGGTGTCCGACATGTCGGGCTGTTCCGGCAATCAGGCGGTTGGCGTCACCATGCGCGAGCTGTCGCTGGGCCTGGTGCGCCCGGTGGACGCCATGCGCGTCTGGCTGAAAGAGGTCTCGGTCGGGGCGATCAACGGGCTGGTGCTGGGCATCCTGATCGGGATCGTCGCATGGATATGGAAGGGCAACCCTTGGCTTGGGCTGGTGATCGGGCTGGCGCTGGCGCTGAATACGATGATAGCTGTGTCGATCGGCGGCGTCGTGCCCCTGCTGCTCAAGCGGCTGGGGCAGGATCCGGCGGTTGCGAGCGGGCCGCTGCTGACCACGATCACCGATATGGCGGGCTTCTTTCTGGTACTGTCCCTGGCGACGCTGATGATGCCGCTGTTGCTCAGCTAATTCAGGCGGCGGTGTCTTCGATGATCCGGACAGCTTTCGGAATGAAACTGTCCATATGGGTCCGCGCCGCCAGCGACAGCAGTTCGCGGGCCAGCGCGTTCGCCTGTTCGGCGCGGCCGGCCTGCAGGCAGAACTCGGCGTGATCGGCGTAGATATTCACCAGCATACCGGCGTAGTGATCGGTTTCGCGGGTACAGCGCTTGCGCGCCTGTTCCAGCCATTCGATCGCCAGTGACAAATCCGCCTCGGCGGCATAGGTAAGCGCGATGGCGCGCGCGGCGGTGGCCTCCCAGCAGGGATCGCCGATCTGGCAACTGAGCGCGAAGGTCTCGAACAGCGAGTCGCGTATCTTGTCCGGTCGCGCCCCAAGCCGCAGTTGCACCTCTGCCCGCAGCGCCAGAGGCCATGGCCGGAACCCGAGCCAGTTCAGCTCTGCGACGTGGTCGATACACTGGTCCAGCCAAATTTGAGCGGTATCCAGATCGCCGGCGGCCAGTTGCCCCCACGCGCCGATGCCAAGCGACCAGATTTCGCGCCGTCGGTTCTGCGCTTCGCGCGCCTGTTCCAGCGACGCCTCGAACTGGTCGAGTCCCGAGCCGACCTTGCCCCAGTCCACCAGGTTGAAACCGGTCACGGACAGGATGCCGGCCTTTGCATCCGCGTCTTGCGCAACCGCGCCGGCCTGATCGAGGTGACCGGCGGCTTCCGGACGGCGTCCAGCCAGCGCATCGACGTAACCCAGTTCGCGGTAGCCCGCTGTGATCAGGTCGGGCGCTGAACATTCGGTGGCGCTTTCGATGGATTGCCGGATCAGGATCGCGCCTTCGTCGTCGTAGCCGCGGACCGAATGAACCAGCGCCACGCCCAGTTCCTGCATCGCCTTGCTTTGCAGCCAGCGGTCCTTGCTGGCCTCGGCCTCGGTCACGGCGCGGCGCAGGCAGTCGATGCCGGCCTCGGTTGCACCGGCGGCGAGCGCGGCCTTGCCGGACTCGAGCAGCGATTTCACCACGGCCTCTGCCGCGATATCGGCGGGCGGCGAAGATACGGACTCGCGCGCCGCGCCACGCAGGGCGGGGGACGGGGCGACGCCGAGTTCGGCCTCGAACATGCGGGTCGTGTCTTCGATATGGCGCAAGGCGGCGTCGATGCTGCCGGCATGGGTCAGGCTCTTGACCAGCAGGATATGCGCGCCCTCGTTATAGGCGTCGCGGCGCACGGCCTGTTCCGACAGCCG
>JBFFQS010000250.1:0-1908 GCA_041573315.1 Amylibacter sp. | reverse complement strand
TAATTTCGACCCCGACAAACACCCATCTGGAAATGATCGAGGCCGCGGCGCAGGCCGGCAAACCGATCCTGTGTGAAAAGCCTTTGGATCTGGACCTGTCCCGCGTCGATCGCTGCATAGACATTCTGAAGCAGGCAAATCCGGTTTTCCTGCTGGGTTTCAACCGCCGGTTCGACCCCGGTGTCACAGCCTTGCGCGAGGCGGTCAGGGCGGGCGAAGTCGGCGATCTGCACATGCTGATGCTGACCAGCCGCGACCCCGGCCCGCCGCCCGTGAGTTACGTCAAGACCTCCGGCGGCTATTTCGCGGACAGCACCATTCACGATATCGATCTGGCCTGCTGGATCAGCGGCGAGCGCCCGACAGAGGTATTCGCCACCGGAAGTTGCCTCGTCGATCCGGAAATCGGCGCCGCAGGCGATCTGGATACGACGATGACAGTGCTGAAGATGCCCAGCGGCTGCCTTGCGCATGTCAACAACAGCCGCAAATCGGTCTATGGTTTCGATCAGCGGATCGAGGCCTTCGGTTCCGGCGGCATGATCCAGACCAAGAACCTGCATGACGACAACCTGCTGCGCTCCTCTGGCGCGCAAACCTTGGCCCGCGCGCCGTTGAAACACTTCTTTCTGGAACGCTACGCCGCCTCTTTCGAGCGTATGGTGCAGGAATTCGTGGAGGCCATTCAGGGCGGCAAGCCCGCATCGGTCACCGCAACCGACGGACGGGCCGCGCTGGCCATAGCGCTGGCATGCGAGAAATCCCGGCGGGAAGGCCGCGCCGTAAAGCCCGACTATTAGACTTTGATCGTCAAGGAGATTGCAAGATGACCGCAAAACCCACTGCCCGCATCGGTCTTGTCGGGGCCGGTTTCATGGGCCGATGCCATGCCAACGCCTTCCGAGCTGTCAGCGGGTTGTTCGATCTGCAGGTCGAACCGGTTGCCGAAATGCTGGCCGACATTAACAACGAGGTGGCAGACAGAAACGCCCGCGCCCTCGGCTATCGCCGCTCGACCGGCGACTGGAAGGTTCTGTGCAACGATCCCGACATCGACATTGTCGCGATCACCGCCCCCAACGTTTTTCACGAACCCATCGCGCTGGAGGCGATCGCGGCGGGCAAGGCGATCTATTGCGAAAAGCCGCTTTCGACCACGCTGGAAAGCGCTCTGCGCATGACCGAAGCGGCTGAAAAAGCCGGCGTCCTGACGCTCGTCGGCTTCAACTTCCTGCGCAATCCGGTGATAAAACTGGCGAAAGAGATTATCGCGTCCGGCGATCTGGGAGAGGTCGTTAGCTTTCGCGGTCGTCATGCGGAAAATTACATGGTGGACGGAAACGCGCCGCATTCGTTCCGCACAGACAAGGATGGCGGCGGTGCGCTCGCCGATATCGGCAGTCACATCATTTCAATGGCGCGGCATCTGGTCGGCGATATCGAGAGCGTCAGCGCCCGCACCCTGACGGTTCACAAAGACCGACCGCTGCACCCCGGGTCTGCCGAAAGCGCGCCAGTCGTGGTTGACGATATCGGCCAGTCCGTCGTCACCTTTGCAAACGGCGCGATTGGGTCGATCGAGGCGAACTGGGTCGCGTCGGGCCGCAAGATGGACCTGTCATGGGAAGTGACGGGCACCAAGGGCGCGCTTGTATTTTCGCAGGAGCGCATGAACGAGTTGTGGCTTTTCACCGATGATACCGCAAGAGAGCGCTCTGGTTTCTGTAAGATCGAGGCGGGCCCCGAACATCCCCCTTACGGCGCCTTCTGCCCTGCGCCGGGCCACCAGCTCGGCTTCAACGACCTGAAAGTCATCGAGGTCGCCGAACTTTTGTCGGCCTTCGCGTCAGGCGGTCGCTGCAACCCGGATTTCCGCGAAGCCTACGAAGTTCAGCGCGTCGTTTCGGC
>JBFFQS010000249.1:0-1909 GCA_041573315.1 Amylibacter sp. | reverse complement strand
CGAATTCTATGCCGAGGAGTCGAAACGTCCCGATGTCGAGGGCGTGACCTCTCATCTGAAAGACGGCGAGGTCGAGATCTGGCGCGAGCCTGTCGGTGTCGCCGCGCTGATCACGCCATGGAATTTTCCCTCTGCCATGTTGACGCGCAAGGCCTCGGCCGCGCTGGCCGCAGGTTGTACGGTCGTGGCGCATCCTTCGGGCGAAACGCCGCTGTCGGCGCTGGCGTTGGCGGAACTGGCGCGTCGCGCCGGTGTGCCGGACGGGGCTTTCAACGTGGTCACCGGACAGGCGGCGACGGTGGTCAAGCCCTGGACCGAAGACACCCGTGTGCGGGCACTGTCCTTCACCGGTTCGACCGAGGTCGGCAAGCTGCTGTACCGGCAGTGCGCGGACACCGTGAAACGCCTGATCTTCGAACTGGGCGGCCACGCGCCGTTCCTGCTGTTCGCCGATGCGAATATGGACAAGGCGCTGGACGAGGCGGTGAACGCGAAATTCGCCACCTCGGGTCAGGACTGTCTGGGGGCCAACCGGTTCTTCGTCGAGCGCAGCGTCTACGACGATTTCTGCCGGCGCTACACCGAACGGGTCGCTGCGCTTGACGTCGGGCCGGGACCGCAGGACCATGACCTGGGGCCGCTGATGAATGAAAAGGCCGTGGCCAAACAGGAAGAGCATGTGCGGGATGCGCTGGCAAAGGGCGCGAAGCTGCTGGCCGGCGGCAAGCGCCACAAGGCCGGACCGCTGTATTTCGAGCCGACGGTTCTGGCCGATGTGCCCGCCGACGCGCTGATCATGCAGGAAGAGACATTCGGCCCCGTCGCCGCGATCGCGGCTTTCGACTCCGAGGCCGAGGCCATCGCGCGGGCCAATGCCACGGAATACGGGCTGATCGCCTATGTCCACACGCAGGACCCGCGCCGCATCTACCGCGCCAGCCGGGCTCTGGAATTCGGCATGGTCGCGGTCAACCGAACCAAGGTCACCGGCCCGCCGGTGCCTTTCGGGGGCGTCAAACAGTCCGGCCTTGGCCGAGAGGGATCGAAATTTGGATTGGAAGCCTTTACAGAGGTGAAATACGTCTGTCGGGACTGGTCCCAGGATGGAAATGAAAGGGAATACAATGTTGAAAAATGATCTGCTGGATCAATGGGACCGGGAGAACTTCTTTCACCCGTCCACCCATCTGGCGCAATTCGCCCGCGGCGAGATGCCGAACCGTGTCGTCACCGGCGGCAAGGGCGTCTATATCGAGGACCGCGAGGGCAACCGGCTGCTGGATGCCTTTGCCGGGCTCTATTGCGTCAACATCGGCTATGGCCGGACAGAGATCGCCGACGCCATCGCCAAACAGGCGCAGGAACTCGCCTATTATCATTCCTATGTCGGGCACGGCACCGAGGCCTCGATCACGCTGTCCAAGATGATCCTCGACCGCGCGCCGGACCACATGAGCAAGGTCTATTTCGGACTGTCCGGTTCGGATGCCAACGAGACCAACGTCAAGCTGGTTTGGTATTATAACAACATCCGGAACAAGCCTGCGAAAAAGAAGATCATCTCGCGCTGGCGCGGCTATCACGGCTCGGGCCTGATGACCGGCTCGCTGACCGGGCTGGAGTTGTTCCACAAGAAGTTCGACCTGCCGCTGGCGCAGGTGATCCATACCGAGGCTCCGTATTACTTCCGCCGCGCCGACATGGGCCAGAGCGAGGAAGAGTTCTCGGCGCATTGTGCCGCCGAGCTTGAAAAACTGATCCTGGACGAAGGCCCGGATACGGTCGCGGCCTTCATCGGCGAACCTGTGCTGGGAACGGGCGGTATCGTTCCGCCACCCGCCGGATACTGGGCCGCGATTCAGGCGGTGCTCAAGAAATACGACATCCTGCTGATCGCCGACGAGGTCGT
>JBFFQS010000248.1:0-1910 GCA_041573315.1 Amylibacter sp. | reverse complement strand
GTAGATGCCGTCGGTGCACTCTCCGCTGGGGCAGAATTCGGCGTTGGGGATATGGGTAAAGCTGCGCATTTCAACCCGGTCGGCAAGACCCTTGTCGCCGGTGTTGTTGTCCCACCATTCGACATGAAAGCCGGCATGGGAAAGAACGTCGACAAGGTTCTCGTTAGAGACGCCCTTGTCATAGGAATAGTGGGAGCGGTCGAATTTCGACATCATGCAGGGCATCGAGACGGCGGTCGCTGTGCCGCAACTGTGGACATTCGTGAAGTTGACGATGTCGCGCCCGGCCAGTTCGGGGTTCGTGTCACGTCCATAGCCGTCCAGGCTGAAGTCCTGCGCCCGCGCGGTTTCCCCGATCACCAGGATCGACAGGACCGGCTTGGCGGCGGAAGTGTAGCTGTCGCCCTTTTTCGCGTCGGCGCCCGCGGGGGCAACCTCGATATTGGCGGATCTGGTGATCATCTTGACGTAGCGCGCGGCCCCGACCAGTGGCGCGCCGGGTTGGGTGCTGGCCATCAGGTCCTTGTGTTCGCGTCCAATGGCTGCATAGGTCTTGAAGTTCGTCAGCAACAGCCCGGCCGTCACCGCCACGCAGAGCGCGGACAGCCCGGAATTAACCGCAAAGGCCCGCAGGAACCGCGTCGGGGTCAGCCGCGTCCAGAACACGAGCATCGCCGGCACGACGCCCCAGACCGAAACCTGCATCACGAAGCCGGGGGTGATCAGGTGCTTGCCCTCGGTAAAGGTCGTGGTAGCGACGTTCTGGACCATGTCGCGGTCGATGAATATGCCCAGCGTATCCATGTAGTAGGACGAAACCGCCGAGAGGATCAGGATGAATGCCAGAAACGGTTTCACGATCCATCGGCTGCCGAACAGGATGAAGAAGGCGAACATCAGGCAGTACAGTGCGATCACGAGCACCGCGAATGTTCCGGCGTGGCCCTCGAACAGGGTGACGCCCTTCGAGAAGAACGTGTTGTTGTCGGAAATCAGGACGAACGCGGTGGTCAGCGCCGTCAAACTGACAGGGCTTAATCGCGGCCGGAGCCGCCCAATGAATGAGCCTGCTGGCGCTGCAAGATACGGCATGGCTGCTACTCTCCAAACTTTCCGGCGCTATCCGGTCCCAAGAAGCACCTGAATGATTCAGGAGAATAGTCCGGCTCGGCTACCAGCTGTTTGACATCTAAAATGTCGGCGGTGTACAGGCGCTGATTATAACGCAATCATCCTGCCCCGCATTGCGAAAACGATGCGGCAGGCGGCTGTCGAACATGTATCCGTCCCCTTCGGCAAGTTTCCGCACATTTCCGCTGACCGTGATCTCGATCGAGCCGCTGACGACGACGCCTGCCTCTTCGCCATCGTGCGACAACAGTTCCGCGCCGGTGTCGGCACCGGGCGGGTAGGTTTCGTAGAGAACCTGCAAGGCGTGGTGCGAGGCGTCGCCCAGTTGCCGCAGCGACACCTTGGCCGAGGCCTTGCCGTTGAGTCCCGCATCCTGCGGCGCGATCTCGGTGAATTCTTCGGCGGTGTAGAAGAATTTCGGGCTGTCACCGTCCTCGAAAGACGAAAAGAACTCCGACATGCTCATCGGGATCGCATCGAGCAGGCGCTTGAGAGAGGCGATCGAGGGACTGGTCTTGTTCTTCTCGATCAGGGAAATCGTGCCGTTGGTCAGCCCGGCGCGGGTGGCGAGCTCGCGCTGCGACAGACCCGCCTTTTTGCGTACCGATGCAAGTTTCTTTCCGATGTCCAAAATGACGCCTTTCATTTTCCCGATTCGACCTGATATATTCGACAGGTCGCAAACTGCAAGTGCCGGTCCATGATCAAACCGCCCTTGCACAGTTGCTTTAATCCACTAAACCCCTCAATTTCAAACATTCAATTCGTTTGACAATTAT
>JBFFQS010000247.1:0-1993 GCA_041573315.1 Amylibacter sp. | reverse complement strand
GTCAGCGCCGGGCTTACCATGCCGAGCCGGACCAGAGGTTTCGCCGAGCCGACGCCATCCGGCCCCGGCATGCCGCGTGGCCGGACGGAAACCGGCGGTCGGGGCGACCATCCCATAGCTGGATGGTCCGTTCCCAGCGCAAAGCCGATGTCGAACCGGTCCAGATCGAAGGCAACCATGTAGACGCTTGCCTTCGACTCAATCGAGTCCAGCCGGTTTGTCTTGCCCGGCCCATTCAGGACCTCTCTGCTGATCATCCTGGGCTGGATCGTGCTGACATAAACGTCTTCGAGGCCGGCAACCGGATACCAGAGTCCGGCCGTCATGAGGTTGTTGAAAGATCCCGCCAGTCCCAGACCGTGGAGTGCCGAAATGACCGGGCGGCTGACCGATCCGCCTTCGGTTCGGGCCGCCACCGGGCCGGAAGTCACATCCTGCAATCCGGCCGCGCCGACGACTTCAGTGGTTTCGAAATTGGAGTCCTTGAAGAACTTGTCACGAACGAAACGGACCACCTCTTCGCCTTTCCAGACATTGTCACGCAGGAATTCCGTCGTCCGTTCCAGCGTGGTCCGGGTGCCTGAAACCTGATTTCGCAGGTACAGGCGGCCTTGGCACAGCGGGGCGTAGGGGACACCGCTGTCGCGCGCGGCGGCTAATTCCGAAGGGTCGCCCCGCCATGGGGCGCATTCTGTCCCGTTCACTGAAAGCGAAGGCGTGTAACCGGAAAGGAGTTTTACAGTCTGACCGGCCGGGTCCGGATTTTCTATATGATAGCTCTGCCGGGAGCCATCAGGTCCCAGTTCCAGCAGGAACCAGACATTGATTCCGGGATTGAGAGAGGTTAGGCGCAGGGGCGTTTCGGAGCCGGGCAAGACCGCCGAAGTCTCATGCCGGAACGGCTGCAACTCGAGTATACCCTTGGGGCGCACCGCGTCATATTGCGACCGCTGCTCGATCAGCTCTTCGTAGGATTGCGCGAATGCCGCCACGCCGGAACCGATTACCGTCAGGATCGCCAGCAGCAGCACGCCGATCCCCGGCCATAAGCGGCTTCGCGACCGGAGAAGGGGTTTTCGGTCTTCAGAAGATATAGCGCGCAAGTGTCAAAGCTCCTCTCTTCCAAGGTTCGCGGTGCGTTACTCCGGCGCCGTGGGAAATCCCGTCCCGGTTGGCAACATACCAATCGTAATTACGGACCAGAGCCTCTTCGTTCGAAAACGTGGCGTTAAACCCAAGGCGATGTGTGATTTTCTCAATATCGACACGGCTGTCTTTCGACGCGGTCTCGTAGATCCACTGATAAAGCGGCGAAAGGCCGAGCATTTCGAGGCCCCGCAAAGTCCAGATCGCGGGGCCCACGGGCAGGCCGACGACCTTCTTGCCATGCCCCGCCCTGTCCAGAACCGCCTGAAAGCTTTCGCGCAACGACCCGAACCGCGCGGCACCCACGTTGAAAACATCGTTGGCCTCGCCGCGATCGCCCGTCGCGCACAGATACACCGCCTGGCACAAATCCTCGACGTCCAGCAGCTGGTATCGATTGTTTCCCGATCCGATAACCGGGAAATTATGGCCGGAATATGCGAAGTCGAACAGCAACTCGAACACACCCAGCCTTTCCGGGCCGACAAAAGACTTTGGCCGCAGGACAGGGACGCACATCCCGCGAGACCGGAATTCGGCACAGACGGCCTCGGCCTGTATCTTTGCTTCGCCATAAGGGCCTACGCCGGTCAGCGCGTCATCTTCGCGCTTGGCATGGCCATCGATAATGCCATAGACCGCCGTCGAAGAAATATGGATGAAGCGGTCGATCCCGGCGGCTTGCGCCGCCGACAGCAACAGGCGCGTTCCCTCGACCTCGGTCGAAAAAATCTCCCGTGGCGGAAATAGCGGCAAGGCCGCGGCACAATGCACCACGACATCTATCCCTTCAAAGGCCCGTTCGTGCAGACCCCGATCCCGGATGTCGCCCTGAATGACGGATATC
>JBFFQS010000246.1:0-2007 GCA_041573315.1 Amylibacter sp. | reverse complement strand
GCGATCATTCCGGTTCACGGGCTGGTTCAGTTGGGGTCGAATGTCGGCCGCACCGCCATCTTTCTGAAACACATTCATCTCGATATCGTGCTGCCGTTTTTCCTTGGCGCATTGGTCGGTATTTCTTTGGGGGGCGCATTCGTCGTTCAGCTGGACGCAGGCGTATTGCAGATCGGGGTCGGACTGTTCGTCCTGTGGTCGATCCTGTTCCGTCCGCCCGCGTTCATGCGCAAGTCTTCGGCTGTCGCGGGCGGCTTCTCGAGCTTTCTGACGATGTTCTTTGGCGGCACCGGCCCGTTCGTGGCGTCCTATGTGAAAACCCTGCGCCTCGACCGCATGTCCCATGTCGCGACGCACGCGACATTGATGACGATACAGCACCTGCTCAAGACGATTGCATTCGGCTTTCTGGGCTTTGCCTTTTCCCAGTGGGCCGGATTCACCGCCCTGCTGATCGCTTTCGGATTTCTCGGCACAGTCGCAGGACGCCGGGTTCTTATGCGAATCGACGAGAAAAGGTTCAAGATGGCCTTGAACGTCATCCTGACCGTCCTTGCCCTCAGGCTGATTTACGCGGGAGGCATGGACATCTGGCTTAACGGCTATAGCAGCAGCGGCTGACCGCTGTTCGTAAGATAACACACCGGTCAACGCGCAAGCCGGTGAAAAAAGAAGACCAGTGCGCATGAAATGTGGAGGAAAATATGTTTAAAGACTCAACTATGGACCGTCGCCTGTTCCTTAAGACCAGTGCGGCAGCGACAGCTATGACGCTTGCAGCGCCCGGTATCGCGCGCGCGGCAGGCTATCCGGAGCGCAATATCAACGTGATCATCCCAACCGCAGAGGGTGGCGGCGCGGACCGTAACTTCCGCGCGTTCACAAGCGTCTGGAAGGAAAAGCTCGGGACCGAATTCGAGCCGGGTTACTATCCGGGCGCGTCCGGCCGTGTCGGTTATGAGGTCTACATGGGCAAGAGCGAGCCGGACGCCTATAACCTGATCTTCGGCAACATGGGGCCCGAGGTTCTGAACTGGGCAATGCAGCGCCCGAGCTTCGATATCAACGACTACTTCTACTTCGGCCGCGTCGACACCGACCCGTGCTGCCTGTTCGTTGGTGCGGAAAGCCCGCTGAAGACCATGGACGACATCATTTCCGAAGGCAAGAAACGCCGCCTGACCGTGGGAACAAGCCGCATGGCGCACCCCGCATCGATCGGCCTGCTAGCACTGGGCGAAAAAGTTGGCGTCGAATTCAACCTGATCCCGCTGCAGGGCGGGAAGCGTACCGTTGCCGGCGCCGTGACGGGTGAGGTCGACTTCTCGGTGCTGACATCGGGTTCGGTGATCGCTGCGGGCGACTCGGTCGAAACGCTTTTGGTGTTCGGCGAAAACCGCGTTGGCGAGGCCCTCGACAATGCTCCGAACATCAATGACGCATATGGTATGGAACTGCCGGAAATGCTGTCGGCCCGCGCTTTCGCGATCCACAAGAAAGCGGCGGATGACCACCCTGACCGTTACGAAGTTCTGAGCCGTACCTTCAAAGAGACCTTTGACGATCCGAAGCTGCTGGAAGCCTACGTGGCCGGACGGGGTACGCCTGAATACCTCAACTACGGCGGCGTCGATGAATGCGCGGCCTTTATGAGTGCGATGCTTGAACTGGGCGAGCGCTACAAACCGCTGCTAAGCGGCGCTTAAGCCTTTGCGGGTTGGCGGGTCGCCCCCGCCAACCCCAATCCAGGATCTATGAAAACGCGAACAGGAAACTTTGAAAATGCGTCCAACAGATAACGAAACACCCCGTATGCTCGGCAGCGAATTGATAATACCAGTTCTGGCCGTTGCTTTTACGCTCTATTTCTTTTCGACCATCTGGAACTCTCCATGGACGGCTCAAGTGAGCGCCTTTCTGGTCGGTGGCGTCCTGCTGACGGTCTGCTCGCTTCTGTTTCTCAGGTTTGTGTTCTTGTACAGGAAGGGGCGGGCGCTCCTGTCCTTT
>JBFFQS010000245.1:0-2070 GCA_041573315.1 Amylibacter sp. | reverse complement strand
ATTCCGATGACAAGTTCCCAGTCGCCGGTGGCGCCCGCGATCACTTTCGGTTTCGGTTCGGCATAGGCCAGTTCGGTCATGGCGGTCATTCCTCGATGTGCATTCCGAGCAGAATTTAGGCCCCTTCGCCCACAGGGGCAAGAGGCCAGTTATACGATTGAGGCGCCGGGGTCATGCCGACAGGATTTTGCCGACGATCTCGGAGGTATCCTTGGACAGGTCCGGCTTGTCGGCGATCCGCTGCAACTGCGCCTTGATCAGGCCTTGCCGGGCGTCGTCATAACGCTTCCACGTTTCGAACACACCGCACAGCCTTGCGGTCGTCTGCGGGTTCACCGCATCCAGCTTGATCAGCCAGTCGGCGACGAACTCATAGCCGCCCCCTTCCGCGCCGTGGAACGCCGCGTGGTTGGTGGCGAACGCCCCGATCAGCGAGCGATAGCGGTTCGGGTTCTTCCAGTCGAAATCCGGATGCTCAGACAGGGCCTTGACCTTGTCCAGCGCCAGTTCCGGCGGTAGCGAGGCCGCCTGTATCGCGAACCATTTGTCGATCACCAGCTTGTCGGCCTTCCACTGGTCGTAGAACGCCGCGACCGCTTCGTCGCCCTTGCCCGACCGGATCAGGATCGCCAGCGCCGACAGCAGCTCGGTCATGTTGTCGGCCTTGTCGAATTGCGCCTGTGCCGTGGCGGCATCCGCCTCGCGCTTGGTGATCAGCGACAGGGCGGCGGCCCGCAGGCTGCGCTTTCCGGCGGCCGTGGCGTCGGGCGTATAAGCTCCCTCGACCCGCATCGCGCCGTACAGGCCTTGCAAGTCGTCCGCCATGGCATCGGCGATGGCACGGTTCATGTCCTCGCGCGCGTGGTAAATCCGCGCCGGATCGGGCGTCTGTCCACGGTCGCGGATGGCCTGCGCCAGCGCGTCCTCGCTGGGCAGCGCCAGCGCCAGCGACCGGAAGGCCGGGTCGAGCCGTTCGTCCAGCGCCATGGTCTTCACCGCGCCTGTGAACAGCCCGTCGATCGCGTTGCCGCCTGTCGCCATTCCCGCCAGCAGGTCGGTGGCGAAGGCGCGCCCCGCCTCCCATTTGTTGAACGGGTCGCTGTCATGCGCCAGCAGAAAGGCGCGCTCCTCGTTCGAGGTGTCGCGCTCCAGAATGACCGGCGCCGAAAACCCGCGCAGGATCGACGGCACGGGCTTTTCAGAAAACCCCTCGACGCGGATCGTCTGTTCCGCCTCGGTCAGCTCGACCAGCATCTCGTCCAGCGGTTCCTTGCCGGACTTGTCGAGGAAACCCAGCCGGACCGGAATGACCTGCGGCTTCTTGGCCGTCTGCCCCGGCGTCGGCGGGTTGCTCTGCCGGAAGGTCATGGAATAGACACCGTCCTCGAACGTGTCCGTCACCTTGACATGCGGCGTTCCCGACTGCGCGTACCACAGCGCGAACTGCGACAGGTCACGCCCCGTCGCATCTTCGAACACCCTGATCCAGTCCTCGATGGTGCAGGCCTGCCCGTCGTGACGCTCGAAATACAGGTCGAGCGCCTTGCGGTAAGCCTCGTCGCCCACCAGCAGCTTCAGCATGCCGATGACCTCGGCGCCTTTTTCATAGACGGTGGCGGTGTAGAAGTTATTGATTTCAATGTATTCCGTCGGCCTCACCGGATGCGCCAGAGGCCCTGCATCCTCGCGGAACTGGCGCGCGCGCAGTTGCAGCACTTCCTCGATGCGTTTCACCGCATGGGACCGCTGGTCGCCCGAGAACTGCTGATCGCGGAACACGGTCAGCCCTTCCTTCAGGCACAATTGGAACCAGTCGCGGCAGGTGATGCGGTTGCCGGTCCAGTTGTGAAAATACTCGTGCGCGATGATGCCCTCGATCAGTTCGTAATCGCGGTCGGTCGCGGTTTCCGGGCTGGCAAGCACGTATTTGGAGTTGAACACGTTCAGCCCCTTGTTCTCCATCGCGCCCATGTTGAAATCGTCCACCGCGACGATCATGAACAGGTCGAGGTCGTATTCGCGGCCATAGACCTCTTCGTCCCAGCGCATCGAGCGTTTCAGCGCGTCCAT
>JBFFQS010000244.1:0-2099 GCA_041573315.1 Amylibacter sp. | reverse complement strand
GGCTATCCTGCGTACCGGGGAATGGTTTGGCGCTGGCCACCTGATCGACATCCTGCGCGGGACCCTGACCGAAAAGGTCAAGGCCAAGGGGCACGAAGACCTGCCGACCTTCGGCGTCGGACGCGGTTATGACACGCGGCAGTGGCAGGCGATTTTCCGGCAGATGATGGGCTATGACCTGATCCGCCCCGACATGGAGCGCCACGGGGCGCTGTGCATGACGCAGGCCGCGCGCCCGATCCTGCGCAACGAACAGACCATCGAACTGCGCCGCGACACGATTACCAAGGCGGTGAAGACCGTGGCGGTCAAGGCGCTGGTCTCGGAAGAGGACGAACCGCTGTTGTCGGCGCTGAAGGCCAAGCGCCGCGCGCTGGCGCAGGCGTTGCAGGCGCCCGCCTATGTGGTGTTTCCCGATGCGACGCTGATCCGGATGGCCGAGGCCAAGCCGGAAACGCTGGACGACTTCGCGCGCCTGCCCGGAGTCGGCGCGGTCAAGCTGGAGCGTTACGGCAAGGATTTTCTGGAGGTTATCAACGGCGCGGTCGAGGCCTCGCATCCTGCGCGGCGAAAGCTGGCGGGCCGCGACGCGGGTACCCTGTTCGACCGGTTGCAGGCGGCGCAGCGCGATCTGGCGCACGGGGCCGACGGTACCGACAAGCTGATGTCCTGCCCCGCGCCGACGCTGGCCAAGCTGGCCGAGCAGCGTCCCCGAGACATGGGCGCGATGGAGCGCATTCTGGGTGCGCGCAAGGCCGAACGCTTCGGTCCGGCCTTTCTGGATGTTCTGGCGGAAGAATAAGGACTTGGCCGGATACGGCGTCGGGCTACGTCCAGAGCAAACGAATAAG
The DNA here is from genome assembly GCA_041573315.1 of Amylibacter sp. Lineage (GTDB taxonomy): Bacteria > Pseudomonadota > Alphaproteobacteria > Rhodobacterales > Rhodobacteraceae > Amylibacter. The sequence continues at coordinate 1,248 of JBFFQS010000244.1, read as the reverse complement.
AGGTTAACATGCTTGCAGTCATTTCGCCCGCCAAGAAACTGAATTTCGACCCCCTGCCGGAAGGTTTTCCGCAGAGCTTTCCGGAATTCCAGGGCGACGCAAACACTCTGGCCGCCACGGCGCGGAAGCTGGGCGCATCCGACCTGCGCCGCCTGATGTCGATCAGCGAGGATCTGGCGAAGCTCAATCAGGCGCGGTTCAGGGCTTTCGAAGAACAGTCGGGCGACCGCAACTCGAAACAGGCGGCGCTGGCCTTTGCCGGAGACACCTATGTCGGCTTGCAGGCTGGCACCTTCGATGGCGAAGACCTGAATTTCGCGCAGGATCATCTGCGCATTCTCTCGGGCCTCTACGGCGTTCTGCGTCCGCTGGACCGGATACAGCCCTATCGCCTTGAAATGGGCAGCCGGCTGAAAAACGAGCGGGGCGCGAACCTCTATGCTTATTGGGGCGATAGGGTCGGCGCGGCGCTGGATGAGGCCGCCAACGGCGGGCCGGTGATCAATCTGGCCTCCGCCGAATATTTCAAGGCGGCGGGCAAGGCGTTGCGGGCACCCGTGATTACGCCCGCCTTTAAAGAGGAGCGTGACGGCGACCTGAAAATGATCGGGTTTTATGCCAAGAAGGCACGCGGGATGATGGCGCAGTACATGGTCCGCAACCGGATCACCGATGCCGGGGGCCTGAAAAAGTTCGATATGGAGGGCTATGTCTTTCAACCGTCGTTGTCGGATGCCGCGAACTGGACCTTTACCCGCAAGGCGGCCTGAGGCCTCAGCCGAAATCGCCGTGGATGAACCAGCCGCCTGAACTGGCCGCGCCCAGTGCCTGAAACAGCCAAAGATGCTCGCCGCTTTCGGTGATCACCCGCCAGTAGTCGCGTGTGCCGGTCCGCCATGCCGGATCGTCCAGCCACCATTCCGGCGCGATGCGTTCGGGGCCGGTGGCCTGACGGGTGCAGAAATCGCGCCGCCGCCAGCGGAATTTTTCAGGCGGGCGGCCCCCGGCCTGCGGATGCACCGGTTCGGGTGCGAATATCAGCAACGGGCGCGGTGTGCGCGGCGTGGGCCAGTCGCGGGCGGCGGGGGTATAGGCGGCGGCCTGTATGGTCTGGGTTTTTTCCGGGATGTGACTGTTCGCGGGGGTCAGGCGGGTCAGCGCCTCCAGCCCCATGCGCGCGCCCAGACGGCCCAGCAGGTCGGCCAGCGCCGTATCGCCGTCGCGTAGAACCTTGGCGACGGCGACCGC
>JBFFQS010000243.1:0-2110 GCA_041573315.1 Amylibacter sp. | reverse complement strand
TTCATACGGAGCATCGGAATGCAAAGTAACTACGTCCAGAGCCATCCGCAGCGCTACGCACTTTCGAACGAGCTGCATGCACGGCCATTTTCCAAGATAGACGCGCCCAGCCGCGCCGCATGTATCGCGCTGTTGTCAAACGGCGATCCCGAAGAGGACCGCGCCTTTCTGCGCCAGTTGCTGGACCGCTTCGGGGCGAGCTACCCGGCCGATAGCGCCGATCATCATTCGGTCGACCTCGGCAAAGTGCAGCTTAAATGGGAGCGCCACACCGAGTTCGTCACCTACACGCTGTTCAGCAAGGGCGTGTCGGACGATCCCTTCGGCGGCGATCTGTCGGCCAATTTCCCCCGCGACTGGCTGGAGCAGTCGCCCGGTCCGCTGATGACGTCCCTGTTGTTGCGCATCGAGGGGCCGATGACGATCAAGAAGGCCGAAACGATGGCCAATGTCGAGTTTCAGGACTGGTTCGTCGGCGAGAGCCTGGCGCAATCCTTCGTGCTGGACAGGGACGCGGTGATCGCCAGCGATTTTCGCATCGATGCCGGCGGCCACACCCGCTTTGCCCTGCTGGCCATAGGGCAGGTCGGGCAGCGGCGGCTGGGCCGGATCGTCCAGCGCCTGATCGAGATCGAGACCTACAAGACCATGGCGATGCTGACCCTGCCGGTTGCCAAGGACGTGTTCGCCAAGCTCGGCCCGCTGAACACCGAGATATCGGATGTCGTCCGGTCGCTGTCGCAGGGCGAGGGCACCTCGAAAGAGGGGCTGGAGAACCTTTTGTCGATCGCGGCCCAGATCGAATCGCTGAACGCCGACCATTCGTTCCGGTTCAGCGCGGCAGAGGCCTATTCGGCGATTGTAACCCAGCGTATCGGTATTCTGCGCGAGGAGCGCCTGCTGGGCGGGCAAACCTTCGCAGAGTTCATGATGCGGCGGTTCGATCCGGCGATGCGAACCTGTTCCTCGGCCAGCAAACGGCTGGACGAGACCTCGAGCCGGGCGGCGCGGGCGTCTGACCTGCTGAGCACGAGGGTGAATGTCCGGACCAACGAACAGAACCGAGGCCTTTTAGAGCAGATGGACAATCGCGCGGCCCTGCAGTTGCGGTTGCAGGAAACGGTCGAGGGGCTGTCGGTTGTCGCGATCAGCTATTACGGCACCAACCTGCTGACATATCTTTTGTATCCTCTGGCCAGCCGGGCCGGGCTGGAGAAGACCTATCTGACTGCGGCTCTGGTTATACCGGTCGTGCTGGTGGTCTGGTCCATGGTGCGCCGCGTCCGAAAGCGGCTGCACCCGAAACCGCCTAAATCCTGAACAGAGGCTGCATCAGACGCGGCAGCAGCGAATTGAACCGCAGCGGTGCGTCGGTGGCGGCCAGACAGATGCAATCCTCGCCCATTTCCGCGATCGGCTGGTGATTCAGGTCTTCATTGGCGATCTCGATGTCGCCACGGCCGAAACGGTCTACTTCGTCGGCGAATGCCCCCTGCAGAACAAGCGTCAGCTCGGTCCCGCGATGACCGTGGTCGGGCACGGCGGTTCCGGCCGGGATAAACAGCAGGCGCGCGGTCGCGCCGCTGGCGGTCGGCAGGATCGCCTGTTTCGTGCCGTTGCCCAGCGAACGCCATTTCACGGCATCCAGATCACCGCCGACATAGGCTTGCAGCGGGTTCGGGAACACGCCCTCGGACGGCTTGGCCTTTGCGACTTCCGGCTGCTCGGTCTTGATCCTTTTCAGGCAGTCCGCCAAAGCGCCCGACGACATTTTCGAGGTTGCGGTCGACTCCAGAACGGCGCCGCCGACAGCCTCGTAGCTCTCGACGCCGGCGCGGCTCTCGTCGCAGAGCGACAGATGTGTTGCGACCACCAGGTTGAACGCTTCCGGCAAGATACCGGCGGCATAACCCATCATCAGTTCATCGTTCAGTGTGTGTTTTACAGTCATGTTCTTCATTTCAAGCTATGGCGCATGCGTTCCAGCGCCAACCTAATTCGGGATTTGATTGTGCCAAGGGGTAATCCGGTTTCCATCGCGATCTCCTGATGCGACAGGTCGCCGTAGAACGCGCGCTTGACGATATCGCGCTGTTTGTCGGGCAATTCC
>JBFFQS010000242.1:0-2164 GCA_041573315.1 Amylibacter sp. | reverse complement strand
CGTTCCGTCGAGGTCGAGGAAGGCGGTAATCATTCCGGCACCTAGACTTTCTTCATGAATTCGGTCTTCAGGACGATGGTCGTTTTGCCAATCCGGCATTCGATCTGGCCGTCGTTGCCAGTCAGGCGGATACCCTTGATCTGGTTGCCGCGTTTCAGGGTGGTGGACATGCCCTTGACCTTCAGGTCCTTGATCACCATCACGGTGTCGCCGTCCATCAATTCATTGCCGTTGCTGTCTGTTGCCATGGTGTGTCCTTTGGTTGCGCCAGCGATAGACCATCGCCCGCGGAAAAGCGAGGCCTTGTGGCGCCGCGAACCGCATTCCCGATCAGCCCTCGAAGAACGGTGTGACCTCGGCGATCACGACCGAGTTCTCTTCGCGCGCGCGCTGCATCATCGCAAGTTCCTCGTCCGAGATGTCGTGTCCCTCGGCCTGTCGGTCCTCTAGGGTTCCATAGCTTGACACATCGAGCGGCGCCATGCCCGCAGACTTCAGCAGGGCGACCGTCTCGTTGACCGCCTCGGCCTCGGTCACGCCGGTGGCATAGCATATAAGCGCCGCGCCGGTCGCGCCCTTGGGCAGACCATCCCCCTTGCGGCGGCCCACTTCGACCATAAGGGTATAGATCAGTTGCGCACGTTTTTGGGTCATCGGCGGACACCGTTGTCATGAGACATGTTTACGTGAGCTCTGCGCTAACCGGAGGCGGCGTTTGCAACGCTGATGAACAGCGATGGGACGACCTGCTGGATGACACGGTTCCAAGCCGTGATCGGCTGTTCCGCGATGAAGACGAAATCGTTCGGGCGCATCTCCAGCGCCGTCGCCACCACCATGCTCCCGACGTTCTTGGCGTTCAGGTGATAGGCGGTTACCCGCCCGGACAACTGGCTGAACCTGAGGACATAGATCTGGCTGACACTTGCGGTTTTCAGATCAAAGCCGCCGGCATCCTCATTGAACAGCACATCCGCAAGACCCAGCTTTTGCTCGAAAGGCAATGGGACCCGCAGTTGTTTCTTGACCTCGCCTACGAGGTAAACATGGTCCTGTTTCAAAGAACCGAGTTCAATTTGATTCAATACCGCATCACGATCGGACTGGCGGGCTGAATTCTGCAATTGAAAACGGGAAAGAGCATATTGTTGGAGTGACAACGCCTGCTGTCTGATCTTTACCTGTTCGTCCAGGTAAGCGCGGGCCCGCGCCTCGTCGAACAGCGTCTCTACAAAGATAGAGTCACCGTCCTTCAGGACCTGTCGGCCAAGCGTGGTTTCCGAATAAACATCGGACAGGAGCATTTTGTAGGCTTCGCCGTCGCGATACAATGTGACCACTGTGTCTTCGACATTTGGGTTTGTTGTGCCCCCGGCCGCTGACAAGGCCTCTCTCAGATAGAGCGGCGCCAGCGTAATCGGAACCGAGGTCGGCTGCGCGACCAGCCCGGATACATCGACGCGCTGGGAATTGAATTCGGCGATCTCGACCGAGAAACTTGGATCTTTCTGACGCTCCAGAAGTGCCTGGAATATGGCCTGCTCGACCTGAGGCAGGGTCATGCCGTCGACCCTGACGCGCCCGATGTCAGGGATCGAAATCGATCCGTCATCCTGAACCGTGTACATCTGGCGGCTGGCGTTCGCGGCCCTCAGGCCGGATTGAGCCGCTCCGGGAAGCAGCGACGCGGATCCACCCGGCGGCGAGAACAAGAGCGCGTCCCCGACACCGAGACGATACAACTGGACCGGCAATGGCTCCGGCCAGCGGGTGCGCAAATCCTTGCGCTCCTGTTCCGACAGGGTAGGCCTCAGGGAGGCTGCCGTTTCCGGCGTGGCCGGCATCCCGAAAACTCTCAGTGACGCGGGCAGCGGTTTTGGGGTGTATGGCACAAGACGGTTCGCGAAATCGGCCGAGCTGAATGTCAGCGGCACGACATCGACATTTATGCCGGCTTCGGTTTTCCCCTCATTTACGGATGGCGACGTATAAACAAGGCTGCAACCCGCCAGAAAAAGGCTGGCCGAAACAACAATTCCCAAAGACCGCATTCTGTCCCCATTCCATTTATTCGTTATCGCGGCACTATAGGAAGGATTCGTGTGTCCAAACAAGCTATTTACAGAATTCGCGGTAAACGGGGGGTGGCGACTATGGCGGATTT
>JBFFQS010000241.1:0-2164 GCA_041573315.1 Amylibacter sp. | reverse complement strand
TGCTTGATCTTGGCCGACGGGTTGTCGCCGTTGGGCTCCGGCGTGAAATGCGCCGGGTCCTCGCCGCCCTCGCCGCTGTCGGATTTCGCGCCGATGCGGTTCATGGCGACGTTCAGCGTCTTGTGCGCTTCTGGCGACAGCGCACCCAGCGACATGCCCGGCGTCACGAAGCGCTTGCGGATCGAGGTAATGCTTTCCACCTCTTCCAGCGGCACGGGTTTGGCCACCGGCTTGAAGTCCAGCAGGTCGCGCAGGTGGATCGGCGGGTTCGCCTGCATCTTGGCGCTGTACTGTTTCCACAGCTCATAGGACGACCGGTCGCAGGCCGCCTGCAGCATGTGCATGGTCTGCGCCTGCCAGGCGTGTTTCTCGCCAGAGCGCCGCGCCTTGTAAAAGCCGCCGATCGGCAGGATATCCTGCCCGCCGCGCCAGCCCTTGGCGTGGACGTCTTCGACCTTGCGCTGGATACCATAGAGGCCGATGCCGGAAATCCGGCTGGTCATGCCGGGGAAATACTCGGCGCAGATGGCCCGCGACAGGCCCACTGCCTCGAAGTTCAGGCCGCCGCGATAGCTGGAAATCACGGAAATACCCATCTTCGACATGATCTTCAGCAAACCCTGGCTAATGGCTTCCTTGTAGCGTCCGATGGCCTCGTCCAGCGTCATGTCCAGCAGGCCGCGCTCGATGCGGTCGGCGATGCTGTCCTGCGCCAGATAAGCGTTGACCGTTGTAGCGCCCGCCCCGATCAGAACCGCGAAATAATGCGGATCGATACATTCGGCGGACCGCACGTTGATCGAACAGAAGGTCCGCAGACCGGCGCGCGTCAGCCAGCTGTGCACCGCGCTGGTCGCCAGGATCATCGGCACCGGCGCGCGGTCTTCGTTCTGGTGCTCGTCGGTCAGCACGATCTGCCCTGAACCGGAGCGCACGGCGTCCTCGGCCTCGGCGCGGATACGGCCGACGGCGGCGCGCAAGGCGCCCGGCTGGTCGCGGTCGAACGTGCAGTCGATGGTCGAGATGGTGTCGCCGAGCTGGCCCATCAGCGTGTTGAACCGCGCGTTCGACACGAAGGGCGTGTTCAGCGCGACGATCTCGGTCTGCTCGTGGCTTTCGTCCAGAACGTTGCGCAGGTTGCCGAACCGGGTCTTCAGGCTCATGACGCGGAATTCGCGCAAGCTGTCGATCGGCGGGTTGGTCACCTGACTGAAGTTTTGCCGGAAATAGTGGCTCAGCGGCCGGTACATGTCTGACAGCACGGCAGAGGGCGTGTCATCGCCCATCGAGGCGATGGCCTCCTTCGCGTCCTCGGCCATCGGGTGCAGGATGGTTTCAAGCTCCTCGATTGAATAGCCCGCCGCGATCTGGCGCTTGCGCAGCTCGTTGCCGGTAAACATCGGCGCTTCCTTGTCGGTCTCGGATACCTCGTCCAGATGCACGATCGAGGACGCCCACTCACCGAACGGTTGGCTGGCAGCCAGCTGATCCTTGATTTCCTCGTCGCGGAAAACACGCTTTTCCTTCATGTCGACGCCGATCAACTGACCGGGGCCGAGCGCGCCCTTCTCCTTGACGGTCATGTCGTCGGTCGGAACCATGCCGGTTTCCGATCCAGCGATCAGCAGGTTGTCACCGGTGATGACATAACGCATCGGGCGCAGCCCGTTGCGATCCAGACCGGCGCAGACCCAGCGGCCGTCGGTCATGGCCAGCGCAGCGGGGCCGTCCCACGGCTCCATGACAGAGTTGCAGTAGGCGTACATGTCGCGCCACGGGTCTTTCATATCGGCCGAGTTCGGGCTTTCGGGCACCAGCATGGTCTTGGCCATCGGCGCGTTACGTCCGGCGCGGACCAGAACCTCGAACACGGTGTCCAGAGCCGCGCTGTCGGATGCGCCTGCCGGGATGATCGGCTTGATGTCCTCGGCGAACTCGCCGAAGTTCTTGGACGCCATGCGGATCTCGTGGCTCTTCATCCAGTTCAGGTTGCCCTTCAGCGTGTTGATCTCGCCGTTATGGGCCAGCATCCGGAACGGCTGGGCCAGCCACCACTGGGGGAAGGTGTTGGTGGAATAGCGCTGGTGATAGATCGCGAAGGCACTCTCGAACCGCTTGTCCATCAGGTCCGGATAGAACACCGCCACCTGCTCGGCCAGCATCA
>JBFFQS010000240.1:0-2201 GCA_041573315.1 Amylibacter sp. | reverse complement strand
GCCGACCTACTATGTGCTGGCACCGGCGGAAGCCTCGTCCAACCTCGCCCGCTATGACGGCGTTCGCTACGGCTACCGCGCCAAGCTGAAACAGGGCGAAGGCATCACCGAGATGTACGAACGCACCCGCGCCGAGGGCTTCGGCCCAGAGGTTCAGCGCCGCGTCATGATCGGCGCCTACGTGCTGTCGGCCGGGTTCTACGATGCCTATTACCGCCGCGCGCAGCGCGTGCGCACGCTGATCAAGCAGGATTTCGAGAAAGTCTACGCCAGCGGCGTCGATGCGATCCTGACACCGGCGACCCCGTCCGCGGCGTTTGGCCTTGGCGAGATGGCTGACGAGGATCCGGTGAAAATGTATCTCAACGACGTGTTTACAGTGACCGTCAACCTCGCCGGCCTGCCCGGCGTCAGCGTTCCGGCGGGGCTGGACAAGCAGGGTCTGCCGCTGGGGCTGCAACTGATCGGACGGCCGTGGGACGAGGGCGATATGCTGAACATCGCCTATGCGCTGGAAAATGCGGCGGGCTTTGTTTCCAAACCGGTGAAATGGTGGTAGTTTTTCATGAATTTTAGCAATCAGGTGTTGATATGTTCAAACTTTTACCGGTTTCTCTGATCCTTTTGGCCGTCGTGGCCTGCGAACCCGCGCCTGAGCCTCAGTCGCGGAGCGGGTATTTCGACAGCCTGACACCGGACCCGACCGCCTTTGAGCGGCGCGAGCAGGAAAGGCGGCTGATCGAGGCGGAAATCCGGGCGTCTCAAGCGACGACCGCGGATGAGCCCTTGTCCGGCGACGGAGTGATTGCCGAGGATGGCCCGGTTGCAGGCGATGTCGCCCTGAACACACAGGCGCCGACCGGCATTTCGCAAACGCAGGATTTCTCGGTCATCAAGGAACGGGAAACCATCGAGTCGGACGCCGCCAAGCTGCGCGCGCTGGCCAGCGAATACCAAATAATTCAGCCAGAGCCGCTGCCCGAGCGCACGAATGACGTCAATCTGGCCGCCTATGCGGTCAACCAGACCAACCAGGTCGGCAACAAGATCTATATCCGGCATGGCGGCAGCGGCGACTCCACCTGCTTCCGCTACAGCCGCGACCCCGACGAGGCGCAGCGCGTGTTTCTGGCATCAGGCGGACCGCGTCTCGATCCGCGCAACCTCGATCCGGACGGCGACGGCTTCGCCTGCAAGTGGACGCCGGACACCTATCGCAGGCTGGTGGAATAGCCGGTCATGACCACGAAGGCCGATGCCGCGCAAAGCCCGAACCTCGGCGCGCGCCGGCACGGTCTGTCGCCGGATATGGTCGTGCTGCACTATACCGGAATGGAGAGCGCCGAGGCGGCGATCATCCGGCTTTGCGATCCTGCTGCCGAAGTTTCCGCGCATTACGTGATTTCCGAATCCGGCTTGGTGACACCGCTGGTGCCGGAGAATGCGCGCGCATGGCATGCCGGGGCGGGTGTCTGGGGACAGGTCCGCGACGTTAATTCCCATTCCATCGGCATCGAACTGGCCAATGCGGGACCGCTGGCCGGTTTTCCGCCGTTTCCGGAACCGCAAATGGCGGCGCTGGAACACCTGCTGGCGGGCATCCTGCGGCGTCACGCCATCGCGCCCGAACGGGTCATCGGCCATTCCGACATGGCGCCGGACCGCAAGTCCGATCCGGGGCGGAAGTTCGACTGGCGGCGTCTGGCGTTGGGCGGGCTGTCGGTCTGGGCGGAACCGGTGCGGGCAGAGGCGGACTGGGACGTGTTCAAGGACCATGCGCAAACCTTCGGCTATCGCGCACCCGACCCCGGTGACGCGGACAGCTGGCAGGCGGTTCTGGACGCATTCCGCCTGCGTTTCCGGCCCTTTGTATCCGGCGGACTGACCGAACAGGACGTCGGAACCATGGCGGCGCTGGCGCGGAAATGGCCTTGCGCGGATGTTGACCTCGGCACCGCCGCACTTATATAGAGAGCATTCGCGGATGGCCGGATGACCGCGCGCAAGCGAGGAAAGTCCGGACTCCATAAAGAAACGGCGGCGGGTAACGCCCGCCCGGGGAAACCCGCGGGAAAGCGCCACAGAGAACAAACCGCCTGCGACTTGCAGGTAAGGGTGAAAAGGTGGGGTAAGAGCCCACCGCGGCCTTGGCAACAAGGCCGGCATGGCAAGCCCCGCCGGGAGCAAAGCCGACTAGGGAT
>JBFFQS010000239.1:0-2203 GCA_041573315.1 Amylibacter sp. | reverse complement strand
GATGGGTCTTGCATCGAACGCGCTGATAGGTGCAGCTGTAGCAGATCTGGTCCAGTGAACAGCAGGCGCAGGCACCCAGGGTCATTCGATTCAAGTCGAATATTTGCACTTTATTCTGAATTTCTGCAAGCGCCTCGGTCGTACAGGAAAATGGCAGCACTTCGGCGTGTACGACAGTGGGCCAGGCCGCTGCCCGTTCACGAAGTGTGTCGGTGTCCACCACATCAGAAATAAAATGATCACACTGACAGATAAAGACGCCCATACGGACATCATCTGCCGGCGATGCCACAACGCTAACAGAAGGCTCGACGGATTGCACCGGTGTCAGGCGGCACATCACTTGAGCGGCGGCAGCAGATCCCATCAGCGCATCTTCCGCCGGAATGCGGTAAAGAAGCTTGCTGTTTTCAGATAAATTCGTTAGCGCGTGGGTTTGATCATCGGCGCAAATAATCGCTCCCACCTCCAGATCCACTGAGGTTGCCTGGCTGTTTTGTACGATCGCCTCCGGTCCACAGGCCTTCACACAGGCCAAACATTCACTGCAGGGGCCGCACATCAGGCAGCGCTGCGCTTCAGCCATGGCCTGTTCTTGAGAATATCCCAGCTCGACCTCTGCAAAATTGCTCAGGCGCTTTTCCATTGACAGCTTCGGCACGGGGATCTGTGGTTTGGGCAGTAGCTCCGTTTCACTCATTTGCCTGTGCGCGATTTCGAAATCATTAACGGCAACTGAGCCTTCAGCAGTCGCTTTGCTGCTGAGGTAAGCATCAATTTCAGCCGCCGCTTTTTTCCCCATTCCGATGGCCTCAATCGCCGACATTTTATCGCGGGTGACGGCATCACCGGTTGCAAAAACGCCCGGATGACCGGTCGCAAAAGTGACACGATTCACCTGAATCCGCTGATCACGGGTCATGGTGATACGATCATCCGAATCCAGGCTTCTGATATCGGGTACTTGCCCGATGGCCGGCACCACCAACTCTACCGGTATCACAAATTCGCTGCCGCTTATGGGGATCGGTCGGCGCCGACCACTTTCATCCGGCTCCCCCAGCTTCATGCGCAGGCATTCCAAGCCGGTCACATGATTTGCAGAATCCCCGATGATACGGCAAGGCGCTGTTAAATATTCAATCGCGATCGCTTCTTGTTCGGTATCATCGATCTCCTCTTCTAAAGCCGGCATCTCATCACGGGTGCGACGATAGGCGATACAGACATCCTCAACACCAATACGCTTAAGCGTCCGGGCAACATCCATCGCCGTATTACCGCCGCCCAATACAACAGCCCGAGTCTTTGTTCCGGCTGGAAGCACGCGTTTCAGGACAGCCCTGTAGGCCGCCGCATCAAGCCGCTGGCTTAAATTGATGGTTTTTAAGAGCTCTATCCCCTGGATTACACCATCGAATGTTTCGCCGGGTACGCTCAGAGAAATGCTTTTGTGGGCTCCAATAGCCAGACATACGGCGTCATGCCCCATTTTGAATAAATCATCCAGCGAATGGTCACCACCCGGTCCGATGGCAGTACTGAGCATGATTTTGACGCCTAAAGACTCAATGCGGCGATACTCGCGGTCAATGACATCTCGCGGTAAGCGGTAGGCAGGAATGCCCACGGACAACATGCCGGCAATAACCGGCAGCTTTTCGAACACGGTCACCCGATGCCCCTTCCGTGCCAGACCATCGGCGACGGTCATGCCCGCCGGCCCGGAGCCAACGACCGCCACTTTGCGGCCGTCATCTGCAATTGATTTTACCGGTGTTTGGGCGGTTTCGGGCTTAGCGGATTCGTCGGGCTCCCAATCGGCCACAAAGCGCTTAAGCAAGCGGATAGATACGGGAGTATCTATTTCAGACCGACGGCAGTTCAACTCACAGGGATGGGTACAGATGCGCCCAATGATGCCCGGAAATGGAATGGCCTCACGAATAAGATCCAGTGCTTCCTGAAATCGCCCTTGAGCAATGAGGGCAATGTAACCCTGGGCATGAACGCCGGCGGGACAGATGCCGGCGCATGGCGCCTTCCCCATTTTATCAATCGCCGCACACCCCGGTTGGTGGCCGTCCATCAAGTATATGGCCCTGCGTTGGCTTCCCGGCAGCATCACGGGACAGACTTCGACGCAATCGCCGCATCCGGTACATTTGGCCAATTCGACATAGCGCGGATGCTGCTGCAGTTT
>JBFFQS010000238.1:0-2244 GCA_041573315.1 Amylibacter sp. | reverse complement strand
GGCGGCGGCGACATCTCTGGCGGCCGGTCGTTCCTGGGGCTTTCGGCGGAGCTCCGCGCGAAAATCACCAAGACTATCGGCGTGGTGGGTTTCTATGACACCGGCTATATCAGCGCGGACAGTATTCCGTCGTCGGACAGCCCAAGCCACAGCGGCGCGGGCCTCGGGTTGCGGTATTACACCGGCATCGGCGCAATTCGCGTTGATGTCGCCCAAGCCGTCAACGGCGGCGACGGCGGCGGGGTTCAGTTCTACATCGGCATCGGGCAGGCGTTCTGATGCGGCATGTGATCTCTTTTCTGTTCATGATTGTGGCCGTCGGTCTGGCGCAGGCGCAGGACGCGACGCCGCAGGAGCCCGCATCGCAAGAAGACCGCGGCTATCTGCAATCCCTTATCGAGGACAACCTGTCGACCGAGGGTACACAAGTGCGCCTTGTCGGGTTCAACGGGTCGCTGACCTCTGGCTCAAGCATCGATCAGCTGACCATCGCCGACGCCGACGGGGTCTGGCTGACCATGACCGGTCTGGTACTGGACTGGAACCGCCGCGCCCTGTTTTCGCGGCGGCTGGAGGTCACCGAACTGTCGGTTGAAACGATCGTGCTGGACCGTTTGCCGCCATCGGGCAAATCGGCGCCTTCGGCAGAGGCCAAGCCGTTCAAGCTGCCCGAATTGCCGCTGGAGATCGACATTCGCGAGATCAGAGCCGGCTCGATAGCGCTCGGCCCAAGCATCCTTGGTGCCGCCGCGACCCTGTCTCTGGAGGGCAGCGCCACCCTGTCTGGCGGCTCGGGTCAAGTAAACCTGCAGGCGAACAGACTCGACGGTCCGACAGGCCAATTTACGATTGCAGCCGGATATTCCAACGAAACCGATGTGCTTGACCTGGATGTCCAGTTGGAGGAGGCGCCAAACGGTATCGCCGCCAATCTGCTGAACCTGCAAGGGCGGCCGTCGGTCCGGATGACGATCGTCGGATCAGCGCCGCTGTCGCGGTACGAGGCACGGCTTGAACTGGCGACCGGCGGCGTTCAGCGTGTTAGCGGGCAGGTCACTCTGTTGCGCGCAGCAACCAGCACTCCCGATAGCGATCAGCCGGTGCGGGAATTCAGCGCCAGGCTGTCCGGCGATGTCGCGCCGCTGTTCGCGCCAGCGCTGGCGCCGTTTTTTGGCGACAATGTCAGCCTGTCGGTTGACGGTCGAAGCCTGCCGGACGGTCGGACGCAAATCAGCGCCCTGACCGCCGAAACCGCGGCGCTTCGGATCAGCGGAATGCTTGACTTTGCGGCCAACGGCCTGCCGGAAAGGTTCGACCTAACGGGACGGATCGCAGGCGCGTCGGGGCAACCCGTCACGCTGCCGCTGCCAGGCGGAGGCACAACCCTGACCCGTGCCGACCTGACGGCAAAGTTCGACGCCGCCACCGGCGATGAGTGGCAAGCCACCGCGACTGTAAAGGAATTCAGCCGCAACGGATTGACTATCGGGACGACAGAGCTGGACGCCGAAGGAACGATTGCCGCGACCGGCCCCCGCCGGATTTCCGCCAATATCGGGTTTTCGGCCTCGGGTATCATTCATACCGACGTCAAGGTTGCGCGCGCCTTGGGCCGGCAACTGACGGGCGCCGCGGCGCTGCTTTGGAGCGACGGTACGCCGCTGCAATTGAAAAAACTGCAAGTCGATGGCGCCGGTCTGTCGCTGCGGGCGGCGGGCACGCTCGATGCGCTTGACACCGGACTGACCGCCACCGGAACCGCCGATCTGGAAGCGGCGTCGATTGGCAGGTTTTCCGGCCTGCTGGGACGCGACATCGCGGGCGGGATCAAACTACATGGCGAGGGCAGTGTAGCCCTTCTGGGCGGAAGTTTCGATCTGTCGCTCAGCGCCGAGGCAACTGATCTGGTCAGCGGCACGCCGCAGCTCGATCCGCTGTTGGCCGGCGTCAGCCAACTGCAATTGGACGCCAAGCGCGACGAGACAGGCACGGAGCTGTCTCTGCTGACCATCCGGTCACAATCAGTCGATGCGACGGCCAGTGGCACCCTTACGAGCGACGCCGGACAGCTTGATCTGCAGGCCGCCCTGGCGGACCTGTCTCTGATCGAAGCGAGCCTCACTGGACCGGCCAACCTCGACACCGCGCTGGCTTGGCAAAAAGACAGCCCCTTACGTCTTTCACGCCTGCAGTGTAGTGGTGCCGGCGTCGACCTGAACGGCGCTGGACAGGTCGATCTGGCCG
>JBFFQS010000237.1:0-2301 GCA_041573315.1 Amylibacter sp. | reverse complement strand
GGCCTGCGGGCGCAAGCCATTTCGGAGGCCGCGATCGTCGCGCTCATGGAACAGCGTATGGTGACGATTGAACCGGCGTGGCGATAACCGGTAATCGCGATTGGAGGAAAGGCCCGATGTCCGTTTTTGGCACATTTTCGCCGTGCTGAGCGTTTGGAAATGACGGCAGCTTTGGGGTGAATTTCAGACATTGTGCCCGATGAAAACGAAAGTTCCTGTTTATGAGTACACGGCCTAGTGGAACCTCTGCGAGACAAAATGAGACGCCTTCAGAACGGATCCAGTCTGGCCGCGGGTTAGAGTCCGTCGAAATGTCTCTTCAAGGTCAACAGCAGCCTTAAACTGCCGCCGTTCGGATGTCCGCTTAGCCCCCAGCATCAGACCTCAATCACGCAAAAGCGGAAATCGCCCAGCTGATCTCCGTTAGGTCCCCAGGAACGGAAGTCGCCGGGCGGCGGTGGCACTTCCGGTCCGTGCCAAGAGCGGTCTTCCACGGACGCACGTTGCGGGTCTTGCGAAACCGGTCTCTTTGGCCAATCCTGAGCAAGTCGGACCGCGTTCAAGTCGCGCACTAAACATAAACCTATTTCTCAGAAATTTCTGCAGGTTAATCTATCGACGTGGCATAATTTTTGTGGTTGACGCACTTGAAGTTTAGAAGTTGTTGTTCCATATTTGAACTGTATAGCACCCATGAAAAGCATTTCACCTTTTGACACATCGAAAGATGTATTTCTACAGCAACGTCTTCGTTAGATTATACAAAATATCAAAATATATATTTATTTATTGAATAAATAATAGCTGTCTATCACATCATAGAAACTACAAAAGAAAAGTATTATTGTCGTATTTTCAGATAAGTTTTAACGAAGAAGACGAGTATTCACCTATCCATCATCGTTCGTCTGTGATAAAATTTCCATCAGAAGGAAAGAATATTCCTCCCAATTACAAGGAAAAATGTCATGAACTTGCCGAAAATCTTCGAAGCCGAGTCGCTCACGCGCCTCGCCCAAGGTGCAGGCGTTGGCGCCGTCGCTACCATCGCCATTGGCTTCGGTTTGGTGGGATGGACCCTCGGCAGCACTGCCGAGAAAATGGCCGCTGAACGTGCAACCGTCGCGCTTGTAACGGCGTATGCGCCAGTATGCGTCGAGCGATACAACGCTGGCGCAACCGTGGAACAGCGCGACGCTTTCAGCAAGGAAAACAAGTGGAGCCGCGACAGGATGATCGAGAAAACCGGCTTTGCAACGCCGCCGGGTTCAGAGTCACCGAACGAAGCAGTGGCCGATGCCTGCGCTAAAGCGCTCACAAAGATCATCGCCGAAATCCCAGCCGCTAATTAGCGTCCGCAATTTGCCCTTAGTATCTCCCTGCCACGCTGGCAGGGCGATGCATCAACTGCCCGCAGTGGAAACGAATCAGCCGATCGGCGCGACCTATGGTTTCCAGCAACCAAAGCTCGATCCGAACACGAGGCGCATGATCATGACCGACAAAACGATCAAACTGGATCAGCATCGCGGGATGACGGCTCAGAAGGCCACCGATCTTCGTCGCCTGTTGGCGGACGTGGAGGCCAATGAAAAAGTATTGCGCCTTCGGCAGGATGAATTGGAATCTCAATTGGTGGCGGCGCCGGCCGCGAATTGGCCCGAGGCTGCCGAGAAGGCACGCTATCTTCTCAACCTGTTTGCCAATTCGCCAATTGTGCAAGACTCCCGCAGACAGACACTGATCGCAGCCGTACTCGCTGATATCGAGCGGCTCGGCCGCGACTCCTGAATCCGGCGGCTCTCATAAGGTACATGGCTATGGCGCTTAACTTTCCAAATCAAAGCCGCTTCTATGATACGGCACGGCGCGCCGTTCGGGTCTGGGCCCACGACAGCGCGATGGAGGCTTCCTTTTTTGTCAGCGAAGGCGCGTTGAAAAGAGTGTCTGACATCAGCGCCTTTGGGACTTTTTGAGTTGATTGCGTAGAGGAGGATTTCTGTCTCATCGTAACCTTTGAGGTGTGAAGATGAGACAGAAATCCGTGAACGCGAAGGCTGCGGCCGACCGGGCCATCAGAGACATCCGTCGCAAGACGCGAAAGCATCGCTCGGCTGAAGAGAAGATCTGCATCGTCCTGGCAGGCCTGCGTGGCGAGGAAAGCATTGCCGCACTTTGCCGCCGGGAGGGCATTGCCGAGAGCCTTTATTACAGTTGGTCGAAGGAGTTTCTGGAGGCCGGCAAGAAGCGGCTTGCAGGTGATACGCAACGTCAGGCCAATACCGATGAGGTGAAGGACCT
>JBFFQS010000236.1:0-2330 GCA_041573315.1 Amylibacter sp. | reverse complement strand
TTGTCGCAGATCGGGCAGGTCATTCGGGTAAAAGCTCCGGCAGTGGTATTCTCTCGCGTTTTCGTTGCAGCTCAAAATGCCCCAAAGGCGTCCAGCCGACAAGGGTGGTTTCCGTAGGGTCCGACCTGAAGGCGTTGCGTAGCGCATGTTCGATAACGCGGCGGTCCTTTTTCGGGCTGGGGGCGAAGTCGATGGTGATCTGGCCGCCCATGCCGCGCAGGCGCAATTGGCGCGGCAGGTCGCCCGCCGCCGCCAGGTTGGCCTTGAGCCCCGCCGTCAGGGAGAAGTCGCTGCCGGTATTCACGTCGACGGCGACCAGAGCAGAGGTCTGCTCGATGATCATCGACGCACCGTTGGACAGGGGAACCCTCGGGCTGCGCAGGGCCTGAATGTGATCCCAGACGCCGAGTGTCTCGAACCCGTCCGGCTCCGTGTAAACCTCGTCGGGATCGGGATCGACCCAGTCGCGCCAGGCCAGTTCCTCGGCGCTGGGCGCGGCTAACAGCAAGCCGGGCTCCGAGATGGATTCTTTGGCGATCTTATCGGCCAATCCGAGTAACTGGATCAGCTCGTCTTGGATCGGCTCCGCTGTGACGCCGTTGCAGGCGGACCGCAGGATCAAGCCAAGCCCTTCGGGCGACTCGGTCAGGCACTCGTGGGCGATCTCAAGAAGGCGCTCCCGCTCTTCCTCGTCCTTGATCGAGCGCGCCACGTTGATGCCGGGCGCGTCGGGCGTGACGATGGCGTATCGGCCCTTGAAGAGTATCTTTTGTGTCACCGGCGGCGCCTTGTCGCCTTCGGCAAAAGTGGCGACCTGAACCAGCATGGTCGTGCCGGGCGCAATGCCCCTGGCCTGCTTGAGAAAGCCGCGCCGGCCGTTGCCCAGATCGATTACGATGCCGTTCTGGCCCTTCATCGGCTGCTGTGCTTTGCCGGCATAAATCTCTCCGGTGTGCGGCTGGCCGTCATCGGGCGGATCAATCAGCAGATCGTGCAACCGGCCATCCACCAGCAGTGCTGCGGCGGACCGCCCGTCAATCCGGTCTATGACCGCGATACGACCCTTGCGCATTATGAAATCTCCGGTTCTGGCGTGCCGCGGTATCCGGCGCCGTTCAGCAGGTTGGCGGTTTCCGCCAGCGGCAGGCCGACGACATTGCTGTAGGAGCCGTTGATGCGCGGGATATAGGCGGCCGCAAGCCCTTGGATGGCATATCCGCCGGCTTTGCCCTGCCACTCACCGGACTGCAGATAGGCCGATATTTCCGCGTCGGACAGGGATTTAAACTTGACTGAGGTTACCACGGTGCGGGTCCGGACCTGATCCGCGCACCGCAATGCCACGGCGGTGATCACGTTGTGACTGCGGCCCGAAAGCAATTTCAGGAATTTGGCAGCTTCTTCGGCATCGGCGGGTTTGCACAGTATCCGGCGGCCCAGGGCCACGACCGTATCGGCGCAGAGTGCGATTTCATCCGGCGCCAACTCGATTGCCTGCGCCTTTTCCAGAGCCAGCCGTTGGGCATAAACCCTCGGCGGTTCGGCCTTTCGCGGGGTCTCGTCTATGTCGGCGGGGCGAATAGCGTCCGGCCGCACGCCGATCTGCGCCAGCAACTCCTGCCGCCGCGGACTCGCGGAACCGAGAACCAGTTTCACGAAAATTTACTTGTAGCGATAATTGATGCGCCCTTTGGTCAGGTCATAAGGCGTCATTTCCACCTGTACCTTGTCCCCGGCCAGCACGCGAATGCGGTTTTTCCGCATCTTGCCTGCTGTGTGCGCAATGATTTCATGGCCGTTTTCAAGCTCTACCCGAAATGTCGCATTCGGCAGAAGCTCGACCACGACACCGTCAAATTCGAGTAATTCTTCCTTAGCCATGCTTTTCCCCACTTGGTTTCAATATATCGGGACCGTGCCCGATGCGATCGTTACATGGGCCTGACGAGAAAAAGAATCAAGTGAAAACACCGGATTTCGAAGCGAATCACGGCGGAGTCGCGGAAAAATGGCTTTGGGCGGCGCAGAATGCTGTTCAGGCAGTCTTTTTCCGGAAGCGCCTTTTAATATTGGCGACGATCTGGTCGCGGACCTGCCGATAGGCTTCCATTTTGTCTTCGCGGGTCTCTCCGATTCCCACGGGATCAAGGGTCGGCCAGTATTCCACGGTCAGCGCGTAGTTCTCGGTTAGGTCCAGCGCCATGCGCTGGGCCGCTGGTGACAGGGCCACGATCAGGTCATAGCTGTCCAGCGCCTCGCCCCACATTTCCAGATCCTCGAAGGACCGGACCTTGTGCTTGGACAGTTCCACGCCGATTTCCTTGCAGACC
>JBFFQS010000235.1:0-2378 GCA_041573315.1 Amylibacter sp. | reverse complement strand
TGCGATCCGCATATCGGCCTGCTGCACCGTGGCACCGAAAAGCTGATGGAATCGCGCACCTATCTGCAAAATCTGCCGTATTTCGACCGGCTCGATTACGTGGCGCCGATGAATCAGGAACATGCCTGGTGTCTGGCGATCGAAAAGCTGACCGGTGTCGAGGTGCCGCGTCGCGCCTCGCTGATCCGGGTTCTCTATTCGGAAATCGGGCGCGTGCTGAACCACCTGCTGAACGTTACCACGCAGGCCATGGACGTTGGCGCGCTGACGCCGCCGCTCTGGGGCTTCGAGGAACGCGAAAAGCTGATGGTGTTCTATGAACGGGCCTGCGGCGCGCGACTGCACGCGGCCTATTTCCGCCCCGGCGGCGTGCATCAGGACCTGTCCGACCAGTTGCTTGACGATATCATGCAGTGGTCGATGGAATTTCCGGCGGTGCTGGACGATATCGACGAATTGCTGACCGAGAATCGGATTTTCAAGCAGCGCAACGTGGATATTGCCGTTGTGTCCAAGCAGGAGGCGCTCGATTGGGGTTTCTCCGGCGTCATGGTGCGTGGGTCCGGCATGGCATGGGATTTGCGCCGCGCGCAGCCCTACGAATGCTATGACGAGTTTGATTTCCAGATCCCTGTCGGCACCAAGGGCGACTGTTACGACCGTTACCTCTGCCGGATGCAGGAAATGCGCGAGTCGGTAAAAATCATCCAGCAGGCGATCCAGAAACTGGAAAGCGCCACGGGTGACGTGCTGGCACGCGGCAAGCTGACGCCGCCGTCGCGCAAGGAAATGAAGACCTCTATGGAGGCTCTGATCCACCACTTCAAACTCTATACCGAAGGGTTCCACGTTCCCGAGGGTGAGGCTTACGCCTGCGTCGAGGCTCCCAAAGGCGAGTTCGGCGTCTACCTTGTATCCGACGGGTCGAACAAACCCTACAAGGCCAAGATCCGCGCGCCCGGGTTCCTGCACCTTGCCGCCATGGACCACATCTGCCGGGGTCACCAACTGGCCGACGTGGCCGCCATCATCGGATCGCTCGATGTCGTCTTTGGGGAGATTGACCGCTAATGTCTTTGCGTCGCCTGCATCCCGAGCAGCCTGAATCATTCGAATTCAGCGCTGCCAACCAGAAATGGGCCGAGGCCCAGCTGACCAAGTATCCCGAAGGCCGTCAGGCCTCTGCCGTGATCCCGCTGTTGTGGCGCGCGCAGGAGCAGGAAGGCTGGCTGACCAAGCCGGCGCTTGAATATGTCGCCGACATGCTGGGCATGGATTACATCCGTGTGCTGGAGGTCGCGACCTTTTACTTCATGTTCCAGTTGCAGCCGGTTGGCAGCGTCGCGCATGTACAGGTCTGCGGCACCACGTCCTGCATGATCTGCGGCGCAGAGGACCTGATCGCGGTCTGCAAGGACAAGATCGCCAAAAACCCGCACGAGATTTCCCCCGATGGCAAATTCAGCTGGGAAGAGGTCGAGTGCCTGGGCGCTTGTTCTAACGCGCCGATGGTTCAAATTGGCAAGGATTTCTATGAAGACCTGACCGAAAAGACCTTTGCGGATATTCTGGACCGTTTCGCCGCGGGCGAAGTGCCGAAGCCGGGACCGCAGAACGGCCGTTTCGCAGCCGAGCCGCTGTCCGGCCTGACGTCACTGACCGAGGGCGCGGCGGTCAACGAAGAGAATGCCTCGGCCGCGCTGGCGCTGGCCTATGGCGATACGATCAAACGCATTCAGGGTGACGAAGTCCCCGTACTGAAGACACGCAAGGCCTGAGGGTCCCGAGGAGAAGAATATGAGTACCGAAAACGACACCAGCATGTTGAACACCTGCAACGCGGTTTGCTGGATATTGGCCTTCGCCGCTGGTCTGTTCATAGCCAGTGTTTGCGTCTACTGGGTCGGATTGCACGGGCTGGTGTCCGCCGTGATCGGTCTGGTCGCGCTGCTGGGCGCCGGTTACCTTTTCCCGCAGGTTTTTTGCACTGGTAGCGACGCTGTTCCGGCAGAGCCGGTTGCGCCGACACCGGCGGCCACTTCGGCGGCGCCCGTTATGCCAGAGGTCGTGGCTGAGCCGGTGCCCGAAGTGACGAAATCCGTCGGCAAACCTAAACTCTACGGCGCGGCGCCGGACAATGTCGATGATCTGAAAGTGATTTCCGGCGTTGGACCGGCCCTGGAAAAGAAGCTGAACGATCTGGGCGTCTATCGCTTTGAGCAAATCGCTTCGTGGAAGAAGGCCGATATAGAATGGGTCGATGACCAGTTGAAATTCAAGGGCCGGATCGAACGGGACGATTGGGTCAAGCAGGCCAAGACACTGGCCAAGGGCTGATGGGAAAGAAACACCGGGCACCCCGCGGGGAGCCGGAAAGG
>JBFFQS010000234.1:0-2412 GCA_041573315.1 Amylibacter sp. | reverse complement strand
GCGGCGTGTGCAACGCGTTGGCGGTAGCTTATCCGGAGATGTCGGCCTCGGTCCCGTTCTATGGTCGCCAAGCTGCAGCCGAGGACGTGCCCAAGATCCAGGCGCCACTGCTGCTGCACTACGGCGAACTCGACGAGCGTGTGAATGCCGGATGGCCTGCGTATGAGGCGGCGCTGAAAGAGCACGACAAGACCTACACCGCGCATATTTATAAGGGTGCCAATCACGGGTTCCACAACGATTCAACGCCGCGCTATGACGAGAAAATGGCGGAGCTGGCGTGGGAGCGGACGGTTGCATTTTTTGGCAGAAATTTAGCGTAACGCGAAGTTCGCGCGTAACCGGTAAGGAAACGGGTCTTTCGGGCCCCGTTTTTTATGGTCGGCATTGCCGAGCTGAATGTGGCGAGGTAGCCAACTCAATTTGCCTCCATCCAGTGACAGAGCGTTAATTTTGGAGAGAAACAGTTCGATAGTAGATGCCTGCGGCGCTGCCATAACCATCGAGACGCAATCGGGCTCCTTTCTTTACAACTTCCCGGACCGGCCTCTCGACGCCGCACAGCATGTTGAAGATGAAATGCGGGTACGCAAGGCTGACCGGGCCGCTGCATATTCTTCGGGCACCGGAGGACTGGTTGCCGGCGATTTCGTATTGTGTGGCTTTGCCGCCGCCGATCAGCGCAGCTATCATCGGTAGTGTCACCGTGACAGCCAAATAGCAGGTTACGAAAAACAAGGCTTGAAAAGTCACGAAGAGACCGAGAATCCTAAGGCGGCCATTCCTGCGCCGGCTGGCGCGAAATTCCAGCCGAAGGAGCGCGCGGGCGACGAAGAAGCCGAGAATTGCCGACAGCGGAATGACCGGCGGATTCAGGGATTGTAGCATTGCGGCGTTCGGCATGAACCGAACGCCCAAAAACTGTAGTACCAGTGGAGCGCCGCCGGTTAGCAGGACGACAAGCGCGAGTATCACCGAAGGTTGCTTAATATGGCCGTTTGCCATGTGTCTTCAGCACCTATTCGAGGGCAATCACTGATCCAAAAACGACCTTAACTTCCGGCTTCTGCTCGGATGCTTCAGTTTCCGCAGCGCCTTGGCCTCGATCTGCCGGATGCGTTCGCGGGTCACGCTGAACTGCTGGCCGACTTCCTCGAGCGTATGGTCCGTGTTCATCCCTATGCCGAACCGCATGCGCAGAACGCGTTCCTCGCGCGGCGTCAGCGAGGCCAGAACCCGCGTCGTGGTCTCCTTCAGGTTGCCCTGAATTGCGCTTTCCAACGGCAGGATCGCGTTCTTGTCCTCGATGAAATCGCCAAGCTGCGAATCTTCCTCGTCGCCGATCGGGGTTTCCAGCGAAATTGGCTCCTTGGCGATCTTCATCACCTTGCGGACCTTTTCCAGCGGCATCTGCAACTTGTCGGCCAGTTCCTCGGGCGTCGGCTCGCGGCCGATTTCGTGCAGCATCTGGCGACCCGTGCGGACCAGCTTGTTGATGGTCTCGATCATATGCACAGGAATACGGATCGTGCGGGCCTGATCCGCGATCGAGCGCGTGATTGCCTGACGGATCCACCACGTTGCGTAGGTCGAGAATTTATAGCCGCGCCGGTATTCGAATTTGTCGACCGCCTTCATCAGGCCGATGTTGCCTTCCTGGATCAGGTCGAGGAATTGCAGGCCGCGGTTGGTGTATTTCTTCGCAATGGAAATAACCAGACGCAGGTTTGCCTCGACCATTTCCTTCTTGGCGATGCGGGCCTCTTTTTCGCCCTTTTGCACCTGATTGACGATGCGGCGGAATTCCGGGATGTCCACGCCGACGTATTGGCCGACCTGCGCCATCTCGGCGCGGATTTCCTCGGCCTTGTCGCGGTGCTTTTCGTTGAACAACTGCCAGCCGCGACCGTCTTTTTCCGCGATATGCTCCAGCCACTGCGGATCCAGTTCGGACCCGCGGTAGGCATCGATGAACTCGCGGCGGTTGATCCGAGACTGGTCGGCGAGTTTCACCATGCCGCTGTCCAGCGACATGATGCGTCGGTTGATGCCGTAAAGCTGGTCGATCAGCGCTTCGATCCGGTTGTTGTGCAGGTGCAGCGCATTGACCTGATCGACGAGTTTCTGGCGCAGTTTCTGATAGGCGGACTCGGAGGTGTTCGAGAACTTCTCGTCCTCGTTCAGCGTCGCGGAAATCCGGATATCCTGCATTTCCGCCAGTTTCTCGTAATTCTTGGCGATCTTTTCCAGCGTGGCCAGAACCTCTGGTTTCAGCGCGGCTTCCATGGCGGACAGGGACATATTGGCCTGTTCGTCCTCGTCCTCGTCGTCGTCTGTTTCGATCGGGTTGCCGTCCGCGTCGACTTCCTGCGGTTTTTCCGCAGTGTTGTCGGTGTTCCCGGAGGCGGTTTC
>JBFFQS010000233.1:0-2612 GCA_041573315.1 Amylibacter sp. | reverse complement strand
GGCCGGCGTCTGGATATCGCTGCGGGGACAGCGGTGCGTTTCGAACCCGGCCAAACAAGGGAGGTCCACCTGGTGCCGGTGAGCGGCAACAGGCGTATTTTTGGATTCAACCAATTTGTCATGGGAGACCTTTAGGTCATGAAAAAGCAATCTACCCCGATGGAAATCTGGAACACGGTTTGCGACGCCAATGTCGATCTGTTCCACGCGCGGATGAATTTTTCCGCAGAGATGTTCGATCTTTATACCAAGTGGCCGCGAAAATCGTTCAGCGACATGACAGCGGCGATGAAAGCGGCGCATCTGGAATCGCTGAAGCTGCTGGCGGAGAAATCCGAGAAACCTGCCGCGAAGACTGCCGCAAAACCGGCGGTGAAAGCGAAGGCCGCGCCGAAGAAAAAGGCCAAGGCGGTCGCGCCTGAAAAGGCCAAGGTGACGCCGAAAGCGAAACCAGTGGCGGCGAAGGCCGTGGCCAAGCCTGCCGCGAAGAGGTCGGCACCGGCCGCCAAACCCGCGCCAAAGGCCGAGGCCAAGCCGAAAGCCGAACTCAAGGTCGTGGAAACGGCGCCGACACCGGCTGCCACGCCAGCAGCCGCCGCGCCGAAACCGGCCCTCGAGGCTGCAAAGCCGGCCGTCAAGGCAGGCGCGAAACCGGTGACCCTGCCGGATATGCCGCATTTCACGGCCAAGCCGCGCCCGACACCACCGGCTGACGCACCTAAACCGGCGGAGACGCCTGAAAAAGACAGCTGAGACCTTCCGGAGGCCGCAGGAGCTGCTGCGGCCTCCGGAAGCCTGTTTGAAGCACCCCGACAGTCAAAGGAAGTTCCATGCCAACCAAAATCTCCCGCTCCGTTTATGCCGACATGTATGGACCCACCACAGGTGACAAGGTGCGGCTGGCCGACACCGACCTGATCATCGAGGTCGAACGCGACCTGACTACCTAGGGCGAAGAGGTCAAGTTCGGCGGCGGCAAGGTGATCCGCGACGGCATGGGGCAATCACAGGCGACGCGGGCCGACGGGGCGGTGGACACGGTGATCACCAATGCGCTGATCGTGGACGCCTCTGGCATCTACAAGGCCGATGTAGGCCTGCGCGGCGGCCAGATCGTCAAGATCGGCAAGGCGGGCAATCCCGATACGCAACCGGGCGTCGATATCATCGTCGGGCCGGGCACAGAGGCCATCGCCGCCGAGGGCCGCATCCTGACGGCGGGCGGTTTCGACAGCCACATCCATTTCATCTGTCCGCAACAGATCGACGACGCGCTGCATTCCGGCGTCACCACGATGCTGGGCGGCGGCACAGGCCCTGCGCATGGCACGCTGGCAACCACCTGCACCCCCGGCCCGTGGCATCTGGGGCGCATGCTGCAATCGCTGGACGCGTTCCCGATGAACTTCGGCCTTGCCGGCAAGGGCAATGCCAGCCAGCCTGCCGCGCTGGTCGAGATGGTCAACGCGGGGGCCTGCTCGCTGAAGCTGCACGAGGACTGGGGCACGACCCCCGGCGCCATCGACTGCTGCCTGTCGGTGGCCGACGACATGGACGTGCAGGTGATGATCCACACCGACACGCTGAACGAGAGCGGCTTTGTCGAGAACACCATCGCGGCGATGAAGGGCCGGACCATCCACGCCTTCCACACCGAGGGCGCGGGCGGCGGCCATGCACCCGACATCATCCGCGTCTGTGGCGAGGAACACGTGATCCCGTCCTCGACCAACCCGACGCGGCCGTTCACGGTCAACACGCTGGAAGAGCACCTCGACATGCTGATGGTCTGTCACCATCTGGACAAGTCGATCCCCGAGGACGTCGCCTTCGCCGAGAGCCGCATCCGTCGCGAGACAATCGCCGCCGAGGATATCCTGCACGACATGGGCGCGTTTTCGATCATCGCGTCGGACAGTCAGGCCATGGGCCGGGTCGGCGAGGTGCTGATCCGCACCTGGCAGACCGCCGACAAGATGAAAAAGCAGCGCGGCAGTCTGCCTGAGGAAAGCGGCGACAACGACAACGAGCGGGTGAAGCGCTATGTAGCGAAATACACCATCAATCCGGCCATCGCGCACGGCATGTCGAAACATATAGGCAGCGTCACCGAAGGTAAACGCGCCGATCTGGTGCTGTGGAACCCGGCGTTTTTCGGTGTGAAACCGGAAATGGTTCTGGTCGGCGGCACCATTGCCTGCGCCCAGATGGGCGACCCGAACGCCTCGATCCCGACGCCGCAGCCGGTCTATACCCGTCCCATGTTCGGCTCCTATGGCCGGTCGCTTGAAAGTTCTTCGGTTAGTTTCGTCAGCGCAGCGGCGCAGGCGGGCGGGATCGGCGAGACGCTCGGATTGGCGAAAGCCACGGTGGCCGTCGAGAACACCCGCAAGATCGGCAAGAAGGACATGGTCCGCAACGACCTCTGCCCCGAGATCGAGGTCAATCCCGAAACCTACGAGGTGCGTGCGAACGGCGAGTTGCTGACCTGCGAACCGGCCACGGAACTGGCCATGGCGCAACGCTATTTCATGTACTGAGGCGCGCCCGTGACGGTTGCCCTATCCCCTGAGCGCGTTGAACCGTGCGATGCTGTCGGCGGACCAGAGTTC
>JBFFQS010000232.1:0-2636 GCA_041573315.1 Amylibacter sp. | reverse complement strand
GTGCCGAGCAATGCCAGCGTAGTCATCGCTTTTTCCCAAAAACCCAGCAGGCCCATGTAGGCCAGAAAGGCCCCTGAATAGATCGCCATGCGCACCCCTGCTGTCAGCCAGGTCAGCAGGATGATCAGAGCAGCGATCACGATCCAAGGGGTGCTGACAAACACCAGTTCCAGCGCGTCGAGCACCAAACGGATAAAATACGTGATGCCGTCAAAGAGCGCCTCGCCGCTGATCACTGCCCAGTTAAAGAACGCCTCCACTTTGTCGATACTTTCCAGGCGAATATCGGGGTCGGTCGGAAACGCGGTCAGCAGAGAATATCGGTCCGGGAAACTGTAATGTACCATCGCCGCGGTCACGATCAGCACCATGAATATCGCACTGAACACGATATGGTTTACCGGCATGCCGGAGCGGATCGACCGGTCCGACAGCCAATCGGAAAATCTGGCTTCCAGCGCCCAATTGGCGACAATGGATTGCGCTGCTTTGGTGACCAGCAGGATGAGAAAACCTGTAAGAACTATTGTCGGACCCTCTGCGGCAATCGCATCCGCCTCGTCGCGAATGCTTCCTATGTTGGCTTCGAGAGACTCGACCGTTCGCCGGTAGACATCGACCTTGTCCGAGCCGGTTTCAATCGCGGCGGCCAGTTGTTGCCGACGCAACTCGAGCGTACCTTCGATCGACTCAATCCGGGCCATGGCGTCTGCTGCCAGAACGCCAAAGAGGTCGCGCGCTATCTGGACGAAGCCCAAAGTCTCGAGGATCAAAAACGGCAGCGCCCATGACCATAAGCCGCGCGCGCCGAACCAGATCGGCCCGAAAAGCCCGGCCATCGGATTGAATGTCGCCGAAAAGCGGGATGAGGCGCCGATCTTGTCAAAGGCGCGAATATATACGTCGGGACTGGTGCGAACGAAGGCGCGAATGTTTTCTCGTCGCTGTTCGGCATAGGCGAGGGCAGCTTCGCTTTCGGTGTCTTCCAGCGGGTTTACGTTCGGGTCGCTCATGATACTTCGGTCCCTTCGATCACGGTACGCAAAAGGTCTGCGCGGCTTATGACGCCGACATCCCTGCCAGCATCTTCGACCAGAATTACACCATCGGTTTCGATGGCCATGTTAATCAGGTTAGAGAGGGTTTCTCCCTCGTTCACACGCGGCGTCTCGGCAGGCAGAGGTCCGTTTGCTTTGATATGGTCTTCAAGTGGCTGCATCACCGCGTGGGCCCGGACCACCTTGAGCCGCGAAATCCCCGCGACGAAATCCGCGACATAATCATCGGCGGGGTTCATCACAATGTCTTCGGCAGTGCCGATCTGCACAATCTTGCCATCGCGCATGATGGCGATGCGGTCACCGATGCGTACCGCTTCGTCGAGATCATGGGTGATGAAGACTGTGGTTTTCTTGAGGATTTTGCTAAGGCGGATGAACTCGTCCTGTAACTGCCGCCGGATCAGAGGGTCCAGCGCCGAGAACGGCTCGTCCATCAACAAGACATCGGGGTTTGCGGCCAGGGCGCGGGCCAGACCGACACGCTGTTGCATCCCGCCCGAGAGCTCATGGGCGAATTTTGAGCTCCACGCGCCCAGTTCGACAATATCCAGAATGGCCGCTGCCTGCCGCATTCGCTCGTTCTTGCTGACCTGCCGGATTTCCAGCGGCATAGCCACATTGTCCAGCACAGAGCGGTGCGGCATCAAGGCAAAGTTCTGAAACACCATGCCGATCTTCTGATTGCGGAAGCTCTGTAGTTCTTTTGACCCGAGCGCCATCACGTCGGTGCCTTCGATTTCGATCTTGCCCGCGGTTGGCTCCAGCAGACGGTTGAAGTGGCGTACCAGAGTGGATTTGCCACTTCCCGACAGGCCCATAATACAAAAGATTTCACCGCGGTTCACCGACAGGCTGACGTCGGCGACACCAACGACGGCGTTGTACTGTTCAAGGACTTCGGCCTTGCTAAGCCCTTGCTGCTGAATGGCCTCCAGCGCAGCCTGAGGTTTGGCGCCGAAAATCTTCCAGACGTTCGAAATTTCTATGACAGTATCGTCGCTCATTTGGGGGTGCTCGCAGTCGGTTGGGGGGTTAGCGCCAGCATCACGCTGGCGCCACCGGTTCTTCATTCTGCTAAATCAGAGGCCCAGCCAGGCGTCCACACGCTCCGGGTTGGCCTCAACCCATTCACGCGCCACTTCTGCCGGATCACGGCCTTTTCCGCTGATCTCGTAGGCAAAGCTGGAGACATCGTCGGCGGTCAGCCCAAAGTTCGCGAAGAATTCGGCGATTGCGGGCGAGCGGCCTTCAAGCGAGTTCGACCAGGCGATCTGAACATTTTTCAGCGCATCCTTGGTCGCAACTGAAGACTTTTCAAACCAATCGGGATCGTCCGAAGGCTGAACCATAACGTATTTCGCGGGATCGAAGGTTGGCTCAGAGAGCATCATGACGTCGAACATGTACCAGACCGCATGCGGCTTGTAGCAGTAGAATGCATAGCCCTCGCCTTTGGCGATGCTGTCCTTGATACGCGCGGTCTTAACGCTTTCCTCTGCCCGGATCGGTTCAATGAAATCCATAAGCCCGTAGTCACGGGTCTTTACCTCGTTCACGTTGGCCGAGGCCCAACCG
>JBFFQS010000231.1:0-2641 GCA_041573315.1 Amylibacter sp. | reverse complement strand
GAAATG
The DNA here is from genome assembly GCA_041573315.1 of Amylibacter sp. Taxonomy (GTDB): domain Bacteria; phylum Pseudomonadota; class Alphaproteobacteria; order Rhodobacterales; family Rhodobacteraceae; genus Amylibacter. The sequence continues at coordinate 2,635 of JBFFQS010000231.1, read as the reverse complement.
TATCGTCCATTCCGTCGGCGGCACCCTGATCCAGCATCTGAAAGAGCACATGCTGCATTGTGACGTGAAACCGCACGACCGGATGATGTATTTCACCACTTGCGGCTGGATGATGTGGAACTGGATGGTCAGCGCGCTGGGCTGTGACGCGACACTGGTGCTGTTCGACGGGTCACCCTTCTATCCAGACGGAAATATCCTCGCCGAGATCGTGGCCAGCGAGGCGGTGACGCATTTCGGCACCTCCGCGAAATATATCGACGCCTGTTCCAAGGCTGACGTGACCCCGATCGAGACCCATGACCTGTCGGCGCTGCGCACCATCCTGTCCACCGGATCGCCGCTGGCGCCGGAAGGTTTCGACTATATCTATTCGAACTGGAAATCCGACGTCTGCCTGTCCTCCATCGCCGGCGGCACCGACATCATCGCCTGTTTCCTCGTCGGCAGCCCGATCAGCCCGGTCTATCGCGGCGAGTGCCAGAAGCGCGCTTTGGGTCTGGATGTGCAGGTCTATGACGACGAGGGCCACGCCCTGCAAGGCGAACCCGGCGATCTGGTCTGCGCCGGTCCGCATCCCTCGATGCCGATCGGGTTCTGGAACGATCCGGACGGGTCGCGCTATCGCACCGCATATTTCGAAAAATTCCCCAACGTCTGGCATCACGGCGACTGGGTGGTGCTGACCGGGACCGGAGGCATGATCTTTTACGGCCGCTCCGATGCGGTTCTGAACCCCGGCGGGGTTCGCATCGGCACGGCGGAGATTTACCGCCAGGTAGAGCGCATCGAAGAGGTTCTGGAAGGCGTGGTCATCGGCCAGCAGTGGGACAACGACGTGCGCGTCATCCTGTTCGTCAAGCTGCGGGAAGGCGTGACGCTGGACGACGACCTGACAAAGCGCATCAAGGCCGAGATCCGCGCCAACACCACGCCGCGCCATGTGCCGGCCAAGGTCATTCAGGTTGCCGATATACCGCGGACGAAATCCGGCAAGATCACCGAACTGGCTGTGCGCGACGTGGTCCATGGCAAGGCGGTCAAGAACACCGAGGCGCTGGCCAATCCCGAAGCGCTGGACCTGTTCCGGGATATTCCCGAGCTAAAAACCTAGCGCCTCGGCGTAGCCGTCGATGATTTCTTCGTAGACCGTGTTCATGCGCGCGTTCGGCTGGCGCAGGGTGAATGTGTCCAACAGCGGGTCCGGCACCATGATGGCGCTGCCGGAAAGCTGCTGCAGCACGGCATGGCCGCAGAACGGCACATAAACCTCGGAATAGCCGCCTTCGTGCGCCAGAACCAGCTTGCCGCCGCACAGGTCGTCGGCGGCGTCCATCATTATCTCGGTCAGGGCACGGTATGTCTCTGACGTGCACATCATGCGCGACATCGGATCGTTGGCGCAGGCGTCGAAGCCGCAGGCGATGACGATCACGTCCGGCGCGAACTGCTTCAGCGCCGGCATCACGATCCGCTCGAAGGTCGCGAGATAGGCGGCGTGACCGGCCCCCGGCGGCAGGGGTATATTGATGTTGAAGCCTTCGCCCTCGTCCGAGCCCCGATCCTCGAAATCGCCGGTGTCCATCGGGAAGTTACGCTCCTGATGCACGGAAATCGTCAGCACGTCGGGACGGTCGTAGAAAATCGCCTCGGTGCCGTTGCCGTGATGCACGTCCCAATCGACGACTGCGACACGGTCGGTCAGGCGGTGGGCCATGGCGCTTTCGACCGCCACGGCGATATTGGCCAGCAGACAGTAGCCGTTCGGGAAATCCGGTAGGCAATGGTGCCCCGGCGGGCGTGACAGGGCGTAGGCGTTGCGCAGGGTCGATCTCAGCACTGCCCTAAGTGCGCCCTGCACGAGCCCTGTGGACTGGGCCGCGATCTCGTAGCCGCCGCCAAGGAATGGCGCGCGCAGGCCCAGATCTCCGCCGCCTTCGTCCGACAGCTCCTTGAAGGCCTGAAGGTAGCTGCCGGGGTGGACGCGGGCCAGATCCTCGTATTCGGCGGGCGGGGCGGAGCGGCAGACCAGTTCGCCCGACAGCCCGCTGACATCCAGCAGGTTTTTCAAACGCCGTTTGGTTTCGGGGTTTTCGGGCGAGCCGCCGGTGGCGACGGGCTGGACGAAACCGCCGACCTGCGCGGTGAAGGCGTAATGCCCTCCGCTATGCCAGAAACAGCGCTCGTCCCAGAAAAATCCCGTTTTGCCCGTGTCGGTCATTTTTTCCCGCCCTCGTTGTTGCCTTGTCCGGCGTTGCGGTTACAGTCGGCGAAGCTCGCAGCCATTAACCCGCAAGAGGCCCGTTTTGACAACACCCGATCTGTCCCGTCTGGCCAAGGGCGGCACCCGGTTTTCCGTGCGGGTCACGCCGAAAGCCTCGCGCAACCGGATCGCCGAGGAGCCCGACGGCCTGATCCGCGTCTATGTCACCACGGTGCCGCAGGACGGCAAGGCGACGGCGGCGGTCATAAAGCTGCTGGCCAAGGCGATCGGCGTCGCCAAGAGCGATCTGGTGCTGGTGCGGGGCGCGACGGACCGGGTGAATGTCTTTCAGGTAGGGGACTGACCCTCGGCGAAGCGATAGCTGCCCTCTGGCAAATGCAGCGCTGCCTGCAGGTCGCTCAACTGCGCCAT
>JBFFQS010000230.1:0-2700 GCA_041573315.1 Amylibacter sp. | reverse complement strand
CAACGGCTCTCTGGTGGCGCTGCTGACGATCATGAAGGGGCTGCCGCTGGCCTATTCCAAGGACATGCAGGAAGACAAGGAACAGGTGTTCGACGCCGCCGACAGCCTGATGCTGGCGCTGGCGGCGATGACCGGCATGGTCGGCGACATGAAGCCCAACGTGGCGGAGCTGGAAAAAGCGGCGGCGACCGGATTTTCCACCGCGACCGATCTGGCCGACTGGCTGGTCCGCTCCCTGAACATGCCGTTCCGAGAGGCGCATCACGTCACCGGAGCGCTGGTCAAGATGGCCGAGGACAAGGGGTGCGATTTGCCGGACCTGACGCTGGCCGACATGCAGTCGGTCCATGCCGATATCACCGAGGCGGTGTTCTCGGTTCTGGGCGTGCAAAACTCGGTCGCCAGCCGGGTCAGCTATGGTGGCACCGCGCCCGCGAATGTGCGCGAGCAGGTGGCGCGCTGGCGGGCGGAGCTGGCGTTATGATCCGGGTGTTGCTGACATGCGCCGCGCTGGGCTTCGTGCTGACCGCCTGTGGCGCGGACGGTCCGCCGCTGCCTGTTGAAGCCGGGGAATAGGGCGATGCTGCGGCTGGTCTATCTGGGTCTGGCGGTGATCGGGGCGATCCTGCCGATGCGCTATTTTCTGGCCTGGCTCGGCGACAACGGCTTCGACCTGAACGGCATGGTAGAGGCGTGGCACGCCAATGACGCCAGTTCCGGTCTGGTCTGGGACCTGACGATCGCGGCGGTGGCGCTGACCGTGTGGATCGTGGCCGAGGTCTGGTCTGGTCGCGTGAAGCGCATTGCCCTGTTGTCCGTGGCCGCAACCTTTGGTATCGGCGTGTCTTGCGGTTTGCCGCTGTACCTGTTTTTCCGCTCCGGCCCGAAAAGGTAGATCATGGATCACTTTCTGTATCGAAACGGTGTTCTGCATGCCGAGGATGTGCCGGTGCCCGAGATCGCGGCGGCGGTCGGCACGCCGGTCTATATCTATTCCACCGCGACGCTGACGCGGCATTTCCGCGTGTTCGACGAGGCTCTGGCAGGGATGGATCACCTGATCTGTTTCGCGGTGAAGTCCAATTCCAACATTGCGGTGCTGAAGACGCTGGCCAAGCTGGGCGCGGGCATGGATGTGGTGTCGGGCGGCGAATACCTGCGTGCGAAAGCCGCCGGCGTGCCCGGAGAGCGCATCGTGTTTTCCGGCGTCGGCAAGACGCGGGACGAGATGCGGCTGGCGCTGGAGGGCGGCGTGCGGCAGTTCAATGTCGAGAGCGAGCCGGAACTGCTGGCGCTCAGCGCGGTGGCGAGCGAGCTGGGGCTGGTCGCGCCGATCACGGTGCGGGTCAATCCCGACGTGGACGCCAAGACCCACGCCAAAATCGCCACCGGCAAATCCGAGAACAAGTTCGGCATTCCGATCTCCAAGGCCCGCGCGGTCTATGCCGAAGCGGCCAGCCTGCCGGGGATCGAGGTGATCGGCATCGACGTGCATATCGGCAGCCAGCTGACCGATCTGGAGCCGTTCCGGCAGGCCTATCTGAAAGTGGCCGAGCTGACCCGCGCGCTGCGCGCCGACGGGCACGATATCCGCAGGCTGGATCTGGGTGGCGGGCTTGGGATACCTTATGAGCGGTCCAACACCGCGCCGCCGCTGCCGCTGGAGTATGGCAAGGTGATCCGCGAGACGGTCGGCGACCTCGGCTGCGAGATAGAGATCGAGCCGGGCCGTCTGGTGGCCGGTAATGCCGGGTTGCTGGTGACCTCGGTGATCTATAACAAGCAGGGCGAGGGCCGCGATTTCCTGATCGTGGACGCCGCCATGAACGACCTGATCCGCCCGGCCATGTATGACGCCCATCACGACATCATACCGGTGATCGAGCCGGAGGCAGGCGCCGACCAGCACCCCGTCGACATCGTCGGGCCGGTCTGCGAAACCGGTGACACTTTCGCCCGCCAGCGCGATATGACGGCTCTGGCCGAGGGCGATCTGGTGGCGTTTCGATCCGCCGGAGCCTATGGCGCGGTCATGGCGTCGGAATACAACACGCGGCCGCTGATACCGGAGGTTCTGGTGAACGGGGATCAATTCGCTGTCATTCGTGAACGCCCGAGCTTTGACGAAATCATAAATCGCGATAAGATTCCCGAATGGCTGTGAGCGGGTGACTCGCGGCCGGACTGGATAGGCGGTTTATGGCAGGGCCGGAACGCGGGGCTCAGACAACAGAGGCAAGACGGATTTCCGATGCGGCGCTGCGGGCGCTGGGCCGGCAGATCATCCTTGCGCGGCTGTCGCTGTTCGCCGAGCGGTTCCTGCAATCATTCTGGCCCGCCGGATCGCTGCTGGCGCTGGGTTACGGGCTGGTGCGCTGGGGGGTGTTTTCGCCGCTCGGCCAGACCGCGCTGCTGGCGGTGCTTGCCGCTTTCGCGGTCGCTTTCCTGTTTCTTCTGACGCGCGGCGCGGAGCGCTTCCGCTTTCCGACCCGCAAGGCGGCGATCAACCGGCTGGATGCGGCGCTGGAGGGGCGGCCGCTGGGCGCTCTGGGCGAGTTCGAGAACGCGGACCCCTTCCTCGAGATAAGAGCGGTCGGCCGCCTGATGCTGCTCGATCTCTCGCAAGCATCGGCTCTGCTCGGCCCGCCACTCGGCGGCCATGCGGTCGTGGAAGTCGGCGTCCACGCGACCGTCGAGCTT
>JBFFQS010000229.1:0-2718 GCA_041573315.1 Amylibacter sp. | reverse complement strand
CGCTCCATTCTGGAGCGGCTGTCGGATACCGCGGGCGACGCGGGCCGCGATGAGCGCAAGGCCACCATCGCCAAGACCAAATCGGCCTGGGCGCAGGAACTGACATCCATGGACCACGAAGAAGACGATCCGGGCACCACCTGGAACGAGCGCGCCCGCGCCGACAAGCCGAAGCACATGAGCCCCCGCATGGCGTGGCGCGCGATCCAGTCCGCGCTGCCGAAAGACGCGATCATCTCGTCCGACATCGGCAACAACTGCGCCATCGGAAACGCCTATCCGTCCTTCGAAGACGGCCGGAAATACCTCGCGCCGGGCCTGTTCGGGCCGTGCGGCTATGGCTTCCCTGCGATTGCGGGCGCGAAAATCGCCTGTCCGGACGTGCCTGTCGTGGGCTTTGCCGGCGACGGCGCTTTCGGTATCTCGATGAACGAGATGACGGCGGTTGGGCGCGGCGACTGGCCGGCGATCACCATGGTGATCTTCCGCAACTACCAGTGGGGCGCCGAGAAGCGCAACACGACGCTGTGGTACGCCGATAACTTCGTCGGGACCGAGCTGGACGAAGACGTCAGCTATGCCGGTATTGCAAAGGCCTGCGGGCTGGAGGGGGTGCAGGTCCACACGATGGAGGAAACCACCGCCGCGCTGGACAAGGCGATCAAGGACCAGAAGGCCGGAAAGACCACCTTTATCGAGGTCATGCTGAACAAGGAGCTGGGCGAACCGTTCCGCCGCGACGCGATGAAAGCGCCTGTGCCGGTGGCGGGCATCGACCCCGCCGACATGCGGCCGCAGAAGGGCGCGTAAGCGCCGCGCGGCAGTGCCGGAGAATTTGAAAGGGGTCGGGCAACCGGCCCCTTTTCTTATGGGGCCTGTGGCGAGCCTTGCAGGCGGGTGGATTATTCGGGATCGGGGACCGAGGACATGGTGATCGCCGCCGAGGCGACGATGTCTTCGACCGTCGCGCCGCGCGACAGGTCGCAGATCGGCTTGCGGAAGCCTTGCAGGAACGGCCCGACCGCCTGAGCGCCCGCGAGTTCCTGCAACAGCTTGTAGCCGATGTTGCCCGCGTCGAGCGTCGGAAAGATCAGCGTGTCGGCATGGCCCGCGACATCGCCCTCGACGCCCTTGCGGCTGGCTATGCCACGCGACAGGGCGGCGTCGGCTTGCAGGGGGCCGTCGAACAGCAGTTCGGGGTGGCGGGCCTGAACGATGTGCAGCGCTTCGCGGACCTTGTCCACGCCTTCGCCCGCGCCGGACAGATAGGTCGAATAGGACAAGAGCGCCGTACGCGCCGGCTTGCCGGTCAGGGCGGTGGCGGAATGGCTGGTGGCGATGGCGATATCGGCCAGTTGCTCGGCGTCCGGAGAGATGTTGAGCGCGCAATCGGCCATGAACAACGCGTCGCGGCCCGGTGAGAGGATCACGAAATAGCTCGACGCGGTGCGGATCTCGGGTTCCAGCCCGATCACGAGGAAGGCCGCGCGGATCACGTCGCGGGTGGGCGTGGCGATGCCCGCCACCATGGCCTCGGCCAGACCTGTCGCCAGAACGCCGGCGGCGCGGGTCATCGGGTCGCCCAAGCGTTCGATGGCTTCTTCGCGGGTGGTTTTCGGCCGGTTTTCGCGGATGGCGTCGATCATCGGTTCGATATCGAGTTTCGAGGGGTCGATCACCTGCACCTTGCCGCGTTTCGGCGTGTCGCCGAACAGCACCGGATGGGCAAAGCCCTCGGCCGCGATGATCTCGGCGGCGGCCTGCATGCGGGGGTCGTGGCCTTCGGGCAGGATCACGTTGCGCTGGTTTCGCGCGGCTTTTTCCTTGGCGGCTTCGATGAAGTTCATGGGCTCCCCTTTTGCGGTCACGCTAGTATCTGCGCCGCGCGGTGGCAAGTCCAAGTGCGGATCAAAGGGCAGGCCAGATTCTCGACCATGTTCGTGAAAAAATCTTGCAAAATTTCACGAGTGTGGCAGAGTTTTGTGAAAGGACAGACTCACAATGACCGCAATCCAGATACAGCTGCCTTCCCGGACCGTTGGCCAGGATATCCGCGCCCTGCGCAAGGCGCGCGGGCTGACGCTGGCCGATCTGGCGGAGCGGGTCGGGCGCTCGGTCGGCTGGATGAGCCAGGTCGAGCGCGATCTGTCCCGGCCCTCGATCGACGAATTGCGCCTGCTGGCAAGAGTGCTGGAGGTCAACATATCGTTGTTCTTCGGGCAGTCCGTCGCCGACGAGCGCGAGCAGGGGCGGATCGTGCGCAAGGCCGCGCGGCGCAGGCTGGGCGGCGGCGACGGTCTGACCGAGGAACTGCTGTCGCCCGACCTGACAGATGACTTCGAGATGTTCCATTCGACGTTTCGGCCCGGCGCCGAACTGGCGGAGTTCATCACCCGCCCGACGCAGGAGGTGGGTTACCTGGTGTCCGGGCGGCTGAAGCTGTACCTCGGCGCGGAGGAATTCGACCTGAACCCCGGCGACAGTTTCCGTATTCGCGGCGAGCCGTACCGCTGGGCCAATCCCTACAGGAAAGAGGCGCGCGCGGTCTGGGTAATCGCGCCGCCGGTTTATTAATGGAGGATAGCATGCATAAAGGATCCTGCCTGTGCGGCGCGGTCAGCTTCGAGCTGACCGGAGAGCTGCGCCCGCCGTTCGCCTGCCACTGCACGCAATGCCGCAAGACCAGCGGACACTATGCTTCGTTCACCAACGTGCCTT
>JBFFQS010000228.1:0-2729 GCA_041573315.1 Amylibacter sp. | reverse complement strand
CAATTCCTTGAGTGCCACCAGATGCGCCAGCGTTCCGCCGATCTGGCCTGCACCGATAAGTGCGATTTTAGCCCGTGCCATGTTGAGTCTCCCATGGGTTTAATATCAGGGATTGCCTAGCGTTTTAGATGGCCAAGGGCAAGACGCAACACGCGGCGGCAGCTTTCGACCGCTGCAGTTTTGAATTTAAGAGACTGAAAAAAGAAGAGAATTCAGGTACGGTGCGGAAAAAAAGCGGCGGGAAAAAACCGGCTCCGGTCGTTTCCTGCCGCCTCTGTCGGGCGGAAACCGCGATTCTGTCGGGCTGTGCCGCCGGAATACAGGCTTTTTCGCCGGTGGCCGCCGGAGCGTTGCCGGTATTCTCGAAATTCCTGCCGGAGGCGACCAGACAAGTGCTGCCGTTTGGCGAGGTGAACAGGATCGTCCACGATCCGGTGCTGGTCGAGGCGAAAACCTCGACGACGCCGTTGTTTTCGGCCAGACCGATACTCTGGCGGGTTTCGCCATAGCGGTCCTGCAGAGACTCGACGATGGTCCGGCGTTCGGCGCATTGCGCCTGCCGGGCCATGACGCCGTGAACCGCCAACAGGTAGCCGGCGATACCGAGCGAGAGAGCAAACAGGGTTTTCTGCATTCTGGTTCCTGATCTGATGGGCGCAGCCCGGGCTGCGGGTTGTGGTTTGGGGGGCCGCCGGCGGGCCTGAACCCTGTTCCAAACCTGCCGCGCAGAAGAAAAAATATGGTTAACAAAGCGTTCGCGCGCCGGGTGGCATCGGCTGAAAGCAGTTGAAAGGCGGGTGCAAAGCCGTTGCGCGGCGGGCCGATCTGTGGTTCAAAGTCGGAAAATATATCGGGAATGCAATGCATTTACAGAGCCGCCCCCTACGATCCATGCTGTTTTCACCCGCGTCCAAGCCGCGCGTGCTGGACAAGGTGAAAACCCTGTCCTGCGACGGGGTGATCGTTGATCTGGAGGATGCGGTCGGTGCACATCAGAAAGAAGAGGCGCGCGGGAACCTGATCCGCTTTGGCGAGGCGTGGACCGACGACAGGCGCCTTTTTCTGGTGCGCGTCAATGCCGTTGAAACGCCCTGGTTCGCCGAGGATTTGCAGGCCGCGCTGCGCGCCGGACCGGACGGGATCGTCCTGCCCAAGGTCGAGAACGCTTCGGATATAGCGACCCTGTCGGGAGCGCTGGACCGGATCGGCGATGCGGGCGGTATCGCGATCGTCGCCATGGTTGAATCGCCCTTGGGCGTGCTGAACCTGCGCGAGGTCGCCTCTGCCAGCCCGCGCATGGCGGGGCTGATACTGGGGTCGAACGACCTGCTCAAGGATATCGGCGGCGTGGCGACACCGGGGCGGGAGGCCCTGACGAGTGCGATCGGCATGACGGTTCTGGCGGCGCGGGCCTATGGGCTGGCCTGCCTCGACGCGGTGTACAACGCCTTCAACGATGCCGAAGGGTTCGGCGCCGAATGCGACCACGGCAGGATGATGGGGTTCGACGGCAAGACCCTGATCCATCCGAACCAGATCGAAACGGCCAACGCGGTTTTCGGGCCGACGCAGGCAGAGGTCGATCTGGCGCGCCGCAAGATCGCCGCCTTTGAGCAGGCGCGGGCGGAGGGCGCGGGCATTACCGTCTTCGAGGGCGAAATGCTGGAAGAATTGCATATAAACGCCGCGCGGTCTTTGCTGGACAAAGCCGAAATGATCGCGGCCATGACACAGGACGGAACACGGACATGACACTGCTTTATTTCGGCATTGCGCTTTGGTGCGCGGCGCATCTGTTCAAGCGGGTCTGGCCCGCGGGTCGCACGGCGCTGACCGAGCGTCTGGGCGAGGGTCCGGCCAAAGGCGTCGTCGCGGCGGCGCTGTTGCTGTCGCTGGTGCTGGTGGTCATGGGCTATCGCGGCGCGGAGTTCTCGCCCGTCTACACGCCGATGGCGGGCATGGGGCATCTGAACAACCTGCTGATGCTGATCGCGGTGATCCTGCTGGGCGCGGGAAAGTCCAAGGGGCGCATGCGCAGCTGGCTGCGGCATCCGATGCTGACCGGCGTGATCGTCTGGTCGGTGGCGCATTTGTTGGTGAACGGTGATTATGCCTCGGTCGTGCTGTTCGGCGCGATGGCTGTGTGGTCGGTCGTCGAGATGACCATGATCAGCTATGCCGAAGGCGATTGGAAGCGTCCGGAACCCGGTCCGGTCAAGGGCGATATACGTTTGCTGGTGATCAGCGTCGTGGTCTATGCCGTGATCGCCGGAATTCACACGGCGCTGGGATACAATCCATTTCTGGGGACTTACGGATGAAGGCCTATCGTTTTCTGACCGCCAACACCACATCGGCCTTTTGCCACAAGGTGACCGAGGCCCTGTCGAAGGGCTGGGCATTGTATGGCGATCCGGTGATGAGCTTCGACGCCGCCAACGGCGAACTGATCTGCGGGCAGGCCGTGACCAAGGATGTCGATCAGGAGTATACGCCCGAGATGAAGCTGGGGCAGCTGTAACGGGTCTTGCCTTGCGCTTTTGTATCGGTATACTTTGGTGTACTAAACAAGAGCGGCACGGGTTATATATTCCCGTCGCGGCCAGAAATATCCGCTCTGCGACACAGTTCGCATGGTGGCCGGAAAAAAAATGGTTTAACAGAGACTCAGCAATCATCTGACCGCGAGGAAGTGATATGTCCGAAATGAACAGGGGAAACCGTCCGCT
>JBFFQS010000227.1:0-2734 GCA_041573315.1 Amylibacter sp. | reverse complement strand
TGTCCAGGGCGTATTGGCGCCCGGCACATCCTCGAAAGACAGGTCACCGGCCGGAGCCCAGCCGTAGAGCGCGTAATAGGCGTTCGGTCCGGCGGCCGGCGACAGCAGGGTGACCTTCTCGGACGGGTCGTTCAGCTTGACATTATAGTCGCTCAGTTTCAGGTCGTCGATCCGGCCACCATTCAGCGACATGGAGCCGCTCAGCCGTTTGGTCTTGATCGCCACGCGGGGTGTCTTGGCCAAAGCGGCTTCTCGCGACGCTTCCGCCGTCGGGACCACCGTCGGCGCGACTGCCGGCTGTCCTGTTGACGGGACGGTCGGCGTCGGGGCCACGCCCGGCGTCACCTGAGTTGTGTCCGTCACCGCTGTCGGTGGAACCTGGCCTTGCTGTTCCGGCGGGAAAAAGAAGAACCACGCCAGGATGACAATAAAGCTGAGTGCCGAAGCAAGGATCAGATTGCGATTGTTTTCGTCCATCAATACGTCCTGACAGGGGTTATTTTCGAGTCTGCTTGGTTCAATAGAAAGAGCAGGGAAAGGTCAAGGATTTTACGACTTTTCCTGAGCGATTACCTCGGCGGGATTTGGCCTGAGCAATCCGGCGAAATCGAACAGGCCCTGATCCAGCAAATGGGTCTTGCGGACATTCATCAGGCTGCGGAACATGACCTGACGGCGACCGGGGCTGTTCCGCTCCCATCCGTCGAGGATTTGTTTGACCTGCTGGCGCTGCAATCCGTCCTGCGAACCGCAGAGGTCGCAGGGGATGATCGGATAGTTCATGTCACGGGCGAATTTCTCACAATCTGCCTCGGCCACGAAGGCAAGCGGGCGATAGACGAACAGGTCGCCTTCCTCGTTCACCAGCTTGGGCGGCATCGTGGCCAGCCGTCCGCCGTGGAACAGGTTCATCATGAACGTTTCCAGAATGTCGTCGCGGTGATGGCCGAGGACCACCGCCGAACAGCCTTCTTCGCGTGCGATGCGATAGAGGTTGCCCCGTCGCAGGCGCGAACACATGGCGCAATAGGTGCGGTTGGCGGGGACCTTTTCCTTGACGATGGAATAGGTGTCCTGAAATTCGATCCGGTGCGGGACGCCCATCTTTTCCAGAAACTCCGGCAGCACCGTCGCCGGAAAATTCGGCTGGCCCTGATCGAGGTTGCAGGCCAGGATTTCCACCGGCAGCATTCCGCGCCATTGCAGTTCGGTCAGCGCCGCCAGCAGCGTATAGCTGTCCTTGCCGCCCGACAGACAGACCAGCCAGCGCGCGCCGCGCTCGACCATGCCGTATTCCTCGATCGCCTCGCGGGTCTGGCGCACGATGCGCTTGCGGAGTTTCTTGAACTCCGTTGTCGAGGGTGCGCCGTTGAACAGCGGGTGTATATCTGTGTTGTCGTCTAACATGGGCGGGTCATACGCCGATGCGGATCGAATCTCAAGCGATTGATCCGATGTGCGGCATCGGGCGTATAAATACAATGATACACAAAATCGCAGCCATTGCCCTGATCCCGTTTCTTGCCGCCTGCACAGGAAAGCCGAGTATCGACGAAGCCTCTCTCGGCGGCCCGAAACTGGACCTTGAAGAGTATTTCGAGGGCCACGTTATCGCCCACGGCCAGTTCCAGGATCTGTTCGGTACCGTCAGCCGCCGCTTCGTGGTGGACATGAACGGTGAATGGGACGGCGTGACCCTGACCCTGACCGAGGATTTCACCTATTCCGACGGTTACGAGGAACAGCGCGTCTGGACTCTGACAAAGACCGGCGACGATACATGGTCGGGCACCGCTGACGGTGTCATCGGCGCGGCGCTGGGCACGGAAAAGGACGATACGTTCAACTGGCAATACCGGATCGACCTGCCGTTGCCGGACGGATCGGTCAGGGTCAGTTTCGACGACTGGATGTGGCGGCTGGACGACAAGCGGGTTCTGAACCGCGCCTATATGAAGAAATTCGGCCTGGACGTGGGCGAAGTCATAATCTTTTTCGAGAAACAATAGGTCCGGGCTAGTCCGGCACGTTGTCGATGCCGCTTGACCCCCACGGATGACAGCGGGCGATCCGCCTTGCCGCCAGCCAGCTGCCCTTGATCCCGCCATGTTTTTGCAGGGCTTCCAGCGCATAGGCCGAACAGGTCGGGTGATAGCGGCAGTTGTGACCGACCCATGGCGAAAACACCTTGCGGTAGGCATGGACTGGCAGGGCGAGGATAAAGGCGAGCGGGGTCATTTATGTACTCTGTTCAGGGCATAGCGCAGGTCGCTCAGCAAATCCTGAAAATCTCGTGTTTCCGTGACTTCGGGGCGGCCGATAAGTACATAGTCCCAGCCGGACCGGCCTTCAACCGGCAGGACGGCGCGGGCTACCTCGCGCAGGCGGCGCTTGGCGCGGTTGCGGGCGACGGCATTGCCGACTTTCTTGGAGCAGGTGAAGCCGACGCGGATGGCGGGACTGTCGTCGTTGCGGTTTCGGGCCTGCAGCATGAACCCCTTGGTTCCCTGTTTACGCGCCCGCGCCGCTGCCAGAAAATCGGCGCGCCTGGTCACGGTCTCCAGACAAACGGAAACCGCCGGTGGCGTATCACCGGCGCCCTGTTGGGTGCCTTGTGGTGCCTCCGGCGGTTTCATAATATCAAAGCCCTTTCGGGCAGGCCTTATGCAGACAGGCTGGCGCGGCCCTGAGCCCGGCGACGGTTCAGAATCTTGCGGCCGTTCTTCGTCGCCAT
>JBFFQS010000226.1:0-2780 GCA_041573315.1 Amylibacter sp. | reverse complement strand
TTATTGTGGCATGAATATGGTTTTTCGGACCAGACAATACAAATGGGATTCTTTCGCTGTGCCGAAAAAGTCTCTGAATGGCGGAAAAGCCGCCGGAAACACAGGATTGGACGCATGAAAGTAGTAGACTGCTTCAAAACATTGACTGCAACAGCAGGCGGCTTGATGCTCGCCGGTTCGGCCTTTGCGCAGGATGCCTTGCCGAAGCTCGAAACCGTCGGCAAACCGCATGAAGCCGGCATCGCATTTCAGGAAGCCGTCACCGAGGTTGCCCGTGACATTCACTGGATGGACTCCTTCCTGCTGACGATTATCACGATTATCACCCTTTTCGTGACCGCCCTGCTGCTGCTCGTGATCTTCCGCTTCAACTCCAAGCGTGGCCACAAGCCAGCGACATTCACGCACAATACGGCGCTGGAAATCGGCTGGACCGTGGTTCCGATCGTGATCCTGCTGGCGATCGCGCCTCCGTCGCTGACCTTGTTGTTCAAGCAGCTGGAAATCCCCGAGGCCGATGTCACCATCAAGGCCACCGGCAACCAGTGGTACTGGACCCACGAATATGTCGATCACGATTTCGGGTTCGACAGCTTCATGCTTCCGAAGGAAGAACTGGCCGCGAACGGATATTCCAGTGACGAATACCTGTTGGCGACCGACACCGCTCTGGTACTGCCCGTGAACAAGACCGTTGTGGTTCAGGTCACAGGCTCCGACGTGATCCATTCGTGGACCATTCCGGCCTTCGGCGTGAAACAGGACGCCGTTCCCGGCCGTCTGGCCGAGCTGTGGTTCAAGGCGGAAAAAGAGGGCGTGTACTTCGGCCAGTGTTCAGAGTTGTGCGGCAAGGACCACGCTTATATGCCGATCACCGTGAAAGTGGTGAGCCAGGACGTATACGAGAAGTGGCTTGACGGTGCTATCGCTGAATATGCCGGTACGCCGCGCGATGTCAAAGTCGCTGCAAAATAATCCGGACCGGCGGGGCGCCATGCCGGCCCGCCACGTCCTTTGGATAGACGGATGACTGACGCAACAACCCTATACGGGCCGGATCGGGCCGAGTTTGACGACTATTTCGCGCTGCTGAAGCCGCGCGTCATGTCTCTGGTCGTGTTCACCGCAGCTGTTGGCCTGCTGGCCGCGCCGGTCGGCGTCAATCCGGTCATTGCCTTCGCATCGATCCTGTTCATCGCGTTGGGCGCTGGTGCCTCTGGTGCGCTGAACATGTGGTGGGACGCCGATATCGACCGCATCATGAAACGCACGCAGAACCGTCCGGTGCCGGCCGCCAAGGTAAAGCCCAGGGACGCCATGGTCATGGGGCTTTGGCTGTCGGTGATCTCGGTCGGTATGCTCGGGCTGACGGCGAATGTATTTGCTGCCGGTCTGCTGGCCTTCACGATCTTTTTCTATGCCGTGGTATACACCATGTGGCTGAAACGTTCGACGCCGCAGAACATCGTAATCGGCGGCGCTGCCGGAGCCTTTCCCCCGATGGTCGGCTGGGCCGTTGCGACGGGCGGCGTGTCGGTCGAGAGCCTGCTGATGTTCGCCCTGATCTTCATGTGGACCCCGCCGCATTTCTGGGCCCTGGCGCTGTTCATGAACGACGATTACACCAAGGCCGGCGTGCCGATGCTGACTGTGACCCACGGCAAGCGCGAGACCCGCCGGCAAATCCTGATCTATACGGTCCTGCTGGCGCCGCTCGCGCTGGCGATATCGTTCACCGCGATCGGCGGTCCGGTCTATTTCGGAGTGGCGCTGGTGCTGAATGCGCTGTTCCTGAAAGGTGCGTGGAGCCTTTGGAGGCGCCCCGAAGAGGCAGCCGAGGCGGACCGCTATGCGACCGAGAAGTCGGTCTTCAGGCTGTCCTTGTATTATCTGGCGTTGCACTTCACGGCCCTGCTGGTCGAAGCGGGCCTGAGGGCGGCGCAACTGAACTGGGCGGCTTGGCCGCAGTGGGTGTAGAGATGCCGATTGTAAACGAGACAGAACATCAGAAAAGCCGCAAGAAGAGCAATCTGCTGCTGGGCGCGGTGCTGGGCGGTTTCGTCCTGCTGGTCTTTGCGATTACTATTGTCAAGATGGTGGATGGCCAGAACATGGAAGCCTTCGATCACGTCCGCCGCCCTGCGCTGGAGGATGCGAAATGAACACGTCCAAGAACGGAAAACTTGCTTTCAGCCTGCTGGCGCTTGTGACCACGATGCTGGCGCTGTCTTTCGCGGCCGTCCCATTTTACAACTGGTTCTGCCGGGTTACCGGCTTCGGCGGCGTGACGCAGGAGGCCTCGGCGCCCAGCGAACGCGTGCTCGACAAGACCATCAAGGTCCGGTTCGACGGGTCGCTGGAAAAAGGCATGCCATGGGAATTCAAGCCCGTTGCGCACGAGATGGAACTCAAGATCGGCGAGACGGGTCTGGCCTTCTACGAAGCTTACAACCCGACCGATGAGGTTATCGCGGGCACGGCCAGCTTCAACGTGTACCCATATTCGGCAGGAGCCTATTTCACCAAGATCGACTGCTTCTGCTTCGAACTCCAGGTTCTGCAGCCCGGAGAGCGGGTGCAGATGCCGGTGACCTTCTATGTCGATCCCGAGATTGTCGAGGACATCGAGGCGAAGTACGTCAAATCGATCACGCTTTCCTACACTTTCCATGTGACAGATTTACCCAGCGAACAGGCGAGCCTTGCGCAGCCGGCGGATTCGCAGGTAAAGAAGACTCAATAACGAGGGATACCAACCATGGCGCATGCTAAAAATCACG
>JBFFQS010000225.1:0-2808 GCA_041573315.1 Amylibacter sp. | reverse complement strand
TTCCGCCTGCGCCGAACTCCAACCCCGCCTACCGCATCACATGCACCGCGCAAGGGGAGTGGCGCACGACGCGGCCTGCGGTGGAACCGAGGAAGTAGTCCTGCATTCCGGGGCGGTGCGACGAAATTACGATGCAATCCGCTTCGATCGTTTCGGCATAGTCCACGATCCGGCGGCCCGGATGCCCGACAACGATTTTCGTTTCCACATTCATGTCGTCTGGAACGATCTTTTTCAGTTTGGCAAGCGCCTCATCAAGCCGTTTGTCCAATTCGCCTTCGGGCAGGTACTGCCGCGCGAAGCCGGGGATTGGTTCAACGACGCTGACGGCCGAGATTTTGGCGTCGGGATCGGCGATCAGTTTTGCCAGTGCGAAGGCCTTGGAAAAACCCGAACCGTGTTCGAGAGCGACTGGGACGAGAACGTGTTTGTACATTGAGGACCTCCTTGAAGGCGTATTGAGGCAGGAAATTTAATTCGGCCACTTTAGGCCAAGATGAGGCATAATGCAAGCGCTTACATTTTGGCGGTCGGGCTGCCGGTGCTGCCGTTTGTGAGCGCGGTTCGCGGTCGAGGGGGCGCAATACGCCAATGCTTTTCCGCTCTTGCGTCCCGGGCGGCGCATCGGGGGCGCGGGTCTTATCAAGAATCCGGCCGGCGGCCGCCCGATGTCTCAGCGCCAAAGCGTTCCCGGCCGGAAGTTCCTGTTTCAGCCGTGCCCCGGACTGCGGGACGCGTCCCGCCGGTGCCGATCCGCCCCAATCAGCACTTGCACCATGCGCGAAGGCTGCTTAGAAGGGCCTTTGATTAAGGGCGCGCGGGGATGCCGTCGCGTTTGTTAAAACGACAAAGGAATGGACATGCAGGTTACCGAAACCCTGAAAGAGGGCCTCAAGCGCGGCTATGAAATTAAGGTCACGGCGCAAGAGCTGGCCGACAAGGTTAACGCCAAGCTGGAAGAGGCGCGGCCCAACATCGAAATGAAGGGCTTCCGCAAGGGCAAGGTTCCCATGGCGCTGCTGAAAAAGCAGTACGGCCAATCGGTTCTGGGCGAAGCTATGCAGGAAACCATCGACGGCGCAATGTCCGACCATTTCGAAAAGACCGGCGAGCGCCCCGCGCAGCAGCCCGAGGTCAAGATGACCAACGAGGACTGGAAAGAGGGCGACGATGTCGAGGTCTCTTTGTCGTATGAATGCCTGCCGGAAATCCCCGAGAGCGATTTTTCGAAAGTGAAGCTCGAGAAGCTGGTCGTCGAGGCGTCGGACACGGATATCGACGAGGCGCTGGCCAACCTGGCCGAGAGCGCGCAGAATTTCGAAGACCGCAAGAAGGGCAGCAAGGCCAAAGACGGCGATCAGGTTGTGATCGACTTCCTCGGCAAGGTTGACGGCGAGCCGTTCGAAGGCGGCAAGGCCGAGGAATATCCGCTGGTGCTGGGCTCCAACAGCTTCATCCCCGGTTTCGAGGAACAGCTGATCGGCGCGAAAGCCGGCGACGAGGTCGAGGTCAAGGTTTCCTTCCCCGCCGAATACGGCGCTGCGAACCTGGCCGGCAAGGATGCCGTGTTCGAGTGCAAGGTCCATGCCGTGAAAGAGCCGAAGCCAGCCGAATTGAACGACGAACTGGCCACGAAATACGGCGCCAAGGATCTGGAAGACCTCAAGTCTCAGGTCG
This sequence comes from Amylibacter sp., assembly GCA_041573315.1. Lineage (GTDB taxonomy): Bacteria > Pseudomonadota > Alphaproteobacteria > Rhodobacterales > Rhodobacteraceae > Amylibacter. The sequence continues at coordinate 1,131 of JBFFQS010000225.1, read as the reverse complement.
CCGAGCGTCTGGTATCTGAATACGACGGCGCATCGCGCATGGTCACCAAGCGCAAGCTGCTCGACGAACTGGACAAGCTGGTTGATTTCGAACTGCCCGAGACGCTGCTGGAGGCGGAAGCCGGCCAGATCGCGCATCAGCTGTGGCACGAGGAAAACCCCGATGTGCAGGGTCACGACCACCCGCAGATCGAAACCACCGAAGAGCACCGCAAACTGGCGACGCGCCGGGTGAAGCTGGGTCTGCTGCTGGCAAATATCGGCGAGCAACAGAAAATCGAGGTCAGCGACGCCGAAATGCAGCAGGCCGCCATGCGTCAGGCCAGCCAGTATCCGGGTCAGGAGCGTCAGTTCTATGAGTTCCTGCAGAAGAACCCGCAGGCCATGCAACAGTTGCGCGCGCCTATCTTCGAAGACAAGGTCGTCGATTACATCATGGAACTGTCCAAGGTGACCGAAAAGAAAGTCAGCAAGGAAGACCTGCAGGCAGCGGTCGAAAAGCTGAACGACGAAGACTGATTACCGGAAATCCGGAACCGGAAGGCCCGCCTTGCCGGCGGGCTTTTTCGTGTCGGGCGGCCGTGCGCCGGATTAAGCAATCCGCACCTTTCACCGTATAGTGTCGATTAACTTTGCCGTGACACCTTGAAGACCCCGAGCGTGCGAACTACACTCACCAACCGGTACCAAAATCTATAGCAATACAGGCGAAAATTATGCGTGATCCCATAGACGTTTACATGAACACCCTTGTCCCGATCGTCGTCGAGCAGACGTCGCGCGGCGAGCGGTCCTACGATATTTTCTCGCGCCTTCTGAAGGAACGCATCATTTTCCTGTCGGGCCCCGTGCACGATGCGATGTCCACGCTGATCGTGGCGCAGTTGCTGTTCCTGGAGGCCGAAAGCCCGACCAAGGACATCGCGATGTACATCAACAGCCCCGGTGGCGTCGTGACCTCGGGTCTGTCGATCTATGACACGATGCAGTACATCCGGCCCGAAGTTTCGACGCTGTGCGTCGGGCAGGCGGCCTCGATGGGCTCTCTGCTGTTGGCCGCGGGCGCGCCGGGCAAGCGTTTCGCGCTGCCGAACGCGCGGGTCATGGTGCACCAGCCGTCGGGCGGTTTCCA
>JBFFQS010000224.1:0-2821 GCA_041573315.1 Amylibacter sp. | reverse complement strand
GACATCGGTGGCGGCATTGACCAGCAGCAGGGCGGTGTTTCCGTTTCTGCACCGTTCGGGGTCACAACGGTATCGGCCTTCTATCGCATGATCGATAATGACGTGTTGGTCGACAGCCTCGACTACTACGGTGTAGGCGTTGCTTACGACCTGGGTGGCGGCGCAGCATTCAAAGCCGGTATCGTTGACAAAGACGGCGACACGCTGGCTGACGCTGGTGTAACATTCTCCTTCTAATCTGAAGCAGAATATCCGAATAGAAGAGCGGGCTTCGGCCCGCTCTTTTTTTATGCTTTACGGCGATCCCTGAACGCGGCAAGAAAGAGCCATGTCACTGTCAGAGATAAAATCCCGCATCGCCGCCGCCGAACGCGCCGCCAACCGGCCCGAAGGCTCCGTCCGCCTGATCGCCGTGTCCAAGAAACAGCCGCTCGAACGCGTGCGCGACGTGCTGGAACAGGGCCACCGCCTGTTCGGCGAGAACATGGTGCAGGAAGCCGCCGGAAAATGGCCCGCCTTCCGCGAGGAATTCGGCCCTGTCGAGGTCCACCTGATCGGCCCGCTGCAAAGCAACAAGGTCAAACAGGCGGTCGGCCTGTTCGACGCGATCCACGCCGTCGACCGCGCCAAGCTCGCCCGCAAGATCGCATCCGAAATTCAGGCGCAGGGCCGCACGCCAGAGCTGTTCATCCAGGTCAACACCGGCGAAGAGCCGCAAAAGGCAGGCGTCCTGCCCGCCGAGGCCGATGCCTTCATCGCAGAATGCCGCGGCATGGACCTGACGATCAGCGGGTTGATGGTGATCCCGCCGGTTGACGAGGAACCGGCGCTGCATTTCGCCCTGCTGCGCAAGATAGCGGAGCGCAATGGTGTCAAAAACCTGTCCATGGGAATGAGCAGCGATTTCGAAACCGCGATCGCGCTGGGTGCGACCCATGTCCGCGTCGGCTCCGCCATTTTCGGCGAACGGGTCGTGCCGCAGAAAGACTAGCCGCGGATAATCACCCGCGAGCGGCCCGTCCAGCCCGACAGTATATCCACCAGATCGAACCGGTCGAACGCCACGCAGCCCTCTGTCGGATGGCGCGGCTTGCGCCAGACATGCAGGAAGATCGCGCTGCCCGCGCCCGGCACCACCGGCGCACGGTTGTAGTCCAGCACCGCAACCGTGTCATACAGCGCATCGGCGCGGCGCAAAGCTTCGTGCGAATAGGGATGGGCAAAAGCGGTCAGGCCCGTGTTATAAGCCGGGTCCACCGGATCGTCGGACCAGATATCGCCGAGGCCGATGACACCTGTCGGCACATCTCCCGCCTCGAAATCCATGCGGTCGGGCCGCACCAGAACCTGTTGAATATGAAACACGCCGCTGGGCGTAATCCCGTCGCCCTCGCCGCGCTTATGGCCTATGCCGCCGCGCCCGATGGCGCAGGGGTAGGCCCGCCCCTGAAACCGTGCGCCCCAGCGGGTCACGACCAAATCGTCGAACCGTGGCGTCACAGCAGGTGCCCGCTTTTCCGGGCCTTGGTTTCCAGGTAACCGGCGTTGATCGCGTTGCGCCCGACCTTCAGCGGCACACGCTCCACTACCTCGACGCCGGCCTGATTCATCCGCTCGACCTTTTTCGGGTTGTTTGTCATCAGCCGCACCGAATGGAACCCCATCGCCTTGAGGATTTCCGCGCCCAGCCGGAAATTGCGCTCGTCATCCTCGAATCCGAGACGGTGGTTGGCCTCGACCGTATCGAAGCCCTGATCCTGCAGGCTGTAGGCGCGCATCTTATTCGCGAGGCCGATACCGCGGCCTTCCTGGTTCATATAGAGCAGGACGCCCTCGCGCTCGGCCCCGATCTGTTCCATCGCGCCATGCAACTGCGGCCCGCAATCGCATTTCAGCGATCCGATCAGATCGCCGGTGAAACAGGCCGAATGCAGCCGCGACAGCACGGGCTTGGACCGGTCGGGATTGCCGACCTCGATGGCGTAATGCTCGTCGCCGCCGTCCTGCGGCCGAAAGACATGCACCTTGGCGTCATGCGACACGCGCAACGGCACGCGGGCAGAGGACACCAGCGACAGCGGGCTGCTGTCGTGGATCGCGGTGCGCAATTCCGAGATGTCGGCGCAGTGCAACCCCTCGGTCGCGCCTTCCAGATCGCTTGTCACCTGCAAGATGACCACCGAGGGCAACAGCCGCGCCTGCTTGGCCAGCGCGATGGCCGCGCGGTGAATATCCCCGCCGCCGCCAATCTGCTCGAACGGTCCGTCCAGCGGATTTTCCAGATCGTCGGCCGGGTCCGACAGCGACCTGACCCACTCGATCGGGGCATCGCCCGGAATACGCAGCCTCACAACGTCTTCTTCTGTTTGGAATATCCGCAGCGACGTGGCTCGCAGGTCGGTCACGGCCAGTTCCAGCGCACAACCCAAAGCACGGAAATCCGCAAGCCGGTCGGCGCTGAGCGTCTCTGCCGCCGCCGCCAGCCATTTCTCGGGTCCGTTGCAGATGACCACCGGAACGCCCATGCGCAGATCGGCCCGCATCCGGGCGATCTGTTCGTCAAAGGTCAGTTTCAGGCTCATCGGCGCGTCCATCTTGTAACATTCCACCGCCCCGCTATATCGACATGCGCAGGATAATGAAACAATTGCCGTCAGAATGACACGTCCATGTGAGCAGAGCAGGCGGCACCTTGTCGAAATACCTGTTCGGACACATTTTTCAAGTACCGAAAAAGGAATTTAGCAATGCACAGCGTAAAGAAAATCCTTCTTGTGGACGATGACGAAGACCTGCGCGAGGCGCTGGCGGACCAGTTGGT
>JBFFQS010000223.1:0-2865 GCA_041573315.1 Amylibacter sp. | reverse complement strand
TTACGTCAACCATCTTATTTTCCTTCCAGAGTGAGCGCTTCGTTCACCAAAGCTGCCTGTTGTTCTTTGTGTTTGCTGGCCTGACCCGTCGCAGGCGCCGCGGCGGGCGGACGTCCGGCATAGCCCGGGCGCGGTTTCTTGGCGCCGACCTCGGTCAGGATGCGTTCGATATGCGGGCCGAAAAACAGCCACGCGCCCTGATTTTGCGGCTCTTCCTGACACCAGACGAATTCGGCGTTCTTGAACCGCGCCAGTTCCTCGCGCAGGGCGATATTGGCGATCGGATACAGCTGTTCGACGCGCATCAGGTAGACATCCGTGATACCGCGGGCGTCGCGTTCCTCGAGCAGGTCGAAATAGACCTTGCCGGAACACAGGACGACGCGCTTGATCTTGTCGTCCTTGACCAGTTCGGTGTCGGAGTGACCGATTTCAGCGTCGTCGTAGAGCACGCGGTGGAAGCTGGACCCCTTGGTGAAGTCCTCGACATTCGAGACGCAGAGCTTGTGGCGCAGCAGGGATTTCGGGGTCATCATCACCAGCGGCTTGCGGTAGGTGCGGTGCAGCTGGCGGCGCAGGACGTGGAAATAGTTCGCCGGCGTTGTGCAGTTGGCGATGGTCCAGTTGTCCTCGGCGCACATTTGCAGGAAGCGCTCGGGGCGGGCGGAAGAGTGTTCCGGACCCTGACCCTCGAACCCGTGCGGCAGCAGCATCACCAGACCGGACATGCGCAGCCACTTCGACTCGCCGGACGAGATGAACTGGTCGATCATGATCTGGGCGCCGTTGACGAAATCGCCGAACTGGGCCTCCCAGACGGTGAGCGCGTTGGGCTCGGCCAGCGAATAGCCGTATTCATAGCCCAGCACCGCGTATTCCGACAGCATGCTGTCGATGACCTCGTAGCGTTTCTGGCCTTCCTTGATGTGGTTCAGCGGGTGATATTTCGCGCCGCTGGTCTGGTCGAGTACGCCGGAGTGACGCTGGCTGAAGGTACCACGGGTACAGTCCTGGCCGGACAGCCGGACCGGGAACCCTTCGAGCAGCAGCGAGCCGAAGGCCAGAGCCTCCGCCGTTGCCCAGTCGATGCCCTTGCCGCTGTCGATCATCTCTTTCTTGGTTTCCAGAATCCGGGCGATGGTGCGGTGTGGCGTGAAGTTATCGGGCAGACGGGTCAGCGCGTCGCCGATCAGCTTGAACCGGGCCTTGCTGATATTGGTCTTGCCGCGCTGGTATTCGGGGTCGGTGCTTTCCAGATGCGACCAGCGGCCGTCGAGCCAGTCGGCCTTGTTCGGCTTGTAACTCTTGCCCGCCTCGAATTCCTCGTTCAGCTGGGCCTGAAAGACGGTTTTCATGTCCTCGATCTCGCCCTCCGGGATCAGCCCGTCGCGCACGAGGCGTTCGGTGTAGATCGCGAGCGAGGTCTTCTGCTTTTTGATCTTCTTGTACATCAGCGGCTGCGTGAACATCGGCTCGTCGCCTTCGTTATGCCCGAAGCGGCGGTAGCAGAAGATGTCGATGACCACGTCCTTGCCGAATTTCTGGCGGAACTCGGTGCCGACCTTGGCGGCGTGGACGACGGCCTCCGGGTCGTCGCCGTTGACGTGGAAGATCGGCGCTTCGACCATCAGCGCGATGTCGGTCGGATAGGGCGAAGAGCGCGACATGTGCGGGCTGGTCGTAAAGCCGATCTGGTTGTTGACGATGATGTGGATCGTGCCGCCGGTGATATGGCCGCGCAGGCCGGACAGGCCGAAACATTCCGCGACAACGCCTTGCCCCGCGAAAGCCGCGTCGCCGTGCAGCAGGACGGGCAGGACCGCCTTGCGGTTGCCGCCGCGCTGGTCGCCCTTGGCCCGGGCCTTGCCGAGGACGACGGGGTTAACCGCTTCCAGGTGGGACGGGTTCGCGGTCAGCGACAGGTGGACGGTGTTGTCGTCGAAAACCCGGTCGGAGGACGCGCCGAGGTGGTACTTCACGTCGCCGGAGCCTTCGACCTCGTCGGGCTTGAAGCTGCCGCCCAGAAATTCGTTGAAGATGGCGCGATAGGGTTTGCCCATCACGTTGGCCAGCACGTTCAGGCGGCCGCGGTGCGGCATGCCGATGACGATTTCCTCCACGCCCAGTGCGCCGCCGCGCTTGATGATCTGCTCCATCGCCGGGATCAGCGCCTCGCCGCCGTCAAGGCCGAAGCGCTTGGTGCCGGAGTATTTGACATGGCAGAATTTCTCGAAGCCTTCGGAGGCGACCATCTTGGCGAGGATGGCCTTGCGGCCCTCTTTGGTGAAGAAGCTTTCCTTGCCGTAATCCTCGATCCGTTCCTTGAGCCATGCGGCCTCTTCGGGATCGGAAATATGCATGTATTGCAGCGCGAACGTGCCGCAGTAGGTGTGCTTTAGCTTTTCCACGATCTGGCGCATCGTGGCGGTCTGCATGCCCAGCACGTAGTCGAGGAAGATCGGGCGATCCATGTCCTTGGCCTCGAAACCGTAATAACTCGGGTCCAGTTCCGGATGCGGTTTCTCGTTGCGCATCTTCAGCGGGTCCAGATCGGCAACCAGATGACCGCGATAGCGATAGGCGCGGATGATCATCAGGGCGCGCATGCTGTCGAGAACGGCGCGCTGCACCTGTTCGCCGCTCAGTTCGACACCCTGTTCGCTGGCGGCCTTCCTGATCTTCTCGGCGTTGACCTTGGCATCGGTCGACCATTGCCCGTCGAGCGCCTGTGTCAGCTCGTCATTCGGCGCGGGCGGCCAGTCGGTCCGGAACCACGACGGGCCTGCGGCCTCTTTCCGGACGTCGCCGGCATCTTCGGCCAGTTCGGCAAAGAACTTCGCCCATTCCGGATCGACCGCATCGGGG
>JBFFQS010000222.1:0-2965 GCA_041573315.1 Amylibacter sp. | reverse complement strand
CCCGCCATGATCCGCATCAGCGTCGATTTACCCGACCCGTTGACGCCGACCACGCCGATCTTCACGCCGGGCAGAAAGGACAGCCGGATGTTCTCGAAGCATTTCTTGCCGCCGGGATAGGTCTTGGACACGCCGTCCATGTGATAGACGTATTGATAGGATGCCATTTTGGTGAGGGCCTTTGGTCAGAGTTCATTTCCTGCTGGCAGTTCTAGCCATTTCAGGTATCAAGGGCAATCTATGAAGGAGCGCCGATGTTTTCAAGTTTGCCCATTGCCACGCCCGGCCTGCGGGTGGGACTGCTTGGCGGCTCCTTCGATCCGCCGCACGAGGGTCATCTGCACATATCGCGCTGGGCCTTGAAGGAGTTCGGGCTCGACCGGGTGTGGTGGCTGGTAAGCCCCGGAAATCCGCTGAAGGCAAAAGGACCCGCGCCGCTGGAACGCCGCATGGCCGCCTGCCGCGAACTGGTGAACCATCACCCGCGTATCATCGTGACCGACCTCGAAGCGCGGTTCGGCACCCGCTACACGGCCGAAACCCTCTCGCACCTGTTCGACCTGTATCACGACGTGCGATTTGTCTGGCTTATGGGGGCCGACAATCTGGCCAGTTTCCACCGCTGGGACAAGTGGTCCGAAATCATGAAATCAATTCCGATCGGCGTTTTGGCGCGACCCGGTGAACAGATCAGGGCCGGATGTTCGCCGGCGGCGCGGGCCTATCACAACAACCGTCTGCCGGCCCGCCGGTCGACAGCCTTGCCGTTCCGCAAGGCACCCTGCTGGGCCTTGCTGACCGGTCCGATGATGGATGTTTCCTCGACCGAGATACGCGCGCGCGGGGATTGGCAGGCGTAGCATTTTGACAGGTTGCCACCCGCTTCGCGCTTTGATTTACTCGGCCCATGTCTGACCGTTTCGAAAACCCGCTGCGCCGCCGCGCCTTGCTCGCAGGGCTGCTGTCCAGCGTCGCGGGGCTGGCGTTCGCCGGCGCTCCGAAGACATCCCTGCGCCCGCCGCCGCGGCCTTCGGGCTTGACCCGTCCGGCACCGGGCGGCCCCAGCTTTGAAAGCATTATTGCCGACGCGGGCCTGACCGGCCAGAAGAGCATCGTCTTGGTCGATCTGGAATCCGGGCGTGTGCTGGAGGCCGAAACCCCGGCGCGCGCGCTGCCGCCTGCCAGCGTGACCAAGGTCGTCACCACGCTCTACGGATTGCACAAACTGGGCGCGACCCACCGTTTCACGACGCGGGTGCTGGCGACGGGGCCGGTCGAGGACGGCATCGTGCAGGGCGATCTGGTGCTGATGGGCGCCGGCGATCCGCATCTGGACTCCGACAGTTTCGGTGATCTGGTCGAGCAATTGGTCGCACGCGGCATCAAAGGCGTTACCGGCAGTTTCGGGATTTACGATGGTGCCTTGCCGTTCATTGACCAGATCGACGACCAGCAGCCGGAATATGTCGGCTACAATCCGTCGCTTTCGGGCCTCATCCTGAATTTCAACCGGGTCTATTTTGAATGGAAGCGCGGCAAGGACGGGTTTGACCTGTCGATGTCAGCGACCGGCGCCCGGTTCAAGCCTCAGATACAAGGCATCTCGGTGGCTGTGGCCGATCGCGATACCCCGGTCTTCGCTCACAGCCAGGACGGGACGAGCGAGGGCTGGACCGTTCGCAAAGCGTCCCTTGGCAAGGGTGGCGGGCGCTGGCTGCCAGTGCGACGGCCGTTCGACTATGCGGACGAAGCCTTTCGACTGATCGCCGCCGAAAAGGGCATCAAACTACCGAAGGCGGAGCAGAGCGGTCAGGTTTCCGGAACTCTGGTCGCGGCTGTTCAGTCTTCGCAATTAAGCGACATGCTGCGCAGCATGTTGCGGTTCTCCACTAACATTACCGCCGAAGCGGTGGGCCTTACGGCAAGTTCCGGATCCGGGACCGCGCCCAAAACCCTGCCTGAATCCGGCGCGCGGATGACCGCTTGGGCGAGAGAGGCCTTCGGCATGGAGACTTCGCATTTCGTCGATCACTCGGGTTTGGGCGACGATTCGCGGGCTTCGGCGGAGGATATGGTCTCGGTTTTGCGCGCGGACGGCTGGCACGGCAGCCTGAGACCCCTGCTTAAGGATGTAAAACTGACTGACGAGCGCGGCAAGCGCGCGGAAATAAAGGGTGCGACGGTCGAGGCCAAGACGGGAACGCTGAATTTCGCCAGTGCTCTGGCAGGATTTATCGAATGTCCGAACGGACGGACCCTGGCCTTCGCGATATTTACGGCCGATCTGGAAAAACGCGATGCGATCCCGATGAACCAGCGCGAACGCCCGCCCGGCGGTCGTACCTGGCTGCGAAAATCGCGGCGGATGCAGCAGGCGTTGCTGCGCCGCTGGATCACCGTTTACGGCAGCTAGGCACGCATGTGGCGCGCCCGCGCGCCCCACTCGATCGCGGCCGTGCGCAACCTGTCTATATTCAATTCGTAGCGTGTTTCCTGCAGAAAACGCAGTTCCGTTTCGCGCAGCCGCCCGTCGGATGCGGCCACATCGCAGCACAGCGCGTAGGCGGTTTCAAAGAGTTTCGGCGGCAACGCGTCCTTAACCAGCCCAAAGAGCGCGTCCAAACCGTCCTCTTCCTCCATCAGGTCGAAAACGGCGGTGGAAACCAAGCTCAGGTGGTCGGCGTCGTAGTCGGTAAAGATCGGCAGGTGGTTCACGATGCGCTCGATGGATAACAGTTCGACCGTCTTGATGTTCTGGTCGGCGATCGAAACGGCCACCATCATGGCGACCAGCGCGTCCTGAGCGGACCAGGGCGAAGCATTCGTGTCAGACTGGCTCATATCGGTGTGTCCCTCGTTAATATCTGCTGACAGATTATTGACCCTGCGCCGCAGGAGCAATAGGGAGTGAACGAAATCTGTTGTCCTGAACTGGAATAAACAATGTCTGATCTGCGCGAACTTG
>JBFFQS010000221.1:0-2990 GCA_041573315.1 Amylibacter sp. | reverse complement strand
CGAGGGCGGGCAGCTGCCCGGCTTCAAGGTGACCGAGATGATCGCGAAGCTACGGCATTCGACGCCGGGCGTCACGCTGATCAGCCCGCCGCCGCATCACGACATCTATTCGATCGAGGACCTGGCGCAGCTGATCTATGACCTGAAACAGATCAACCCGCGCGCCAAGGTCACCGTCAAGCTGGTGTCCAGCTCCGGTGTCGGCACGATCGCGGCAGGCGTGGCCAAGGCCAAGGCCGACGTGATCCTGATCTCGGGCCACAACGGCGGCACCGGCGCGTCGCCCGCGACCTCGATCAAGTATGCCGGTCTGCCGTGGGAAATGGGCTTATCGGAAGCGCATCAGGTCCTTGCCATGAACAACCTGCGAGAGCGGGTGACGCTGCGCACCGACGGCGGTCTGCGCACCGGGCGCGACATCGTCATCGCGGCGATGCTGGGGGCCGAGGAATACGGCATCGGCACCGCGGCCCTGATCGCGATGGGCTGCATCATGGTGCGCCAGTGCCAGTCCAACACCTGCCCTGTCGGGGTCTGCGTGCAGGATGAGGAACTGCGCAAGAAGTTCACAGGCACGGCGGATAAGGTGGTCAACCTGATTACCTTCTACGCGCAGGAAGTCCGCGAAGTTCTGGCCAGCCTCGGCGCGCGGTCGCTGGACGAGGTGATCGGACGGGCCGACATGCTGGCGCAGGTCAGCCGTGGATCGGCGCATCTGGACGACCTCGACCTGAACCCGCTGCTGATCAGCGTCGACGACCATGCCGACATCATCTATGACCGAAAGAAGTCACGGCAGGCCGTGGCCGATACGCTGGATGCGGAAATCGTGCATGACGCCGAGCCGTTCTTCAAGGAAGGCGAAAAGATGCAGCTGTCGTATTCGGTGCAGAACACGCACCGGACCATCGGCACCCGTGTTTCCAGCCATATCGTTCAGCGCTTCGGCATGAACAACAGCTTCGGCCAGGGGCATCTGACGGTGAACCTGTCGGGTTCCGCCGGACAGTCGCTGGGCGCGTTTGCCGCGCCGGGCCTGAAGCTGGTGGTCGAGGGCGATGCCAACGACTATGTCGGCAAGGGCCTTTCGGGCGGCATGATCGTCGTGCGTCCGCCCAAGGGCAGCCCACTGATCGCGGTGGACAACACGATCATCGGCAACACGGTCCTGTACGGCGCGACGGCGGGCAAGCTGTTCGCCAACGGACGCGCCGGTGAACGGTTCTGCGTGCGCAACTCGGGCGCGAAAGTGGTGGTCGAGGGCTGTGGCTCCAACGGTTGCGAATACATGACCGGCGGCGTCACGGTGATCCTCGGCGCTATCGGAGCCAACTTCGGGGCCGGGATGACCGGCGGCATGGCCTATGTCTATAACGCCAACGGCCGGTTCGACGAGATGGTCAATCCGGAAACCGTCGTGGCAGTCCCCGTGACCGTGCCGGAGTGGGAGAAGGAACTCAAAGACCTGATCGAAGAGCATCTGGTCGAGACCGGAAGCCCGCGCGCCAAGGAAATACTGCACCGCTGGGAAGAGGAACTGCCGAGATTCGTGCAGGTCTGTCCGAAGGAAATGATCAAGCGTATCCCGTATCCTCTGCGTTCCGAAGAGGCTCAGAAAACCGCCTGAGCGGCCTGTGATCAGGATCGGGCGGCGCGGGGCAGAAGCCTTGCGCCGCCCGATTCCGTCTGAAGGGACGGAACCGGAAACCGGTTGAACCGTTGCGCTCCGGCCCTATGCTGTCTCAAAAGGACCCCGATGGCGCGCAAGACCCTGAAAAAACCTGCAGCGAGACCGAAGGCGAAGGCAAAGGCAAGAGATGCCACCGCCGCGCCAGCGAAACCGCGCCTGTGGCTGCGTGTCACCGGCTGGGTGGCCGCAGGCCTGTTCGCCGCGGTGCTGCTGTCGGTGCTGTATGTCCGGTTTCTGCCGCCGCCGATGGGGGTCTATATGCTGTCCGAACGCATGCGGCTCGGCAGTCTGCAACGGGAATGGGTGCCCCTGTCCGATATGTCGGTCAACCTGCCGCTGTCGGTCGTGGCCGCCGAGGACGCGAATTTCTGCCTGCATTACGGTTTCGATTTCGAGGCGATCCGCGACGCGTTCAGCGACGACAGCCGACAGCGCGGCGGGTCCACCATCTCGCAGCAGGTGGCCAAGAACGTCTACCTCTGGCACGGGCGAACCTGGCTGCGCAAGGGTCTGGAGGCCGGATTCGCCGGGCTGATCGAACTGACATGGCCGAAGCGGCGCATCGTCGAGGTGTATCTGAACGTCGCCGAATTCGACGAGGGCATATTCGGCGCGGCGGCGGCTGCGCGGCACTATTTCGGGGTGACGCCGGACAAGGTGTCCGCGACGCAGGCGGCGCGGCTGGCGGCGGTGCTGCCGAGCCCGAAAAAGTCCTCTGCCGGCAAGCCGTCGGCGTATATCCGCAAGAGGGCCGCCCAAATCAGCTCCGGTGCGGGCACAATCGCGGCTGACGGGCGCGCGGAGTGCTTCACTAGCGGTTGAAAATCCCCGTATTACTTGCCACAAGGGAAGCGGACATCACAAGAAGCGCCCCGTAAAAATGCACAGACTATACCACTATCCGCTTTCGCCGTTTTCCCGCAAGGTCAGGCTGGTTCTGGCCGAGAAGAAGATCGAGGTCGAACTGGTCGAGGAACGCTACTGGGAAGAGCGCGCCGACTTCCTGCGGCTCAATCCCGCCGGGCAGGTGCCGGTGCTGCGCACGGAAAACCTGATCCTGCCGGAATCGAACGCGATCTGCGAATACCTGGAGGAGCGTCACCCCAATCCGCCGCTGCTGCCGAAAACGCCCGAAGCCCGCGCCGAGGCGCGGCGGCTGACTTATTGGTTCGACGACAAGTTCTACCGTGAGGTCACGAAAAACCTGATCGGCGAGCGGGTTGAGAAAAAGGTCATGGGGCGCGGCTATCCCGACAGCAAGAACGTCAAGACCGGCTCGCAGAAGATCAAGTTCCATCTG
>JBFFQS010000220.1:0-3018 GCA_041573315.1 Amylibacter sp. | reverse complement strand
GGCTGTGAAAAGGCTGTAAAGCTGATGCAATCGGACAAGTGGGACCAGCCATTGCTGGAAGAATTGTGCGATGTAATGGTGGATGCGTCCATCTGCGGGCTGGGCCAGGCTGCGCCGAACCCGATCCGTCTGACCATGAAACATTTTGCGGACGAGGTGTAAGCCATGACCAAGGAAATCAAATTTACACTGGACGGCAAAGAGGTCTCGGCTGGCGAAGACGAAACGATCTGGCAGGTTGCCAAACGCGTCGGTACCACAATCCCGCACCTGTGCCACAAGGATGCAACGGGCTATCGTTCTGACGGCAACTGCCGCGCCTGCATGGTCGAAATCGACGGCGAACGCGTTCTGGCGGCGTCCTGCGTGCGCAAACCTGCCGAAGGCATGGTCGTCAAATCAGAATCCTCACGTGCCACAACGGCACGGAAGATGGTCATGGAAATGCTTGTCGCGGACCAGCCGGAACGCGACGCGGCCCATGACAAATCCTCCCACCTTTGGGAAATGGCCGATGCGCAAGGCGTGTCGGAAAGCCGTTTTCCGCGTATCGAGAAAGATCGGGTTCCCCTCCTCGATGATTCTCATCTGGCGATGTCCGTCAATCTGGATGCCTGTATCCATTGCAACCTCTGCGTCCGCGCCTGCCGCGAAGTGCAGGTGAACGATGTTATAGGCATGTCCGGTCGCGGCCATGACGCCAAGATCACGTTCGACTTCGACGATCCGATGGGGTCGTCCTCCTGCGTCGCCTGCGGCGAGTGCGTTCAGGCCTGTCCGACCGGTGCGTTGATGCCGGCGACAGTCGTGGACGAACAGCAGGTCGGCGACAGCAAGGATTTCGACCGTGAAGTCAAAAGCGTCTGCCCCTACTGCGGCGTCGGCTGCCAGTTGTCGTTCAAGATCAAGGACGACAAGATCGCCTGGGTCGACGGCGTCGAAGGACCCGCCAACGAAAACCGCCTGTGCGTCAAGGGCCGGTTCGGGTTCGATTACATCGCCCACCCGCACCGCCTGACCAAGCCCCTGATCCGGCGCGAGGATGCACCTGCCAAGGGCCTGAATGTCGATCCCGCCAACCTGATGACCCACTTCCGCGAAGCGACTTGGGAAGAGGCGCTGGATGCGGCCGCAAATGGCCTCAAGGGCCGCGGAACGGAAATCGCCGGTTTTGGCTCGGCGAAATGTTCTAATGAAGAGGCTTATCTGTTCCAGAAGCTGATCCGTCAGGGCTTTGGGCATAACAACGTCGATCACTGCACCCGTCTTTGTCACGCATCGTCCGTTGCTGCGCTGCTGGAAAACGTCGGTTCGGGCGCGGTGACCGCCACGTTCAACGAGATTGAAAACGCCGATGTGGCAATCGTCATAGGGGCCAACCCGACAGAGAACCATCCGGTGGCGGCGACTTATTTCAAGCAGTTTACCAAACGCGGCGGCAAGCTGATCATCATGGATCCCCGCGGCACGGCGATGAAACGCCACGCGACCCATATGCTGCAATTCCGGCCCGGCACCGACGTCGCCATGCTGAATGCCATCATGAACGTTATCGTAGAAGAAAAACTATACGACGAACAATACATCGCGGCCTTCACGGAAAACTGGGAAGCGATGAAAGAGCATCTCAAGGATTTCACACCTGAAAAAATGGCTCCGCTCTGCGGTATCGAGGCCGATACTCTGCGGGCCGTGGCGCGTGACTTTGCAAATGCGAAAGCGGCGATGATCTTCTGGGGCATGGGCATTTCGCAACATATCCACGGAACCGATAATTCGCGCTGCCTGATTTCGCTGGCGCTGATGACAGGCCAGGTCGGCCGTCCGGGTTCCGGTCTGCATCCGCTGCGCGGCCAGAACAACGTTCAGGGCGCGTCCGATGCTGGTCTGATCCCGATGTTCCTGCCCGACTATCAGTCGGTCGAGGATGACGGGGTGCGGTCTGCTTTCACCGATGTCTGGAAGTCTGGCGACTTCTCGAACAAGAAGGGCCTGACCGTGGTCGAGATCATGGACGCGATCCATTCCGACCAGATCAGGGGCATGTATATTCTGGGCGAAAACCCGGCCATGTCCGACCCCGACGCGGAACATGCGCGCGACGCGCTGGCGAAACTCGACTGTCTGGTGGTGCAGGACATCTTCCTGACGGAAACGGCGAACTATGCCGACGTGGTGCTGCCGTCTTCCGCCTGGCCCGAAAAGACCGGAACCGTGACGAATACCAACCGTCAGGTTCAGATGGGACGGCCCGCCGTACCACCGCCCGGCGACGCGAAAGAGGACTGGTGGATCACCACGGAGCTCGCCAAGCGTCTGGGGCTGAATTGGGACTATACGCATCCGTCGCAGGTTTTTGCCGAAATGGCGCTGAATATGCGCAGCTTAGATAACATCACTTGGGAGCGTCTGGAGAATTCGGCTGTGACATACCCGAGCCTGTCGCCCGAAGACCCCGGCCAGCCGATCGTGTTCAGCGATGGCTTCCCGCGCAAGGACGGTCGCGCCAAGTTCACCCCGGCAAACGTAACCGCGCCGGCGGAAACGCCTGACAGCGAATATCCGATGATCCTGACGACAGGCCGTCAGTTGGAGCACTGGCACACAGGCTCCATGACCCGTCGGGCAACCGTACTGGATTGGGCTGAGCCCGAGGCGAATGCGTCGCTGCATCCGAAAACCCTCCGCAAGCTCGGGGTCGAACCGGGTGGCATGATCACGTTGGAAACCCGCAGGGGCAAAATCAATATCATGGCCCGCGCCGACCGCGCGGTGGCCGAGGATATGGTCTTCCTGCCGTTCGCCTATGTCGAGGCTGCCGCGAATATACTGACGAACCCCAAGCTGGATCCGTTCGGAAAGATACCGGAGTTCAAGTTCTCCGCGTGCCGGGTTACGGCCGCGACAACGGAAACCATGACGGCGGCTGAATAGGGCGGATGATTGCCCAAGAAGAGCATTTGCTGCTTTTAAACCTTAACTGCTGTCGTTAGAAATACTGTCCAACGACAGCAGGAT
>JBFFQS010000219.1:0-3028 GCA_041573315.1 Amylibacter sp. | reverse complement strand
GGCCATCTTATCGCCCGGCTGCAGCTTACGCTTCACAGCGACAAAGACTTTCACCATCTTCATCACACCCGGAGGCAGATCGTCGCCGCGGCGGACTTTTTCGACCTTGTCTTCGAAACGCGCGTCCAGCGTGCGCTTCTGCGACTCGTATTGCGCGTGCAGTTTTTCGACCGCATCCGCATCCTTGTCGTCTTCCAGCGCCAGCTGCCACCACTGGCCACGGCTCAGCGAGTCCAGCAGGGCTTCGTCGATGGTCGATCCGGCCTTGACGCCTTTCGGACCCTTGACGGCTTTCTTGCCGAGGATCATGGCCGACAGGCGCGAATAGATGTTGCGGTCGAGGATGACCAGCTCGTCGTCCCGGTCACGGGCCAGGCGCTCGACTTCCTCGCGCTCGATCTGCAGCGCACGCTCGTCTTTCTCGATGCCGTGGCGGTTGAAGACGCGGACCTCGACGACGGTACCATAGTCACCCGGCGGCAGACGCAGAGAGGTGTCACGCACGTCAGAGGCTTTCTCGCCAAAGATCGCACGCAGCAGTTTCTCTTCCGGCGTCATCGGGCTCTCGCCTTTCGGCGTGATTTTACCCACCAGAATATCCGCGGGACCGACATCGGCGCCGATATAGACGATGCCGGCTTCGTCCAGATTACGCAGGGCTTCTTCCCCTACGTTCGGAATATCACGCGTGATTTCCTCTGGACCCAGTTTCGTATCGCGGGCCGCGACCTCGAATTCCTCGATGTGGATCGAGGTGAAGACGTCGTCTTTCACGATCCGCTCGGAAATCAGGATCGAGTCCTCGTAGTTGTAGCCGTTCCACGGCATGAACGCGACCAGCACGTTCTTGCCAAGGGCCAGTTCACCCAGATCGGTGGACGGACCATCGGCGATAACCTCGCCCTTCATCACGTCGTCGCCAACCTTGACCAGCGGACGCTGGTTGATACAGGTGTTCTGGTTCGACCTCTGGAACTTGCGCAGCCGATAGATATCCACACCCGGATCGCCCGGTTGCAGATCCTCGGTCACGCGGACAACGATCCGCATCGCATCGACCTGATCGATGATACCGGCGCGGCGCGCCGTGATCGCGGCGCCCGAATCGCGGGCTACGATCTCTTCGATACCGGTTCCGACGAACGGTGCCTCGGCCTTGACCAGCGGCACGGCCTGACGTTGCATGTTCGAGCCCATCAGCGCGCGGTTGGCGTCGTCGTTTTCCAGGAATGGAATCAGAGAAGCCGCTACCGACACCAGCTGTTTTGGCGAAACGTCGATGTAGTCGATGTTGTCCGGCGCATTCAGCATGAACTCGCCGCCTTTGCGGGTCGAAACCAGCTCGTTCAGGAACTTGCCTTCTTCGCTCAGCGTCGCGTTGGCCTGCGCCACGGTGTAGCGCATTTCCTCGGTCGCCGACATGTACTGCACGTCGTCGGTCACCTTGCCGTCGTCAACGCGGCGGTACGGTGTTTCGATGAAACCGTACTTGTTCACACGCGCGAACGACGCCAGAGAGTTGATCAGGCCGATGTTCGGGCCTTCCGGCGTTTCGATCGGGCACATCCGGCCATAGTGGGTCGGGTGAACGTCGCGCACCTCGAAGCCTGCGCGTTCGCGGGTCAGACCGCCCGGTCCAAGCGCCGACAGGCGGCGTTTGTGCGTCACTTCGGACAGCGGGTTGGTCTGGTCCATGAACTGCGACAGCTGGCTGGAGCCGAAGAATTCGCGAACCGCCGCCGCAGCGGGTTTCGCATTGATCAGGTCCTGCGGCATGATCGTGTCGATCTCGACGGACGACATGCGTTCCTTGATCGCGCGCTCCATGCGCAGCAGACCGACGCGGTACTGGTTTTCCATAAGCTCGCCGACGGACCGGACCCGGCGGTTGCCGAGGTGGTCGATGTCGTCGATCTCGCCCTTGCCGTCGCGCAGTTCAACCAGAGCCTTGACCACTGCGATGATGTCTTCCTTGCGCAGCGTGCGCACGGTGTCTTCGGCATCCAGTTGCAGGCGCATGTTCATCTTCACACGGCCAACGGCGGACAGGTCATAGCGCTCGCTGTCAAAGAACAGCGTGTCGAACAGGGCCGAGGCCGCTTCGACGGTCGGTGGCTCGCCCGGACGCATGACGCGGTAGATGTCGGTCAGCGCGGTTTCGCGGTTCATGTTCTTGTCCGCGGCCATTGTGTTGCGGATATAGGCGCCGACATTGATGTTGTCGATGTCCAGCGTCGGGATGTCGGTGCAGTCGTTGTCCAGCAGCGTTTTCAGCGTCCCGCCGGTCACGTCGCCGTCCTTGTTGGTCTCCCAGGTCAGCTCGTCGCCGGCCTCTGCCCAGATCTCGCCGGTTTCCTCGTTGATGATGTCCTTGGCGGCGAACCGTCCGACGATACTCTCGAAAGGCACCAGAATTTCGGTGACCTTGCCCTCTTCGATCAGCTTCTTGACCGTGCGCGGGGTCACCTTCTTGCCGGCCTCGGCAATGACTTCGCCGGTCTTGGCGTCGATGATGTCGTTCACAGGCTTGGTGCCGCGGATACGGTCCGGGAAGAATTTGGTCGCCCAACCGTTCTTCTTCTTGTCGAACCGGTAATTCACCGTGTCGTAATACGCGTCACAAATCTCTTCCTGGTCCAGACCCAGCGCATAGAGCAGCGTTGTCACCGGCAGTTTCCGGCGGCGGTCGATGCGGGCAAATACCATGTCCTTGGCGTCGAATTCGAAATCCAGCCAGGAGCCGCGATAGGGGATGATCCGCGAGGCGAACAGCAGCTTGCCCGAAGAGTGGGTCTTGCCGCGGTCATGGTCGAAGAAGACGCCCGGCGAGCGGTGCATCTGGGAAACGATCACGCGCTCGGTGCCGTTGACGACGAAGGTGCCGTTCTCGGTCATCAGGGGCATGTCGCCCATGAACACGTCCTGTTCCTTGATGTCCTTGACGGACCGGGCGCCGGTCACTTCGTCCACATCGAACACGATCAGGCGCAGCGTCACCTTCAGCGGCGCGCTGTAGGTCATGTCGCGC
>JBFFQS010000218.1:0-3031 GCA_041573315.1 Amylibacter sp. | reverse complement strand
GGACGGCTGAGTTTTTACACGGTCATGAACGAAGCCCGCTATAACGGACTGCCTGATGACCAGCGGGCCGCTCTGGATGCCGCCATCGGCATTGAATTGTCCAAGAGCGCAGAAGACGCTTGGAACGCCACGGCCGAATCCGGTGTGGCCGCCGCGCGCGCGAAGGGTACCAGTACCTTTGTCGATCTGACCGAGGAAGAGATTGCCGCCTTCGCCGAGGCCCTTACCGGCGTGACGGATCAATATGTCGCCAATTTTAAGGGCGAGGCGACCCTCGCTGCCATGCGCGGCGAATAAGGCATGATCGCCATTCGTAACATTGCGGACAGGCTTATCGGCCTGTCCGCCACCATCGGCGCGATCGGCCTGTTCTTCGAAGTCGGTATAACCGTCGTCGACGTGGTCGGGCGCGCTTTTGGCCACCCCTTGTACGGGTCGCAGGATATCACGACGATGGCCATGGTCATTGTTGTCTTCGGCGGAATGGCGCTCTGCGACCGGAACGGTGGTCACATCGCCGTAGACGTTTTCGAACGGCGGTATCCTGACTGGTTGAACAAGGGCGCTGACATCCTGTCGGCCCTGCTTGGCGCGGTCATATTCTTCGGCATTGCCTATGCTGTTCTGGAGAGCGCAAAAATTTCGGTCATGCTGAATCTGAATACCAACCTGTTGAATCTTCCAAAGGCCTGGTTCCAGTGGGCGCTTGCCGCCTTTTCCGTGGTGACGGCCCTGGGCCTGATGCTCCGGGCCGCCGAGTTGACACTGAGCGGCCGCGACGTACGTCGCAAAACGGAGACTACAGAATGAGTTCGGCAGCACTCGGCACAATCGGTGTCGGCATCCTCCTGGTCCTTTTGATCCTGCGCATCCCGGTGGCCTTTGCCATGTTCCTGGTGGGTTTCGTGGGTATCTGGATTCTGAACGGCTGGGCCTCGGCGATGGGGCTTCTGGCCTCCGAGAGCTTCACCCTCGCCTCTTCGCCGGAATTGGTCGTCGTTCCGTTGTTCATCCTGATGGGCAACGTAGCCAGCGCCACCGGGATGAGCCGACAGCTCTATGACGCCGCATATGCCATTGTCGGACAGGTCCGCGGCGGGCTTGCCTCTGCCACGGTGATCGGTTGCGGCGGGTTTGCGGCGCTCTCCGGATCGTCTGTCGCCTCGGCGCTCACGATGGGCAAGGTCTCGCTCGGACAGATGGACCGCTTCAACTACGACAAGCGGCTGTCGACCGGCGTTGTCGCCGCTGGCGGCACCCTTGGCATCCTGATCCCGCCATCGACCGGTTTTGTCATCTATGCAATTCTTACCGAACAGAGCATCGGGCGCCTGTTCCTCGCCGGTGTTCTGCCCGGCCTGCTGCTGCTCAGCGCCTTTCTGACGACAGTCGCATTGATCTGCTGGCTGCGCCCCGCGGCCGGACCCAAAGGCCCCAAAACGACAATGCAGGAAAAGGTCCGTGCCGTAGGCGCCGCCCTGCCCATAATGCTGGTAATTCTGCTGACCATCGGCGGCATCTACGGCGGCTTCTTTTCGCCGGTCGAGGCCGCGGGTGTCGGCGCAGGCGCTGTGATCATCTACGGATTTGCCACCCGCACCCTTGCGCTCAAAGCCCTGTTCCTGGCGGCGAAGGACAGCGTGGTGACGACCGCGACGGTCATGCTGATCCTGATCGCCGCCCATATGATCAACCCCTTCCTGGCGCTCAGCCATGTTCCAACGGCCGTCGGCGAGGCGCTGGCCGCGCTGAACCTGTCCGTACTCGGGACGCTGGCTGTGATCCTGCTGGTCTATCTCGTGCTGGGCTGCTTCCTCGAAGGCTTCGCCATGCTTGTGCTGACCCTGCCGATCTTTTTCCCGGTGGTCACGCAATTGGGGGTCGATCCGATCTGGTTCGGCGTTCTGGTCGTGCTGACGCTCGAGATGGGGCTGATTTCACCGCCGGTCGGCATCAACGTGTTTATCGTGAAGTCGGTCGCCCCGACGGTTCCGCTCGGCGACATATTCCGCGGCGTGATACCGTTCTGGATCGCGATGCTGATGACGCTGATAATCCTGATCGCCTTTCCGCAAATCTCGCTCTTCCTGCCTACAACTATGTTCGGTTGAACCTGCGCCATGACCACGACACTCCTTATCCCCGGCCTGCTGTGTGATGCCTTTGTGTGGGAGCCGACGCTGAAAAGGCTCGGTGGCGACGTGCAGGTAGCCGATCTGTCGACACAGGACAGCATCGCCGATATGGCCGCCGATTGCCTCGCACTGGCCGAGTGGCCTCTGGCGGTGGCCGGGCACTCCATGGGCGCCCGCGTCGCGATGGAGATGGCACGTCAAGAGCCGGAACGGATTGTCCGGCTGGCCCTGCTCGACACCGGAATACACCCGCTCCGCGACGGCGAGCTGGAAAAGCGCGAACAGGCGATCCTGCTGGGATATGACGAGGGCATGGAGGCGCTCGCGGAGCGTTGGCTGCCCGGAATGGTCTGGGAGGGAAACCTTGGCAATGAAAGCCTAATGCAGGGCCTCAAACAGATGGTCCTGCGTTGCGACGCGGACTTGCACGCGCGTCAGATCAGGGCGCTGATGGGTCGCCCGGACGCAGCGGCGTATCTGTCGGAAATTCCGTGCCCCACCCTGCTCGTGGTCGGACGGCAAGACAAATGGAGCCCTGTTTCGCAGCACGAAGACATGCTTGCGCTGCTTCCCGACGCGCGGCTCGAAATCGTTGAAAACGCGGGGCATTTCGCCCCCGTCGAACAAGCCGATACCGTCGCCGGCCTGCTGGCGGACTTCCTCTATTCAGAAAGGACACAGGTGGTGAACAAACCCGTTGCGCTTGACCTGATACCCGAAACGCCGCTTCTCGACCGCGCGCGCAAGCATCTTGGCTATGAAATGAACAAGATGGCGAACTCCCTGTCCCGGCCGGAAAACCGCGCAGCGTTCAAGTCCGACGAGGCCACCTATCTGGACCGTTTCGCCCTGACCGACGACCAGCGGAAAGCGGTTCTGGCGCGTGACTGGGAGGG
>JBFFQS010000217.1:0-3094 GCA_041573315.1 Amylibacter sp. | reverse complement strand
GCGAAGCACCTCCCCTACAAGATTGTCGACGGCGGCAATGGCGATGCATGGGTCGAGGTCAAGGGCGAGAAATACTCCCCGTCACAAGTTTCCGCTTTCATCCTGCAAAAGATGAAAGAGACCGCCGAGAGCTATCTGGGTGAAACCGTATCCGAAGCTGTCATCACCGTTCCGGCCTATTTCAACGACGCCCAACGTCAGGCAACCAAAGACGCCGGCAAGATCGCCGGCCTTAAGGTGCTGCGCATCATCAACGAGCCGACGGCGGCCGCGCTGGCCTATGGCCTCGACAAAGAAGGCGGCAAGACTATCGCCGTCTATGACCTTGGCGGCGGTACGTTCGACGTATCCATTCTGGAAATCGACGAGGGCCTGTTCGAGGTGAAATCCACCAACGGCGACACGTCGCTGGGCGGTGAAGATTTCGACATGCGCATCGTCGAATACCTCGCGGACGAGTTCAAGAAGGAACACAGCGTTGATCTGTCGAAGGACAAGATGGCCCTGCAGCGTCTGAAGGAAGCTGCCGAAAAGGCCAAGATCGAACTGTCTTCCACGTCTCAGACCGAAATCAACCAGCCGTTCATCTCGATGGACCCGAATGGCGGCCAACCGCTGCACCTGGTCATGAAACTGTCCCGCGCCAAGCTGGAAAGCCTGGTTATCGACCTGATCAAGCGCTCGATGAAGCCTTGCGAGGCCGCGCTGAAAGACGCTGGCGTCTCCAAGTCGGACATCGACGAAGTGGTTCTTGTCGGCGGCATGACCCGGATGCCGAAAGTCATCGAGGAAGTCACCAAGTTCTTCGGTAAGGAACCGCATAAGGGCGTGAACCCTGACGAAGTTGTTGCGCTGGGCGCCGCCATTCAGGCAGGCGTTCTGCAAGGCGACGTCAAGGACGTGGTTCTGCTGGACGTTACTCCGCTGTCGCTGGGTATCGAAACGCTGGGCGGCGTGTTCACTCGCCTGATCGACCGCAATACCACGATCCCGACCAAGAAATCGCAGATCTTCTCGACCGCCGAGGACAACCAGAGCGCCGTGACGATCCGAGTCTTCCAGGGCGAGCGTGAAATGGCTGCCGATAACAAGATGCTGGGCCAGTTCAATCTGGAAAGCATCCCTCCCGCACCGCGCGGCATGCCGCAGATCGAGGTTACTTTCGACATCGACGCCAACGGCATCGTTTCTGTTTCGGCCAAGGACAAAGGCACCAACAAGGAACAGAAGATCACGATCCAGGCCTCCGGCGGCTTGTCGGACGAGGACATCGAAAAGATGGTTCAGGAAGCCGAGGAGAATGCCGAGTCGGATAAAGAGCGCCGCGCGCTGGTCGAGGCCCGCAACAATGCGGAATCGCTGATCCACGGCACCGAGAAATCCCTGGAAGAGCACAGCGACAAGGTGGATGCATCCACTGTCGAAGTGATCGAGCTTTCGATCAAAGCGCTTAAAGAAGCGCTCGACTCGGATGACGCGGGCAAGATCAAGTCGCTGTCTCAGGATCTGACAGAAGCCGCGATGAAGCTGGGCGAGGCGATCTACAAAGCGCAGGCCGAAGCCGAAGGCGACGAAAACGACGAAGGCGGCCCGAACCCGGTTGACGAGGATATCGTCGATGCCGATTTCGAGGACCTTGGAAAAGACGACCGCTAAGCGGCTGTTCTAACCGTCTGCACAAAAGGTGTCGGCCCCATGCGGGCCGACATTGCGTGACACGGAGGCAAAATGGCAAAACGCGACTATTACGAGTTGTTGGGTGTTTCCAAGGACGCCTCGGAATCCGAGATCAAGAAAGCCTATCGCAAGAAGGCGATGGAGCTGCATCCCGACCGGAACAAAGACAATCCCGACAGCGAGGCCGCGTTCAAGGAAGTGAACGAGGCCTACGAAGTCCTGAAAGACGCCGAAAAGAAAGCAGCCTATGACCGCTTCGGTCATGCGGCATTCGAGGGCGGCATGGGCGGCGGCGGACGCGGGCCCGGTGGATTCGGCGGCGGCCAGGGTGATTTCTCCTCGGCCTTTTCCGACGTATTCGACGACCTGTTCGGCGACTTCATGGGTGGCCGACGCGGCGGCGGCGGACAGCGCGCGACGCGCGGTTCCGACCTGCGCTACAATTTGCGGGTCACTCTGGAAGAAGCCTATACCGGCAAGCAGGAAACGATCTCGATCACCACTTCGGTCGCCTGTGACACCTGCCACGGGACCGGATCCGAAAGCGGATCGGAACCATCGTCCTGCCCGACCTGCAACGGCATGGGAAAGGTTCGCGCGCAACAGGGTTTCTTTACCGTGGAGCGCACCTGCCCGACCTGCAACGGCCACGGCCAGATCATCACCAATCCCTGCAGCGCCTGCGCAGGCAGCGGACGCACGCAAAAGGCCCGATCGCTGAGCGTCAACATCCCCGCCGGCGTCGAAACCGGCACCCGTATCCGGCTGGCCGGAGAGGGCGAAGCAGGCATGCGCGGCGGTCCGAGCGGCGACCTCTATATCTTTATCGACGTGGCCGAACACAATCTGTTCGAACGCGACGGCACCACGCTGTATTGCCGGGTCCCGGTCAGCATGGTCTCAGCGGCGCTGGGTGGGGAAATAGAGGTTCCGACCATCGACGGCGGCAAGAGCCGCGTCAAGATCCCTGCCGGATCTCAGTCGGGCAGGCAGATGCGCCTGAAAGGCAAGGGCATGCCCGCGCTGCGCGGCGGAACCAAGGGTGACCTGTTTCTCGAACTGGCGGTGGAAACACCGGTCAACCTGTCGTCAAAGCAGAAAGAACTGCTGCAGGAATTTGACGACCTGTCCGAGAACAACAGCCCTGAGAGCGCCAGCTTTTTCGGAAAAGTCAAAAAATTCTGGGAAGGGATGAAGGGCTAGGGCTCTTCGTCCTTTTTCGGCCGACACGCTGAACGTGCGGGTAATCTCCCGCCGCGCGGACGATGGCGCAGTTTGGTCTTTCACTGTCTTTCCGGCTTCTGTATTCTGACCCGAACCAAGGGGTAGAGCGTGACAGCAGGCAAAGGCGGCATAACGCCTATGATGGCGCAGTTTCTGGACATCAAGGCGGAGTATCCCGACGCCCTGCTGTTCT
>JBFFQS010000216.1:0-3129 GCA_041573315.1 Amylibacter sp. | reverse complement strand
TTCTTCGGCATATTCACGGTGCCGGTCCAGTTCATGCAGGCCCTGCCCTATATCCTGACCGTTGTCATCCTCGCGGGTTTCGTCGGCAAGGCGACCCCGCCACGCGCCGGCGGCCAGCCCTATGTGAAGGAACGCTAGATGAGCGCTTCGAGCGTCGCCAAATTCATCCGAAACAAGGCAGGAAGCGAGCAGGTGGACACCGGCCTGATCCTCGGCTCCGGCCTCTCGTCCTTCGCCGACGGGTTCGAGGGCGTGTCAGTCGACTATGCCGACTTGGAGGGCTTCCCCCATGCCGGCGTTTCAGGCCACGACCCGACGCTGTTCATCGGGCAGATCGGCGCGAAACGCGTGGCGATATTCGGCGGCCGGTCGCATTACTACGAACACGGGCGGGCCGACGTGATGCGCTTGCCGCTGGAGGTTCTGGCCGACCTAGGCGCGACCGAGATGATCGCCACCAACGCCGCCGGATCGTTTCACCCGCATACACCGCCGGGCGACCTGATGCTGATCCGCGACCATATAAATTTCTCGGGGCTCAACCCGCTGATCGGGGAACCCAGCGACCGCCGTTTCGTCAATATGGTGGACGCCTACGACCCCGACATCCGCAAGAAACTCGAAGACTGCGCCGCCGACGAAGACATCGCGATCAAGTCCGGCGTCTATGCGTGGTACTCCGGTCCCAGCTTCGAGACGCCTGCCGAAATCCTCGCCCTGCAGACGCTCGGCGCCGACGCCGTGGGCATGTCAACCGTGCCCGAAGTCATCCTCGCGCGGTTTCTGGGCCTGAAGGCGGCGGCCATCTCCGTCATCACCAACATGGCGGCCGGCATGAGCGACGAGGCCATCAGCCACGAACACACCAAGGCCATGGCACCGGTCGGCGCGAAGAAACTGTCGCGGGTGCTGAAACGCTATCTCGAGGACGGGTTTATAGCCGACTAGCCGCGCCCGACGAAGGGCATGCTGTTCGCCATGATCGTCATGAACAGTATGTTTGCGTCCGGCGGCAACTGCGCCATATGCAGCACGGCCCCGGCGACGTGACCGACATCCATGGTCGGCTCTGTCCGCACGCTGCCGTCCGCCTGTGGGATGCCGATTTTCATGCGCTGGGTCATTTCCGTACCGGCGTTGCCGATGTCGATCTGCCCGCAGGTTATCCCAAGGCTGCGCCCGTCCAGCGACAGGGACTTGGTCAGGCCGGTGATCGCGTGCTTGGTGCTGGTATAGGGCACCGATCCGGGGCGCGGCGTCTGGGCAGAGACGGAGCCGTTGTTCACGATCCGCCCGCCACGCGGGCTCTGGTCCCGCATCCGTCGAAAGGCCTCGCGCGCGCACAGGAAACACCCGGTCAGATTCACGTCCACGACCTTCTGCCAGTCCGCCAGAGAGATGTCGGCGATATGGGCGGGGGGAATGTTGTTGCCGGCGTTGTTGAACAGGAAATCGACACGCCCGAACCGGTCCGCGACCGCCGCGAAGGCAGCGATCACCTGCTCTTCATTGCTGACATCGCAGGCAACCGGCAGCGCCCTGTCATGGCCCTTGGCGACCGATGCCAGCTTTTCCGCGTTGC
Organism: Amylibacter sp.; assembly: GCA_041573315.1. GTDB lineage: Bacteria > Pseudomonadota > Alphaproteobacteria > Rhodobacterales > Rhodobacteraceae > Amylibacter. Next base: position 1,547 of record JBFFQS010000216.1, on the reverse strand, counting down.
GCGCCAGCAAGCCGACGTTCCAGCCCGCTTCCAGAAATCTCAGCGCTGTCGCGCGTCCGATCCCGCCGCTGGCCCCGGTAATAATCGCTGTCTGTGTCATCGCTGTTTCCTGCCTTTGCCCGATCCGGCCCCAACAGCCCGATCGGAGCATTTACTTGTCTTTGCACCTCCTTGTGCGCAATAAAATTACTCGGCATAATCGCCGAACGCTGTATCGTAAATGTCATTAACCAAAAACTAAAGTTCATTATCAGTAGCCGAGGAAAGGCAAGCAATCAATGGACCCGATTACGCTGACAACGGAAATGATCGCTGTATTGTGTCTGCTCGGGTTTACCGTCTTCCTGTTTGTCTCGGAACTGCTGCGTGTCGACCTCGCGGCGATTCTCGTCATGGTCGTTCTGGGCATGCTCAGCTATTTCCCCGGGCTGGAGGGCCTGGCCGATGTCCGTCACCTGTTCGACGGCTTTGCCTCGAACGCGGTCATTTCGATCATCGCGGTGATGATTATCGGCGCGGGACTGGACAAGACCGGCCTGATGTCCAAGGTTGCGGCCGCCATTCTGCGCTTTGGCGGATCGACCGAGAGACGCGTCGTGCCGGTGATTTGCGGAACGGTCGGGTTCATTTCCAGCTTTCTGCAGAATGTCGGCGCTGCCGCGCTGTTCCTGCCGGTGGTCAGCCGGATTTCCGCGCGCACGGACATACCGCTCAGCCGGATGCTGATGCCCATGGGCTTCTGCGCCATCCTCGGCGGCACCATGACACTGGTCGGCTCGTCGCCACTGATCCTGCTGAACGACCTGATCGTGACCGCGAACACCGATCTGCCGGAAGGCCAGAAAATGCAAGCCTTCAGCCTGTTCTCCGTCACCCCGGTCGGTGCGGCACTGCTGGTCAGCGGCATCGCCTATTTCATGATCTTCGGCAAATGGGTGCTGCCGGCGGTGCATCACAGGGACGGCTCGTCGGGCCAATCGATGCACGAATACCTGAAGCGGCTGTACGGGCTGGACGCCGACATCTTCGAGGTCTCCGTGCCCGCCGGAAACCTGCTGCTGGGAGAAAAGATCGGCGAGATCATGGAGGCGCAGCACCTCTATGTCATCGGCTATTATGCTTCCGGCAACCGGATCATCGCCCCGAAACTGACGCAAACGATCGGCAACGACTGTCGTCTGGCCATCCTCGGCAAGAAGGCGGACGTGAAGGAAATGGCTCTCGACTACGGCCTCGTCCTGCACGACGACCTCAATATTTTCACCGAAGAGTTCGTGCCGACGCGGGCCGGTGTGGCAGAGATCGTTATCCCGCCGGACAGCAGTTTCATCGGTAAGACTGCACGAGAGATCGACTTCCGCCAGTCCCTCGGCCTGAGCTTGCTGGCGATCTATCGCGGCGGCGAAACTTTCAGCTATGTCGAGACCGAAGATCACGAAGGCACCCGCATCGGCGTGATCCCGTTTCAGGTCGGCGACACGCTGGTCGTCCATGCCCAGTGGGACCGGTTGGTCCAGATGAAAAAGAACCGCGCGGTTGTCGTCGTC
>JBFFQS010000215.1:0-3146 GCA_041573315.1 Amylibacter sp. | reverse complement strand
GTCTGGGGGCCGGGGCAGGGCGGGTTCGATCCGGCAAAGATAAAGCCGGTGATCCGCGTCCTGGACGTTGCCCCGATGCGCGAGGAAATGCAGATCTTTCTGGAGAAGGTATCAGCCTACACTCTCACGCCAATTCACGCGATGCTGCGCCTTGCCACCCGTGCGCCGGGGCTGGCCGATCCGCCCGGCATGCGCAAGCTTTATATGCTGGGCCCGGAGGAGCCGGACCGGATGACATCGGCCCGCGAGCGCGTTATCGCGGTGTTGGAGGAGCATCAGGGCCTGCCCTTTCAGTTGGGTGAACTGGCCGAAATGGCGGGCGTTTCAGGTTCTGTCGTCAAGGGGCTGGTTAAACAGGGCGTGGTGCTGGAGGTGGAAACCCCGCGCGACGCGCCGTTTCCGTCGCTGGACCCGAAGGCCGCCAGTGTTGAGTTGACCGAACAGCAGACTGCGGCGGCAGAGGCTCTGCGGGCCTCGGTGGCGGCGCAGACCTATCAGACTTTCATGCTGAAGGGCGTGACCGGTTCGGGCAAGACCGAAGTATATCTGGAAGCGGTCGCGGAATGTATCCGGCAAGGACGTCAGGCGCTGGTGCTGCTGCCCGAGATCGCCCTGACGGTTGAATTCCTCGATCGGGTGCAGAAACGCTTTGGCGCGCGGCCCGCCGAATGGCATTCCGGCGTGACCATGACCGAGCGCCGCCGCACTTGGCGTATGGTCGGAGAAGGCGGGGCGCAGCTGGTTGTCGGCGCGCGCTCGGCGCTCTACCTGCCGTTCCGGGATCTGGGTCTCGTGATCGTCGACGAGGAACACGATACGTCCTACAAGCAAGAGGATGGCGTGCTCTACAGTGCCCGCGACATGGCGGTGATGCGGGCCTCGATATGTGGGGCGACCGTTGGCCTGGCTTCGGCAACGCCATCGCTGGAGACATGGGTCAACGCGGCTTCGGGCAAGTACAAGCGGCTGAATCTGGACGCTCGTTTCGGGGCGGCGGAACTGCCCGAGATGCGGGCCATCGATCTGCGTGAGGGCCAGTTGGAGCGCGGGCGCTGGATGTCGAATGCTCTGGCGTCAGAGGTCCAGAAACGGCTGGCCGCCGGAGAGCAATCGCTGCTGTTCCTGAACCGCCGCGGCTATGCGCCGATCACGGTCTGCCGCGCCTGCGGGCATCAGATCGCCTGTGATCATTGCGACGCGCGCATGGTCGAGCACCGCTTCCACAAGTATCTTATGTGCCACCAATGTGGCGAGACAAAGCCTGTCCCGACCGAATGCCCGAGCTGTGGCGTCGAGGACCGTTTGGCCGCCGTCGGGCCGGGCGTCGAGCGGCTGGCAGAGGAAACCGAGGCCCGTTTCCCCGACGCCCGCATCGCAATCCTGTCGTCTGACATGGCGATGACGGCGCGCGCGCTGAAGGAGCGCATCGGCCAGATCGCGTCCGGCGAGGCCGACATTATCATCGGCACCCAGATGGTCGCCAAGGGCCATAACTTTCCGCTGCTGACGCTGGTCGGCGTTATCGACGCCGATCTGGGTCTGCACGGCGGCGACCTGCGCGCGGCGGAGCGGACCTTTCAGTTGATGCGGCAGGTCGCGGGCCGCGCTGGGCGTGTCGGCAAGCGCGGGGTGGCCTATCTTCAGACCCTGCAACCCGATCATCCGGTGATCCACGCCATTCTGGCCGACGATGACGAGCGCTTCTGGCAGGCCGAGGCGGCGCAGCGTGAACACGCCGGCGTGCCACCATACGGGCGGCTGGCGGGCATTGTCCTGTCTGGGCCGGACCTGCAACCGGTGTTCGATGTGGCCAACCGGCTTGTGCGCAACGCCGGTGCGCTGCGCCAGTTGGGGGCGGAGATTTTCGGCCCCGCGCCCGCGCCCGTCGCCCGCGTTCGCGGCCGCCACCGCGTGCGCTTGCTGGTCAAGGCGCCGAAGGGGGCACCGATCCAGCCCGTGCTGGCCGCATGGCGGAATTCGGTGAAACTGCCCAACAATATGCGGATCAGCATCGATATCGACCCTCAGACTTTCTATTAGCGCGTCTATTCTGCTGGCCTTCGGACTGTTGCGGCGCTATTAGACACGCGCAGATCAATCAGGTGAAGAGAATGGCAAAGATCACCCCGAAGCCGGGAATTAAGGACATTTCGCTCTACGTCGGCGGCGAGAGCCAGATTTCCGGCCGCGACGACGTCATAAAACTCAGCTCCAACGAAAATCCGTTGGGGCCGAGCCCGAAGGCTGTTGCCGCCTATCAGGAAGCGGCCAAGTCGCTGCATCTGTATCCGTCTTCGGACCATTCCTCGTTGCGCAAGGCGATTGCCGAGGTGCACGGCCTGAAATTCGAGAATATCATCATCGGTTGCGGCTCGGACGAGCTGATCTCTTTCCTGTGCCGCTGCTTTGCCGGCGTGGGCGATGAGGTGCTGTATACCGAGCATGGCTTCGGCATGTACAAGATCGCGGCACAGACTGTCGGCGCGACGCCCGTTTCCGCACCGGAAAACAACCGAGTGACGGATGTCGATGCCCTGCTTGCCGCGTGCAACGAGCGCACGAAGCTGGTGTTCATCGCCAACCCGAACAACCCGACCGGAACGATGACGCCGGATGCGGATATCATTCGTCTGGCCGAAAACCTGCCGTAACAGGCGATCCTGGTGCTCGACGGGGCCTATGCCGAATATGTCGATGGCTTCGACGGCGGAGCGTCGCTGGCCGAAAGCCGTGATAACGTGATGATGACGCGGACGTTTTCGAAAATCTACGGGCTCGGCAGCCTGCGGATCGGCTGGGGCTATTCCAACGACACGATCATGGACGCGCTGTTTCGGATGCGCGGACCCTTCAACGTCAGCACGGCGGCGCTGGCCGCAGCGGAAGCCGCCGTTCGGGACCGCGACTATGTCGACTATTGCCGCTTCGAAAACGCCAAGTGGCGCGATTGGCTGGCCGCCGAACTGGATGCAATCGGCATTCCGTCCGACCCGTCCTTCGCCAATTTCATTCTGGCACGGTTCCGGTCGGAGGACGAAGTCGCAAAAGCGGACGCCAAACTGCGAGAGCACGGCGTCATTGCGCGGCTGGTGCCGAAATACAACCTGCCCAAGGCAATCCGCATTACTATAGGCGACGAGTCCGGC
>JBFFQS010000214.1:0-3152 GCA_041573315.1 Amylibacter sp. | reverse complement strand
GCGGTCATTTCAAAGCTCCAAATTCTGTTGGCAATGGTTTAACCTGCTTGCGGGACCCCCGCAACTGCCCTAAACGGGCGATCTGGAAGGAAACGGTATGGCACATCGCAAAGACAGCATTTCAAGTGGCCCGAGCCAGCGCCAGCTGCGCGTCGGCGAAGTGATCCGTCGTGCGCTGGCCGACATCCTGAACCGGGGCGACATCCACGATCCCGAACTTGCGCATGTCTCGGTCACCGTGGGCGAGGTCCGCACCACGCCCGACCTGAAACGGGCGCTGGTCTTCGTGCTGCCGCTGGGCGGCGGCAATGCCGATCAGGTGATCGCGGCGCTGAACCGAAACAAGGGCGAGTTGCGCCGTGCCGTGACCAGGGCGATTGAACTGAAATTCTCGCCGGAACTGAAATTCGTCATCGACCAGACCTTCGACCAGCTCGACGAAACCCGGCGGCTGCTGAACCAGGAAACCGTCAAAAGAGACATCTCGTCCTAGCCCATGTCGAAACGCAGCACCAAAAGACGCATCGACGGCTGGCTGATCGTCGACAAGCCTGCGGGCATGACCTCGACCTCGGTCGTGAACAAGGTCAAATGGGCGCTGGACGCTAAAAAAGCGGGCCATGCCGGCACGCTCGACCCCGAGGCGACAGGCGTTCTGGCAGTGGCGCTGGGCGAGGCGACCAAGACGGTCCCCTATATCAGCGACGCGCTGAAGGCCTACGAGTTCACCGTGCGCCTCGGTCAGGCGACCAATACCGACGACACCGAGGGCGAAGTGATCGCCGAGAGCACCGCCCGCCCCACGGACGTCGAAATCAAGGCCGCGCTGACCGAATTCGAGGGCGACATCATGCAGGTCCCGCCGCAGTTCTCCGCCGTCAAGGTCGATGGCCAGCGCGCTTATAAACTGGCCCGCGACGGCGAGGATCTGGACCTGGCGGCGCGGCCTCTTTGGGTCGAGGAGTTGAAATTCGTCGCGCGGCCCGATGCCGACCACGTGACGCTGGAAATGACCTGCGGCAAGGGCGGCTACGTGCGCTCCATCGCCCGGGATCTGGGCGAAATGCTAGGCTGCCACGGCCATGTCGAGACCCTGCGCCGTATCTGGTCCGGCCCTTTCGAACTGTCCGATTGCATCACGGTCGGGGAAATCGACGCGCTGGCGAAAACGCCGGAGCTGGAGGAACATCTGCTTCCCGTCGAGGCCGGCCTGACCGACCTGCCCGAACTGCGCTGCCGGCCAGAGGCCGCGGCCCGGTTGCGCAACGGCAATCCCGGCATGGTGGCGTCCTCCGATCTGGAATATGGCGAAGAGGCATGGGTGTCCTGCGACGGCGAGCCGGTCGCCATCGGCGTCTACAAGGCCGGAGAGTTGCACCCGACCCGCGTTTTCGTCAAACCCGAGTCATGATTACACGCACCCACTTAAAGGGCGATGCGCAATCGCAAGCGATCTATTCCGACTGCGAGGCCTACCGCTACGAGTTGACCCGGGTCTGGGACAAAGGCGGAGATCGCGTGTTATTTGTCATGTTGAACCCGTCCACCGCGACCGAAGTACAGAACGACCCGACCGTGGAACGCTGCGAACGCCGGGCGCGGGCGTTGGGTTATGGCGCGTTCCGGGTCTGTAACATATTTGCTTTCCGCGCAACCGATCCGAAGGATATGCGCGCGCAACCCGATCCGGTCGGTCCGTTGAATGATGCGACCATCACGCAAGCCGCCGAATGGGCCGACGCGATTGTCTGCGCCTGGGGCACGCATGGCGAACACCTGAACCGCGGCCCGCGGGTCGAGACGCTGCTGCGGGCCCAGCCCAAGCCACTGACGCATCTGGGGCTCAGCAAGGCGGGGCATCCGAAACACCCGCTTTATATCGGCTATCACGTGCAGCCTGTCTTCTGGCCGGAGCCCGCGCCATGAGCGATCAGTCAAAAGGGTTGCTGATCACCGCCTTCGGCGTGCTGATGATCGTTCCGGACAGCTTGCTGATCCGGTTGATCAGCATGGATACGCTGTCGGTGGTGTTCTGGCGCTCTCTGCTGACCGGATTGATGGTTCTGGCCGGGCTGTTCGCGATCTATGGGTTCGGCGCGGTGGAGCGGACGCGGGCGATCGGGCGCTACGGGCTGGCCTACGCAGGCCTGATGATCATAAGCGCGATCTGCTTTGTCCTGTCGATCCGCCTGACATCGGTGGCGAATACGGTGTTCATCCTGGCAACCATGCCGGTGTTCGCCGCGATTTTCAGCCGCGTCTGGCTGGGTGAGCGCATCAGCCGGCGCATGGTCTTCACCATGCTGATCGTCATGACCGGCATCGCGTTGATCGCCTTTGGTTCGACCAAAAGCGAAACTTCATCCCTGCTCGGCGATTTCGTTGCGCTCTGTGTCGCCATGGCCTTCGGGCTTGCGATCACGGTGGCGCGAAAGGCCAAGGGCGTGTCGCTGATACCCGCCGTGCCAATTTCCTTCCTCGGAAGCGCGGCGCTGGTGTTTCCCTTCGCCGATCCATTCAACTTCACCGGCTATGATCCGCTCTATGTCATCCTGCACGGCGGCGTATTCATTCCGCTCAGCATGACCTTTCTGGCCATCGGGCCGCGCTATATCACCTCTGCCGAAGTTGCGCTGATGATCCTGCTGGAATCGGTTCTGGCGCCGCTGCTGGTCTGGCTCGTGCTCGGCGAAGACCCCGGCCAATGGGCGCTGATCGGCGGCGCAATCGTTGTGATAACTCTTTTCCTGTCCAATCTTGTTGCGCTCAAACGCACGAAACCTGTTGCCTGATCACGCAATTATTGCTTTTCTTTTGCCCGAATTCCCAATATAGACCCGCCAACCGCGCAAATTCGCGGCCTCCACGGGCTTTGCTGGACGACATCCCGGCATATGCCATAACTCTAACCTTTAAGGAGACCCCGATGTCGATTACAGCCGAGCTGAAAGAACAGCTCATCAAGGAATACGCCACGAAAGAGGGCGACACAGGATCCCCCGAAGTTCAAGTCGCTATCCTGACATCCCGCATCAACACGCTGACCGAGCATTTCAAAACCCACAAAAAGGATAACCATTCCCGCCGTGGTCTGCTGAAAATGGTCGCTCTGCGCCGCAAGCTGCTGGACTATGTGAAAGCCAAGGACGAAG
>JBFFQS010000213.1:0-3180 GCA_041573315.1 Amylibacter sp. | reverse complement strand
TGGCATGCCGAGACAGGCACTATCGCGTTTGACCGAATGACGTTGGGATCGCCCGCTACATATTTTATATTCTTAAGTTTCGGGATAAAATGCGCCTTTCCGCTGTTGCATAACTGGTTGCAGGACAGCTATCCGGCGGCGACCGTCACCGGTACGGTGATCCTGTCTGCCTTCACAACCAAACTGGCAGTCTATGCCCTGGCGCGCGGCTTCGCCGGAACCGAAATCCTGGTCTATATCGGGGCAGCGATGACATTGTTCCCGATCTTCTATGCGGTGATCGAGAACGACCTGCGCCGCGTCCTGGCCTATTCGCTGAACAACCAGCTTGGCTTCATGGTGGTCGGCATCGGAATTGGCACCGAGCTGGCATTGAATGGCACGGCGGCACATGCCTTTGCCCATATCCTGTACAAGGCGCTGCTGTTCATGAGCGTGGGCGCGGTTTTGTTCCGTACCGGCACCGCCAAGGGGTCCGAGCTGGGTGGGCTATACAAGACCATGCCGCTCACCATGATCTTTTGCGTTGTCGGCGCCGCGTCGATTTCGGCCTTCCCGCTGTTTTCCGGCTTCGTCACCAAGTCGCTGATCCTGTCGGCCTCGGTCAAGGAGCATTACAATATCATTTGGGCGATTCTGCTATTTGCCTCGGCCGGTGTGTTTCACCATTCAGGCATCAAGATTCCCTATTTCACCTTCTTCGCCCATGACAGCGGCCTGCGCCCCAAGGAGGCACCGACGCATATGCTGCTGGCGATGGGAATAACCGCGTTTTTGTGTATCGCGATCGGGGTCTACCCAGCACCGCTCTATGCGCTGTTGCCCTACGAGGTGCAATACGAGAGCTATACAACGACACACGTGATCACCCAGTTGCAGCTTCTGTTCTTTTCGGCGCTGGCCTTTACGGTGCTCATGCGGACTGGGATTTACCCGCCCGAGTTGAAATCGGTTAATCTCGACTCCGACTGGACCTACCGCAAGGCGGCGCCCAGTGTCATCCGGGTGCTGGCCGCCTTCGTGGCGCATGTCTACGACTCGATCCTGACCTTCCTGAGCAACAGGATCAATAACACGATTCGCCGCCTGCACCGCTCGCACGGGCCAGAGGGACGCATGGCGCGCAACTGGCCGACAGGCTCAATGGTCCTGTCCATAGCCCTGCTGCTGGGCGCGACCCTGCTGGTGAATTTCGCGGGATAACAGTCTTGGTCTAGGCGGCTGAAACCGCCGCCCAGACCAGGCCGGCGATCAGCGATCCGGTAAATCTTAAAGCGACATAGGCGGCGAAGACGCGCGGTCTGACCAGCGCCCAGACGGCGATCGCCGCCGGAATACAGGACACCGATCCCGCCATCATGAACGCCATGGCGGCCCCCTGGCTCATACCCTGCCCGACCAGCCCCTGCACCAGAGGCACGGCGGCATAGCCGTTCAGATAGGCCGGCCCGCCGACCAGCGCGCCAAGGAATATCGGCCTCAGGCCCTCGCCGCCCAGTGTCGTCGCGATCCACTCCGCCGGAACGAAGCGGACCATGACCGCTTCGGCCAGATAAGCCAGCGCCAGCCATTTCAGCAGGAACAGCGCGTTTTGCAGGGCAGTGTCACGGAAAGCTTTCATACGCGCGCCATCACGCCAGAACGCCCAGACAGCCGTGCCCCGGAACGGATCGCTGGAACCGCAGCCGCAGGAGGTCACCGACGTAGCGCGCAGCGGATCGGCGAACAGCGCCGTCCGCGACAGAGCCATTACCGAAAACCCGCCGAAAAGCCCGAAACCGACGGCGGCCACCGTCTTGCCGATAGCGAAATCCACCCCCAGCGCGCCCGAAGTTATGACGAACATCGCCGGGTCCATGATCGGCGAAGCCAGCCAGAAGGCCATGACGGCGGACAGCGGCGTGCCCATGGCCAGCAGGGCGGCGACAAACGGGATCACTTCGCAGGAACAGAACGGCGCAAGCCCGCCGACCAGCGCGGCAAGCACGATCATCCGGCTCTGGCTGCCCTGAAACGCCTTGCCGACAATGGCCTCGGCTCCGGTGGCGCGCAGGTAAGCGATCATCAGGACGGCGATGGCGATGAAAATCGCGGTGCTGCCCAGATTATCCAGCATGGACAGGATCGAAGGCCAGACCTCCGAAGGCGCGAGGATCGCCAGCCCCAGCAGGATCGCGGCGAACAGGCCCCAGGCCTTGTCGATCCGCCGCAGGGACCCGCCGCGCCGAAGTGTTGGTTGCGTCACCTCAGCCATGCCCGTGGTCCCCTTTTACCAGAGGCGGCACCGCATCCTCGCAACAGTTCCGCAGCAGGAACCGCGACAGTTCTTCGATTTGATCATAGGCAATGGACGAACAGATGATGCTGCGCCCCTGTTTCGCCTGTTCGACCAGCCCGGCGGCGGTCAGAATCCTCAGATGATGCGTCAGGGTGGAACCCCTGACGCCGCTGCGCTCGCCCAGCTCACCCATCGACAGGCCCTCGGGACCGGCGCGCACCAGCACTTGCAGGATGCCCAAACGCTGTTCCGAGCCCAGCGCCGCAAAGGCGGCGGCGGCTTCGGTCAGCGACAATTCCGTGGTTTCGAATCTCTTCATATTTCAATATTTCTAGAAATGTTGAAATGATGCAACTGTTATTTTGAGCCCCGCAAAAAACTGTGCTAGGCGGAGCCATGACGCTTGAAGCCCTCGAATCCCGTATTTCCAGCTGCCGCCTCTGCGCCGGGCGCTTCGCCGCGACCCACACGGCCCACGAACCGCGCCCCGTGGCTTGGCCTTCGCCGACCGCGCGCATCCTGATCGCGGGGCAGGCCCCCGGCGCGCGGGTCCACGACAGCGGGCGGCCGTTCTCCGATCCCTCCGGCGAGCGCCTGCGCGACTGGATGGGGGTGGATGCCGCGACCTTCTATGACCGCAGCAAATTCGCGATCCTGCCGATGGCCTTTTGCTTTCCGGGCTATGACGCCAAGGGCGCTGACCTGCCGCCGCCAAAGCTCTGCGCCGATCACTGGCGGGCGCCGGTGCTGGCCGAAATGCCGCAAATCCGCCTGACCCTGCTGGTCGGCGGCTACGCGCAGCGCTGGCACATCGGCAAAGGCACGGTGACCGGGACCGTCCGGAACTGGCGCGAGCACGCGCCCACGACAATTCCCTTGCCGCATCCGTCGTGGCGGAATAC
>JBFFQS010000212.1:0-3186 GCA_041573315.1 Amylibacter sp. | reverse complement strand
GGTGTCTACTACTGGATCGGCAAGATGTCGGGACGCCAGTATCCTGAATGGGCCGGTAAGCTGCACTTCTGGGCAATGTTCATCGGCGCCAACCTGACCTTCTTCCCACAACACTTCCTGGGACGTCAGGGCATGCCACGCCGCTACATCGACTATCCGGAGCAGTTCGCCTACTGGAACGAGATTTCGTCCTACGGTGCGTTCCTGTCCTTCGCTTCGTTCGTGTTCTTCATCGGCGTTGTGTTCTACACCCTGCGCTACGGCAAACCGGTGACCGAGAACGCCTACTGGGGCGAGCATGCGGATACGCTGGAATGGACCCTGTCGAACCCGCCACCGGAGCACACCTTCGAAACCCTGCCTACGCAGGACATGTGGGACAAACATCCGCATCACTGATGGCAGATCGAATAACAGATAAGACAGAGGCCGATGCAACCGCATCGGCCTTTTTCGATGTGACGGACCGCGACGATCCGCCACTTTACGAAATCACGCTGCGACCTCACCGGTCGCTGCCTATGACAGGATTCGTCTGGCTGATCACGATCACGGCGGTCCTGATGACAATACCGCTTTGGCCTCTTCTGGGGACCTTGGCCTTTCTGGGAATACTTCCCTTCATGCTGCTGGCGCTGGGTCTGCTGTGGTATTTCTTTCAGCGTAATTATCACGACGGCACCGTGTCGGAACACCTTCGCTTGTGGCCAGACCTGATCGCCGTCCATCGGTATAATCCAAGGGCCGAGGACGCGTATTGGCATGCCAACCCTTATTGGGTAAAGCTCACCCTGTACAAAGATCAAAAGATCGAAAACTACCTGACGCTGACGGGCGAGAACCGCGAGATAGAGCTGGGTGCGTTTTTGAGCAGTGAGGAAAGGCTTGCTCTGCATGGAGACCTTCAGACGGCACTCGCCAAATGCCGCACACGTCCCTGACGGCAACCGCGATGGGTGAGGTCAGGCCAGCGATCCGGTCCGCGGTCTGTTACTTCTTCCTGAACGGCTTTCTGTTCGGGGTCTGGGCGTCGCGCATTCCGACAATACGGGATAAGCTCTCGCTGGGCGAACAGCAACTGGGCCTGCTGCTGCTGTGCATGGGCGTGGGCGCGGTCATGGCCATGGCTCTGTCAGGCCGCTGGTGCGATACCTTCGGGCAATATTTCGTCGCCAAGCGCGCGGCCTGGCTGATGGCCGCCAATATCCCACTGCTGGCGCTGGCGCCCAGCCCTTTGACGCTTGGTATCGTCATGTTCCTTTACGGGGCATTCGGTGGCGCCCTAGACATGGCAATGAACGGTTTCGCGACAGAGGTCGAGGCCGCCTGCGAGAAATCCATCATGTCGCGGATGCATGGCACCTGGAGCATCGGGGCCGGCACAGGTGCTGCGACCGGAATTCTGGCCTCATCGGCAGGCGCTGGTCTGGTCCTGCATTTCCTGCTGGCCACGGTTGCCATGATGGCGGTGCTGTTTTTCGTTGACCGCGCAAACTGGACGAAATCCGACGGAGGCATCCTGCCGCCCGCCAAGATCATCGTGCTGCCGGGTGGGCGTCTGGCAATGATCGGCGTTGTCGCACTTGTGGCCTTCATGGCCGAGGGCGTTGTACAGGACTGGGGCGCGCTCTATGTCGTCGACCGGTTCGACCAGACCGAGGCGATCGGCGCAAGCGGCCTCGTCTGGTTCGCGGTGGCCATGGTGACGATGCGGCTCAGCGGCGACATGATCATCGATCGCTTCGGGCCGCGCAACTCGGTCGTCTTTGCTGCCTGTGCAGGTGCTTGCGGCAGCTTCATCACGGTCGCCGCGCCAGTCCACTGGATCGTCTGGATCGGCTATGCCGTGATGGGCACGGGCCTGTCCCTGCTCGCCCCAATCGCCTTTGCCGAGGCAGCACGGCAAAAGGCCTATTCCAAGGGCCACGCAATGGCCGCCGTCACGATGCTGGGATATGGCGGCATGCTGATCGGCCCTCCACTCATCGGCGGCGTGGCGGAGCTGTTCAGCCTGCGCCACGGTTTCGGTTTGATCGCTGTACTGTCTTTGTCGCTGCTGCTGGTGGCGAAATACTTTCGCGCCGCATCGCAATCAGGGGCCGGCTAACCCAGCAGTTGCTTGACGGCCCCGCCTGCCTTGCCGAAGTCCATCTGTCCCGCATAGTTGGACTTGAGAATGCCCATGACGCGGCCCATGTCGCGGATACTTTCCGCACCGACGGACGTAACGGCTTTCTGCACCGCCGCTTTGACCTCGTCATCGGACAGCTGCTTCGGCAGGAATTCTTCGATAACCTTGATCTCGAAGCGCTCACGGCAGGCCAGATCGGTCCGGCCGGCGGCCTCATATTGCTGCGCGCTGTCCTGACGTTGCTTGACCATCTTCCCTAGGATGCCGAGGATCGCGCCATCGTCAACGCCATCGGTGTTACCCTCGCCGCGCAAGGCAATATCACGGTCTTTGATCGCCGCATTGATCAGGCGCAGGGTCGCCAGACGGTCGGCCTCCTTGTCGAGCATGGCGGTTTTCATAGCAGCTGTAATCTTATCACGCATAGAGTTCTTTCCTGTCGCTTAACGATTTCAAGACCAAATACATTACCTAAAATTAATTGCAACCTCAACCGTATACAGCGGCATCGGGCGGCGGTATTTCACCCCCTTTCATTTTTCAGAGCAAGGCTTGACCTATCCCCGTCTTCACCGTAGTTTCGCGCAAATTTACCGAAGGATTACGCCCATGAGCGCGCCTGTTTCGCCCGTAAAAAGCGGTGAAAAACCAACAGCTTGCATAGTATTAGCTGACGGAACCACCTTCTATGGCCGCGGTTTCGGGGCCACCGGAACGATTCAGGCGGAGCTGTGTTTCAACACGGCGATGACCGGCTATCAGGAAATCATGACGGACCCGTCCTATGCGGGCCAGGCCGTGACCTTCACATTCCCGCATATCGGCAATACCGGCGTTAACGAAGAAGACGACGAACAGGCACATCCCGTTGCACGCGCGATGGTGGTTAAATGGGACCCGACCGAGCCGTCAAACTGGCGGGCACAGTCGAACCTGTCCGACTGGCTGCTGAAACATGGCCGCGTCGGCGTGGGCGGCATCGATACGCGCCGCCTGACCCGTGCGATCCGGCTGCAAGGCGCGCCGCATGTCGCGATCTCGCACGATCCGGCGGG
>JBFFQS010000211.1:0-3206 GCA_041573315.1 Amylibacter sp. | reverse complement strand
CCATTCCGGCAACCGCCATCATCCGTGTTACAACCCTCTGGTTCGCGGTGGCTTTGGGCCTTCTGGTCTTTCCCATCGCCGAAGCCAAAGCTACAAAGGCAGACAATGCGCTGGAATGAAACTGACTATAGCGGCTGGGGCCGCGCGATCGTCGCGAATGGCAGGATCGCCCGGTCGGAAAAGCTGCGCGACCTATTGACCTTAATGGCAGAGGCCCCCGCACCCGCCTTCGGCAACCGCCGGTCCTATGGCGACGCGGCGCAGAACCACGGCGGCGCGGCGATCGACATGACGCGGCTTAACCGATTTCTGGACTTCGACCCGGCCACCGGCCTGCTGGAGGCCGAAGCAGGCGTTACCATCGCGGACATCCTTCGCAGCTTCGCGCCCAAAGGCTGGTTCCCTGCCGTCATGCCCGGCACCGGCTTCGCCACGCTGGGCGGCTGCATCGCCAACGACGTGCACGGCAAGAACCACCACATCGACGGCAGCTTCGGCGCCCATGTCCAGAGCATCGAATTGCTCAAGCCCGACGGAACCACAATCCGGGTCGGCCCGAAGCGCAACAAGGCGCTGTTTCAGGCCACCCTGGGCGGGTTGGGCCAGACCGGCATCATCCTGTCCGCGCGCATCAGGCTGGCGCCCTGCGCCTCCGCCGCCATGCGAGTGCGCGAACGCCGGATCGACAGTCTCGGCGAATTCATCGAGGCATTCGAGGCATCCGATGCGCGCTATTCCGTCGGCTGGGTCGACGCGACCGCCGCAGGCGACAGGCTCGGGCGCGGCATACTGGAAGAGGCCGAAATATCGGACACGCCTGTCGCGTCACGGGACAAACGGCCCGCTTCAGTGCCGTTCAATGCGCCATCCATGCTTCTGTCGCCCATCGTGGTCCGCCTGTTCAACCGCACGTATTTCAACCGTGTACCATCCGCGGGACGTGAAGCCCTGCGCCCCATGCAGACCTTCTTTTTTCCGCTCGACCGCATTCACGACTGGAACCGGCTCTACGGCAAGACAGGATTTCACCAATTCCAATGCGTGATCCCGCCGGACGGTGCCGAACCGGTGCTGCGCGAGATGCTGACGCTGATCTCGGCCTCCGGACAGGCCTCGCCTCTGGCCGTGCTGAAACGACTGGGACCGCAGGGCGACGGGCTGCTGTCCTTCCCGCGAGAGGGCTTCACGCTCGCCACGGATATCCGCAACCGGGGCAATGTCAGCGAGTTGTTCCGGCAACTCGAAAAGATTTGCCTGTCCGCCGGCGGGCGTCCCTATGCGGCAAAGGACAGCCTCGGGACAGCCGAGGCCTTTGAAAAGTCTTATTCAACCCTGCCCGGCTTTCGCAAACTCGCGGATCAGGCAGATCCCGGCCGCTTACTGGAAACCGATCTGGTCAGGCGCCTCGGCATAAGGGGACGATCATGACCGACACATGGATCATATTGGGCGCAAGTTCCGCCATGGGCCGCGCCTTCGCCCGAAAAGCCGCCGAAGAGGGCTGCGATCTGGTGCTGGCGGCCCGCGACGCCGACGATCTGGCCCGCACCGCCAAGGATTGCGAGCTGCGCGGCGGCGGTCGCGTGGAAAGCATCACCTTCGATATCCGCAAACCCGCCGGGTTCCAAAAGATTCTCGACGCGGCCGGCACCTCGGACGGGATGATCAACGCGGCGGTCTTCGTCGGCTCGATGCCGCCGCAATCCGCGATAGACGCCGACCCCGCGCTTGCAGGCGATACGATCACCGACAGTTTCTGCGGTCCGGTGCAATTCCTGCTGGCTCTCGCGCCGGTGATGGAGGAGCGCGGCGGTGGCACGGTGATCGGCGTCGGCTCGGTAGCCGGCGACCGGGGCCGCATCGGCAACTATACCTACGGCGCAGCCAAGGCGGGCTTCCACACATTCCTGTCCGGCCTGCGCAACCGGCTGAACAGGTCCGGCGGCCACGTGGTCACCGTCAAGCCCGGTTTCGTCGATACCGCGATGACATGGGGACTGCCGGGAATGTTTTTGGTCGCAGCGCCGGAGGCGGTGGCCGAAGACCTGTGGCAGGCCGCGAAAAAACGCCGCAACACGATCTACACGCCGTGGTTCTGGCGCTACATCATGCTCATCATCCGGTCGATCCCGGAACCGATCTTCAAGAAGATGTCGATCTAGAGGCCGGCAGAGGCATAGAGGATCATGCCGAGGGTTGCGAGCACCAGCGCAATACCCTTGATATCCTTCATGGCGAAGACCAGCGGATCGTAATCCTGCTCGCCGTGCCAGCCGAGGTAGATCATGCGCGCCTGCCAGATCGCGAAGGGCACTCCGGCCAGTCGCAACATTGCAAGGTCATGGTAGAGCTCTCTTGCGCTGTCACTGAATGTATAGGTGTAGAATACAGCCAGAGACGCACCCGTCGCGACAAGGTCCGTGTTCAGAAGCGACCCGCGGTCGGCAGGCGTGTAGCCTCGCCCCGGTATCCGCCCATCGGACTGCGCGAGCGTCAGTTCGGTCAGCCGCTTGACACCGCCGAGCGCCAGAAAGGTGGGGAAGACGAATGCCACCAGCCACATCGAGGCAAATACCTGCGCCGCCACAGCACCGGCCAGAACGCGCAGCGTGAACAAACTGGCCAGCGTTCCGATATCCAGCCACCTGATCTTCTTGAGCTTCAGCGAGTAAATCGTCGAAAGGGCCATATACAGCATCGTCACCAGAACGAACCAACCGCCGAGCAGCGAAGAAAAGATCAGCGCGAAAATCCCCAGCGTGCCGGCAACCAGCATCGCATCCGGGATCTTCATGTTCCCCGCGGCAACCGGCCGAAAGCGTTTCTCGGCGTGCAGGCGGTCGGCCTCAAGATCCAGCAGGTCGTTGATCAGATAGATGGAAGAAGCCGCCGCGCAAAACGCCGCCGTCGCCACGAGAACCGCGATCAGGCTGTCCGCGTCCAAACGGTGCGCGGCGATCAGGGGCAACAACAGCAGGACGTTCTTGACCCACTGATGCGGCCGCAGGCTCTTGCCCATGCTGCGGCGCGACCAGGTTTTCGGCAGTTCCGTGACTTTAACGCCGTTGGCGTCCAGCTTCCGGACGGCGGCCGGATGGTGACCGACCACGATCGCCTCCCGGGCGCTCATCCAGACCGGCACGTCCGCTGCTGCATCTCCGGCATAGTCGTAACCACCCTGTCCGAAACGCTCCACCAGCGCCTTG
>JBFFQS010000210.1:0-3239 GCA_041573315.1 Amylibacter sp. | reverse complement strand
GACCAGGCCGGCGACAGCCTGATCGAGATGATCACACGCACCGCAAACGGCCGCCTCACAGCAGCAGAGGCCCTCGGACACCGCGAGTTCTCAATGACGAAACTCTATCGGTCCGCGTAAGCTTCAAAGGGACGGCCGGACAACCGGCCGTCCCCTTCAAAATGCCGCGTCAGGTGGCGACGGCCGCCAGCGAATGGTCGATGGCAAGACCCAGCTTTTCCACCAGTTCCTCTATCTGGTCGTCCTCGATTATGAAGGGCGGCGCCAGCAACACGTGATCGCCGGTTTTGCCGTCGATCGTGCCGCTCATCGGGTAACAGATCAGCCCGGCGGCGAAAGCCTGGGCCTTGATCCGCGCCGCCAGTTTCAGCGACGGGTCGAACGGCGCCTTGGTGACGCGGTCCGAAACCAGCTCCACCCCGAGGAACAGCCCCCGCCCGCGAATATCACCGACATTCGGGTAGTGGTCGAACCGCGCGTGCAGCGCTTCCTTCAGCTTGTCGCCCTGTATCCGGACCTTGGCGATCAGGTTGCGGTGCAGGATGGCGTTGACAACGGCCAGCCCTGCGGCAGCCGCCGTCGGGTGGGCCATATAGGTATGCCCGTGCTGGAAAAAACCGGAACCCGCGCCAATGGTCTCATAAATCTGCTTGCTGCAGATCATGGCGCCGATCGGTTGGTAGCCAGCCCCTAAGCCCTTGGCAATGCACAGGATATCCGGCGCCACGCCCTCCAGATCGCAGGCGAAGAGCGCTCCCGTCCGCCCCATGCCGCACATCACCTCGTCGAGGATCAGCAGGATGCCGTACTGGTCGCAAATCTCGCGGATGCGCTTGAAATAGCCCGGCGCGGCCGTGACCGCGCCTGCCGTAGCACCAACCACCGGTTCCGCCATGAAGGCCATGACCGTGTCCGGCCCCACCCGCAGCAGTTCCTCTTCCAGCAAGTTGGCCGCGCGCAGCCCGTACTCCTCGGGCGTTTCATCTTCTCTGCGCAGTCGGTATTCATAGCACGGGTCGATGTGGCTGACGTCGATCAGCAGGGGCCCGAACTGCGCCCGCCGCCATTCGTTGCCGCCCGCCGACAGCGCGCCGATCGTGTTGCCGTGATAGCTCTGCTTGCGCGCGATGATCCGGCCCCGCTGCGGCTCGCCCTTCTCGACGAAATACTGCCGCGCCAGCTTGATCGCCGCCTCGGTCGCCTCGGACCCGCCGGACACCAGGTAAACCCTGTCCAGATCGCCGGGCGCATGCTCGATCAGCAGATCGGCGAGCTTCTCTGCCGGTTCCGAAGTGAAAAACCCTGTGTGCGCAAAGGCAAGGCTGTCCAGTTGCGCCTTGACCGCCCCGATGACCTCTGCATCGCCGTGGCCCAGACAGGACACCGCCGCGCCGCCCGACGCATCGAGGTACTGCTTGCCGCTGGCATCGCGGAAATAGCAGCCCTCGGCAGAGACAGCCATCGGCGGCGGCGATTTGATCGCGCGCGGAAAAATATGAGACATCGCTTGGTTCCTTTCGGTTCAGGCAGCGCCCGGGAACTGCACCTTGCGGCCGCCCTCTTGAAAATCGTTCATCGAGAACGACCAGACGGTTCCGGGCCAACGGATTTCCATTTCCTTTTTGCGGGGCCGGTAGACTGCCGTGTAAAGCGTGCCGAAACCCTGCGAAAAGGCGGTCGAATAGAGCGGCGGCTTCAGGAAGGCATGGATGAACTTGTCCTGCGTATCGCGGTGCAGCGTCAGGCGCTGCAACAGATAGCGCTCGCGCTCGACCGTGGCCGTGAACCGCGCGTGGCTGACCCACTCCACCGACTCCTGATGATTGGTCGCCACCGCCGCGCGGGTAATCACCGTCGGGCGGTCCGGCGCCATCATGGCCGTCAGATAGTTGCGCTTCTTGTCCAGAACGGTGACGTTGTAACTCATGTGCGACGGCACGCGGGACAGAACCTCGCCCGCCTCTTCCGCCGTCTTGCAGGTCTGCAGGACATAGCGCAGGATCAGCGGCACGCCGAACCCGTCACCGACAACGCGCCGCCCGCCGAAGGTCAGCGAAATGGCCAGACCGGCGTCGTTCACCCCGTCGACCAGCCCCCACAGCCCGTCGCTGACACCCATGACCTTGCGGCCCTGCCATTGCGTGTGCAGCACCAGCTTGTCGAAGGCGTTCGCATCATAGTCATAGTTGCGCACCATGACCGGTTCCTTGCCCGGCCAGATCGCCTGGCTGCATCCCGACAGATAGGGTGGCGGACAATGGAAGCTCAGGAACCGCGCCGCCAGATCGCCGCCGCCGGCCAGTTCGCACAGCTCTTCGTACAGCGGCACGATTTCGGGCATGTGGGTCTTCAGCGCCTTGTGGCTCTCCAGATAGGTCGCCCGGTTTTCCTCGCCCTCGCTCAGCCACCAGCGTTTGTAGTCCGGCCAGTATTCCCGAAACAGCCCGGCCCACGCGGGACCGGGCTGCAATTCGGATATTGCGCGCCAAATCATAGGTTCGCGCGCCCCACTACATGATCTTGAAAGCCGGGTCCGCGAGTGCAGGCCCCGCTGACGCGGCGCCCAATGGCTTGGCCATGACGGATTGCTTGATGCCGTGAATCCATTTTTTCGCCCGTTCGTTCAACTGGAAGCCCTTGGTCATCGACCGGCCGCGCGTGACGAGGATACCGATGTCGGCCCCCTCGTAGCGATAATCGCCCGGCTGGAGGATACGCAGGAAAAAGGCTTCGTCTTCGCTCTCGACCGCCCGACGGTGATAGTCAAAACGGTCATAGACCACGCGCCCGTCCCCGAGCATCTTGTAGATGCCGGTTTCCGGCACGTTGGTGCAGATATCGACGCTGTCCTCGGTGTGTTTTATCACCATTTGCGACCAGCTGTCGATCATCGAGGGATCGGCCCAGCGCGCGTTCAGCTCTTCCACGTCCAGCTTGAATTTTTTACGAGAGAATTCAAGTAGATGGAACAGGAACAGCGGCGCGTCGGCATGGGCGAATGCCGCATGGTTCGTCATCGAGGACGCCCCCGTGACGCGCGGATTCAACTCGCCCAGCCACAGGTCGCCGGTCTTCTTGTCGATCAGGAAATCGAGCTCGAAATAGCCACGATAACCTTCCTTGCGCAACTGCTCACCGAACTTGAAGGTCAGGTCGCGGGCCTTTTCGCGCACCTTGGGCGGAAAGGCGGTCGACAGAATCTCGTTGCCGCACCAGCCGCCGCGATAGGGCGTCAGTTC
>JBFFQS010000209.1:0-3267 GCA_041573315.1 Amylibacter sp. | reverse complement strand
GAGCTTGTGCCGCAGCATGAACCGCCACAGGCCGAGAACAACATCCTCAAGCGGCGCGTCGGGCCTGCCATGCGCCGCCGTGTCGCGAAAGCGCCGGTAGTTCGCGTTGTCGTAGCGCTTGAACTCCATCGCCGTGATCTTGTCCGTGGAACGAAGGAAAAAATCCAGCAAGGGAAAGAGTATGTCGCCCGGACGGCAGCGCGACGTGACCTCGGGCACAAATGCCTTCAGCGGATAGTGATCGAAACGCCTGTCCGACAGAGCAGAGAGGATCTTCATGACGTCTTGCATGCTCTCGTACTTGTCCCGCGTAACGTGAAAGGTGCTGTCAATGCTGTCGGGCTGCGAGGCGACGGCAACGATGTTGTCGGCCGTCAGGTCCGCCGGACAAAAGCTGACCTGATTGCCGGCGGTGGCGCTGATGCCGTGCTGCACCATGAAGGTCATCAAGCGTACCGCGATGTCAAAAGAGCCGCCCCCGCCATCGACCGACGGCGTGATCAGCGCCGGTCGAAAGATCCGCGCATGCAAGCCCTGGCGCATCGCGTCGCGCACCACTTGCTCCGACACCCACTTTGACTGACTATAGCCGAAATCGAGCAGGTTCAGATCCGTGTTGTCATCGTGTTCGTACAGGACCTCCTTGACCGACCAGCCGAACACGAATGTCGTGGAGATGTGATTTAGAACCTTGGGACGGTGGCTCATGGCGAGACGAATAACCTCGTTGGTTCCGCCGACGTTCGCGGCGCGCATCGCCGTGTAATCGTACAGGTAGTTCACCCAGGCGCCGTTGTGATAAATGGTGTCGACCTGCTCGGCCAGAGCATTCCAGCGCGTCGTGGACAGGCCGAGGTTGATCCGGCTCAGGTCGCCGCAAACCGGATGGATCCGGCCGAGCCATTCCGCGGGCACGGGTTGATCCGGCCTCATCTTGTGGAGCTCGGTCCGCAGCCGTTCGAGCCCCCGCACGTCATCAGAGGCCCGAACCAGAACATAAATGTCCCGATCCGTCTGCCGCAGCAAGCTGGACAGCAGGAACGGACCGAAGAAGCCGGTGCCTCCGGTCAGCAGAATTCCTTCGGACTTCGACTGTGGCCGGGCCGCGATCCGCGGCAGGTGCGAAGGATCAAAGCGCAGGCGCGTGTCCCGCCGCATCAGTTCCTGTTCGAGCAAGCGATGTTCCCGGCCAAGTTCGGTCAGGGCCCTTTCAAATCGCAGACGGGCCTGTACGGGCGAGGTGGCGAGTTGCTCCAGCAGCGCGCCCAACTCGCAGATCGCGATATTCTGCAAAACCTGAACGTCCACGACATGGCTCAAATCGGCGTGTCCGCCATTCGTCAGGAACATTTTGAGTTCCTCGGCGAATTCGACCAGTCGCAGGGAGTCGAGCCCTGCCTCCGCCAATGTCCACTCTTCGCGGCCGGAAAGCCCGAAGTCCGCGAAAACCTTGCCGACCTGATCGAGGGGCGGGTGTGCTTTGTCCAACGCCTCGGCGGGCTCCGGTTCGTCGGCAGGCTGCGCCATTTGTACCGTCGCGAGCGTCCCGTCCGCAAAATGCTGCCGCGCCTTGTGACGTTCGATCTTGCCGGAACTGGTCTTGGGGATCGTGCGCGGACGGACATAGACTATGGTATCGATCGCGACGCCCAGTGATTGCTGTACGGTCCTGTTCAGCGCGCCCGCATCCGGCAGATGCCGCGGATCGCGCAACTCGGCCACGACGACAAGCCGCTCGGCGCTGCCGTCATCGTCGGCGAATGCGGCGACGCATCCCTTGCGGATGCCCGCCGTTGCCTCGACCAGTTGTTCGACGTCCTGCGGATAGTAGTTCTGCCCGCGAATGATGATCATGTCCTTGATACGACCGCAGAGGTACAATTCTCCCTTGTGCAGGAAGCCCAGATCGCCGGTCCGCAGCCAGCGCTTGTCCGGCATGTCCGGCAATACGTTCTCAAGAGCCTCTTCACTAAGCTCGCGGCGGCCCCAGTATCCTGCACAGCGACTGTGTCCCGACAGCCAGATCTCTCCTACCTCTCCGTCAGCAAGCACTCGCTGTTCGCCCGGGTCCATGATGCGTATTTCGGCCGATCCCACCGGACGGCCACAGCTGCCCAAGTCGGCGAACGCTTTGTTCCGCGATCCGGATGGAACCGGCTCGGCGGTGCCGCGGCGCAAGGCCGCGCGGTCGACGCGCAGGATGTTCCGACCATAGTTGCTGACGGCCAACGTGAACTCCGCGAGGCCGTAGCCGGAAAAATGGCTTTCGGGGTCCAGACCGTAGGGGGCGAACTTGGCTGTAAAGTCGCGGAACACCTGCGGGCGAACCGGCTCTGCCGCGGTTGCGAGAAAACGCAGCGAACTCAGGTCGAGGCCTTCGAACGTCTCTGGCGGCAGCTTTCCGGGACGCAGGCAGTATTCATAGGCGAAATTCGGCGCCGACGACGCGGTGGCGCGGTAGCGGCTTATGGACTCGAGCCAAAGTTCGGGCCGGTGGATGAAATCAATTGGCGAGAAGCCATAAGTCGTGCCGCCCTTCAGCGCGAAGTTCAGATAGTACCCGATCAATCCCATGTCGTGGTATTGCGGCAGCCATGACACACCGACCGGAAGGTGATCGACCACGGCATCGGCATTTTCCAGCAGGTTGTCATGGGTTACCATCACTCCGCGGGGCTGGCGGGTGGACCCTGAAGTGTATTGCAGGAAGAGGATGTCCGAATGCGCTTCGGGAAAATCGTTCTGCGTTCCGCCCGATGCCTCGGTCGTCACGATCCACGGCAGGGCCGAGACGGCATCGCGGGAAAAAGAGAGCGTGGCGATGCGGTGCCGCGTCTGGTTTACCTTCATCGACCAGTAGTAGCCTTTGTCGGTCAGCACGGCGCGCGCGCCGCTGTCCTGTGCGATGAAATTCATTTTGTAGATCGAAGCCCGAAAGCCCTGGCCGCCTGGCGGATATACCGGTACGGGCACCCAGCCGAGCCTGACACAGGCGAAAAAGGCGCAAATCATTTCGAGCCCGGGCGGATAGGCCAAAAGCAGGCGGTCACCGGGCTCCAGCCTGGGCAGAGACCGGTAAAGATGGCTTGCGATCTCGTCAATTCGCAAGAGGAACGAAGCGTAGGTATATCGCTCTGTCGTGCGGCCGCCGATGTCGAGAAAGTTGTAGAGCAGCCGGTCCGGGTTTCGGTCTGCCCAGTCGCGCACCGGGTAAAGGATCGACGGATTCATGGATTCTGAACGAAATCAGGCAGGTGCGCGGGCCTT
>JBFFQS010000208.1:0-3275 GCA_041573315.1 Amylibacter sp. | reverse complement strand
CGTAAAGAAAATCCTTCTTGTGGACGATGACGAAGACCTGCGCGAGGCACTCGCCGACCAGCTGGTACTGACCGAGGACTTCGACGTTTTCGAGGCCGACAGCGGCAGCACAGGTCTGGAGCGCGCCAAAGAGGCGATCTACGACCTCGTGATCCTCGACGTCGGACTGCCCGACATGGACGGCCGCGAGCTGTGCCGCCTGATGCGCAAACAGGGCGTGAAATGCCCGATAGTGATGCTGACGGGACACGACAGCGACGCGGACACGATCCTCGGCCTCGACGCAGGCGCGAATGACTATGTCTCGAAGCCGTTCAAGTTTCCCGTCCTGCTGGCCCGCATCCGCGCGCAGTTGCGCCAGCACGAACAGTCCGAGGACGCGGTTTTCACACTCGGCCCCTATACGTTCAAGCCGGCGGCCAAGATGCTGATCGACGAGAACGAGAAAAAGATCCGCCTGACCGAGAAGGAAACCAACATCCTGAAGTTCCTGTATCGCGCGCAGGACGGCGTGGTGGCCCGCGACGTGCTGCTGCACGAGGTCTGGGGCTATAACGCCGGCGTCACCACCCACACGCTGGAAACCCATATCTACCGGCTGCGGCAAAAGATCGAACCCGATCCCGGCAACGCCCGCCTGCTGGTCACCGAATCCGGCGGCTACAGACTGGTCGCCTGAGTTTCCCAACAACTCCTCCCTGTTGGACTGGCCCGCCCCTGTGGCGGGCCTTTTTTTTCGAGCTGATTAAATTGGTGACAGGCTGGGATTGTTTACTTATCGTTAACCATCCTCGACGAGGTGCGTTGCAATTTAATACTAACCCTTGTTCGAGGAATACTTGTGAATAAATCCGTTTTTCGCACGGCTGCCGCGGCAACAGTCACCCTCCTTGCGCTGATCATATCGGCCTGTACGCCCACCCAGACCGCCAAACAGGCCTTTGGCCCACCGGCGACCACTGCCGAAATCACCCAGCACCTCTCCGGGAAATCGTCATCCACATCGTTCGGCGGCGCCTATTATGCCGAAAACGGTGACTATAAGTCCTTTTACTATCTTCCCGAAACACGGTCCGAAGCCCCGGAAGTCTGCACCGGCAGTTGGCGCGCGCATGCCGCGAAACTGAAAGTGAAAGAGACCTGCAAATACGTTTCCGGCGGCAAGACCGTTTCCGGCGACCCCAAGACCACTGGCTATACGGTCTATATCAACGAATTAGGCGGCTTTAGGCTCGATGAACAGCGAGAGGATCCAAGCACAGGAAAATGGGAGCTTCGCAAGCCCCTCAAAGGTTTCCCGCAAGAGGCGAGTTTCATCAAGATGCAAAAGAAAATTGAATCGGGTCAAAAGGTCATGACGGAGGCTGAAATGATGGTTATCAGTGTTCCTCTAAGCATTGCATATTGCGCCCTGGTGGGGCCAATGTGCCTCCTCATGTAGGCGCCGCCTTTGGCACTCTGCAGAACGCTTGTTTCCGCAACCGGCTGCTAACCGCCAACATTTCCGCAACTCGCACGCGTCCGGCCAGTCAGTTTTCCCGAACCCGACTCAGGTCTGTTTAGCCCCGCGCATTTCCTTGATCGCGGTGCGGATCGCCTTCCAGTCCTCGGCTTCTCCGGTCTTGCCTGTCTCTTCGCATTCCCGCACCTTTTGGGCCGCCTCGGCTTCCGCCTTGTCGCCATGCGCGTTATACAAAGCGCGGGCATATTCTACGATTTTCTCTCCGTCCATGTTTTCATCCTTTCCGTCATCCGGAGGTCGGATTTCAACCTCCGGAACTTTTCTCAGGTTAACATACTACGTTAGAATTGCCATTTATGCACATTGCGGGCCAAATCAACTCTCCAGGTCCGATTTATCTCCAAACCAATCACCTGCCATGCGACCGCCAATCTCCCCTTGCACGGTTTCCGGCAAAAGTTACATTGCGCCAACAAAAAAGGAAGCCGTATGTCCGTCACCGTCTGCACCTGGAACATCAACTCTGTCCGCCTGCGCGAACCTATCGTCCTGAAACTGCTGGAGGAAGAGCAACCCGACATCCTCTGCCTTCAGGAATGCAAATCGCCGGTCGATAAAATCCCGACCGAGGGATTCGCCGCGCTCGGATACAGCCACATGGTCGCCAACGGGCAAAAAGGCTACAACGGCGTCGCCATCCTGTCGCGCCTGCCGATCACCGAGGCCGGGCGTCAGGACTTCGCCTCCCTCGGCCATGCCCGCCACATCGCGGGGCGGCTGGAAAACGGGCTGACGGTGCACAATTTCTACGTTCCCGCAGGCGGCGATGTGCCCGACCGCGAAGTGAACGAGAAATTCGGGCAAAAGCTCGACTACCTGACCGAAATGCGCGACTGGTTCGCCGCCGAGCGCCCTGAAAAGTCCATCCTCGTCGGCGACCTGAACATCGCCCCGCGCGAGGATGACGTCTGGAACCACAAATCCCTGCTGAAGATCGTGTCGCACACGCCGATCGAGGTAGATCACCTGGCCGAGGTCCAAGCGGCAGGCGACTGGGTCGACATCACGCGACAGCACATCCCCGAAGGCCGGCTCTACAGTTGGTGGTCGTACCGCGCGCGCGACTGGTCAGAGGCCGACAAGGGCCGCAGGCTCGACCATATCTGGGCCACGCCCGACATCGCGCCCGCCAGCCATTCCAGCCGCATCCTGCGCCCGGCGCGGGGCTGGGACAAGCCGTCGGACCACGCGCCGGTCTTTGCCAGCTTCGATCTGTAGGACCCGCCCTTGCCCTTGGCGGCGCGGACAACTACATCCGATAACAGACTGGGTGTAAGGACACCAACGAACGGAGATACCACAATGCTCAACCTAGGAAGCGGTGCCCCGGCACCGGCCGAAGATCTGATAACCGACGGCTCTCAGGAAACATTCATGCAGGACGTGATCGAAGCGTCCAAGGAAACCCCGGTCATCGTCGATTTCTGGGCCCCGTGGTGCGGCCCGTGCAAATCCCTCGGCCCGGCCATCGAGGCCGAAGTCACCGCCGCCGGCGGCAAGGTCAAACTGGTCAAGATCGACATCGACCAGAACCAGATGCTCGCCAGCCAGATGCGCATCCAGTCGATCCCGGCGGTCTATGCCTTTGTCGACGGCCAGCCGGTAGACGGGTTCATGGGCAACCAGCCCCCCTCCGAGATCAAGAAATTCGTCGAGAAAATCGCCGCTCAGGCACCCGAAGAAGACAACGGTCTGGACGATGCCGTGGCGGCAGGCGAGGAAATGCTGGAGGCAGGCGCGGCCGCCGATGCGG
>JBFFQS010000207.1:0-3340 GCA_041573315.1 Amylibacter sp. | reverse complement strand
GTCTCGATCACCTCGATATCGGCGATGGGATCGACGCGGCCTTCCACGTGGGTCACATCGCCATCCTCGAAGCAGCGGACCACATGGGCAATGGCGTCGCATTCACGGATGTTTGCCAGGAACTGGTTACCCAGACCCTCACCCTTCGACGCACCCTTCACCAGGCCCGCGATATCGACGAAGGTCATGCGTGCGGGAATGATCTTAGCCGAACCGGCAATCTCGGCCAGCTTATCAAGCCGCGGATCGGGCACCGAGACCTCGCCGATGTTGGGTTCGATGGTGCAGAAGGGAAAATTCGCCGCCTGAGCCGCTGCGGTTCTGGTCAGCGCATTGAACAACGTGGACTTCCCCACATTCGGCAAACCGACGATTCCAGTTTTAAAACCCATTTCCTGTCCTTAGAGACTGCAATTTCCGGCATGTACGGGGCAAGGCGGCCCAAGGTCAAGCCGCACATGCGTTTTGCCATTGATTTTCGCCCTTCTTTGCCGCAAACCAAGGGCCGGAATTCAAGGGGGCCAACCATGTCACGCATCGACCGGAAATTCGCAGAGCTGAAAGCGCGGGGCAAGTCGGCCTTCGTGTCCTACATCATGGCGGGCGACCCCGACTATGAAACGTCGCTTGCGGTGATGAAGGGCCTGCCCTCGGCAGGTGTGGATATCATCGAGCTTGGCGCGCCATTCACCGATCCCATGGCAGACGGCCCCGCGATCCAGCTTGCCGGTCAGCGCGCTCTGGCCGCCGGCATGACGCTGAACAAGGTGCTGGCGATGATCACCGAGTTCCGCAAGACCGACGACACGACACCCATCGTGCTGATGGGCTATTACAATCCGATCTACAATCATGGCGTGGACGCCTTTCTGGTAGATGCCAAAAATGCCGGTATCGACGGTCTGATCGTGGTCGACCTGCCCCCCGAAGAGGACGAGGAGCTTTGCATCCCCGCCAACAAGGCCGGGCTGCATTTCATACGGCTGGCGACGCCGACGACGGACGAAAAGCGCCTGCCGAAGGTTTTGCAGAACACGTCCGGCTTCATCTACTATGTCGCGGTCAAGGGCATCACCGGTTCCGGCTCCGCTTCCGCGGAAACGGTCGGCCCTGAAGTCGCCCGCATACAGAAAGCCGGCAAGCTGCCTGTTTGCGTCGGCTTCGGCATCAAGACGCCGAAGGACGCCGAAAACATGGCGCGCGTCGCGGACGGCGCGGTGGTCGGCTCGGCGATCGTCGAAAAGCTGGCGGCCGGCGAAAAGCCGGAGCAGGTGCTTGCCTTCGTCAAAGAGCTTGCGGACGGGGCACACCGGGCCTGATTCCGCAATAAAGCGACAAAATGGTAAAATAAACTTACCAATCATCACCTGTTTTTAATTGATCGCCGCCGACCCGGCGCTATAACTTGTCTCCGTTCACAGACGAGAGTTCATGCCATGCCCTTGATTACAAATATCGCCGACCTGAAAGCGCAGTACAAACGCCGCGCGCCAAAGATGTTCTATGACTACTGCGAAAGCGGCAGCTGGACAGAGCAGACTTTTCGCGACAACACCAGCGACTTCGCGGACCTGCGCCTGCGCCAGCGGGTGGCGGTCGACATGGACAACCGCTCGACGGCGACGCAGATGGCCGGTCAGGATGTCGCCATGCCCGTGGCGCTGGCGCCCGTCGGCCTGACCGGGATGCAATGCGCGAACGGAGAGATCAAGGCGGCCCGCGCGGCGGAGAAATTCGGCGTGCCGTTCACCCTGTCCACCATGTCGATCTGTTCCATCGAGGATGTCGCGGCAGCGACCACGAAGCCGTTCTGGTTCCAGCTCTACATGATGAAGGACCGGGGCTTCATGGAAACCCTGATCGACCGGGCCAAGGCGGCGGGCTGCTCTGCGATGGTTCTGACACTGGATCTGCAACTGCTCGGCCAGCGCCACAAGGACCTCAAGAACGGCATGACCGCCCCGCCCCGCCTGACGATCCCGAACATCCTGAACATCATGACCAAGCCGCGCTGGGCGCTGGGCATGCTTACCGCAGTGGAACGCGGCTTCGGCAACCTCAAGACCTATCCCGACGCGGGCGAGAACATGGCCAGCCTGATGAAATGGATCGGCAACCAGTTCGACCTGTCGCTCAGCTGGGATGACGTGGACTGGATCAAGGAACGCTGGGGCGGCCCGCTGATCATCAAGGGCGTGATGGACGTCGCGGACGCCAAAAACGCCGTCGCGGCGGGCGCGGATGCGATTGTCGTCTCGAACCACGGCGGGCGGCAGTTGGACGGAGCCCTGTCCTCGATCCGCGTGCTGCCCGATATAGTCGATGCCGTCGGCGACAAGATCGAGGTCCATATCGACAGCGGCATCCGCTCCGGCCAGGACGTTCTGAAGGCGCTCGCGCTGGGCGCCAACGGCACCTATATCGGACGGGCGTTCATCTACGGGCTTGGCGCGGACGGCGAGGCCGGCGTCACCAAGGCGCTGGAGGTCATCCACAAGGAACTGGATACGACCATGGGCCTGTGCGGCGCGACACGGGTCGACCAGCTGACCCGCGAAAAGCTCTATATTCCGCAGGATTTCCGCGGCCGCTGGGAATAACCCAAAAACCGCATTTTCCCCTTTCCATTATCGGGATTCTGCCCTATACGGCGCACTTCACGCGGCTCTACACCCTTGGAGGAGGCCGCTCATCTATATCTTTAGGAGAAGAACATGGCTGGGAAAATACCCGATCTGATCGCCACGGTTCGCACGGGGACAGGCAAGGGGGCCGCCCGACAAGCTCGCCGTGACGGACTGGTACCAGGAGTTGTTTATGGCGGGGGCACCGATCCTCTGCCGATCAACGTGCCTTTCAACGTATTGTTGAAAAGGCTGAAAGAAGGGCGCTTTCTGTCGACGCTTTTCAATTTGAAGGTCGACGGCCACGATGACGTTCGCGTTATCTGCCGCAACGTGCAGCGCGATATCGTCAAGGATTTGCCGACGCACCTCGACCTGATGCGCCTGCACCGCAATACGCGGATCAACCTGTTTATCCCGGTTGAGTTCATCAACGAGGACATCTCTGTAGGTCTGAAACACGGCGGCGTTGTGACTACGGTACGTTCCGAGGTCGAGCTTGTTGTTACTGCCGACAACATCCCGTCCAGCATCATCGTCGATTTGGCCAATATCGACATCGGCGACATCGTCCACATCTCTGACGTGAGCCTGCCGGAAGGCGCGCGCCCGTCGATCACGGATCGCGACTTCGTCATTGCCAACATTTCTGCGCCAAGCAGCCTCAAATCCGAAGAAGAGGAAGAGGAAGAAGCGGCAGCAGCAGAGGCAGAAGC
>JBFFQS010000206.1:0-3400 GCA_041573315.1 Amylibacter sp. | reverse complement strand
TGATCGTCCCCGTCGGCGCGATCGAGGTCAGCAGCGCGTTGCGGATGCCCTTTTTGGCAATCGCGGCGCGCACGTCACCGTCCATCGCCATCATGGTTTCACCGGCGAGGTATTTTTCCTTGTCGTACAGCGGGAAAGCGCCCTTTTCGGCGGCCAGATCGGCGCTCGCCAGATAGGACGCCCGTGCGATCTGCTTCATCCAGGCTTCGGTCTGCAAAGCGGCCTCTTCCGAGCCATAGCGCAGCCCGGTCATCAACAGCGCATCGGCCAGCCCGGTGACGCCCAGCCCGATCCGGCGCTTGTTCTGCGCCTCCTTGCGCTGTTCCTCCAGCGGAAAGCGAGATGCATCGACGACATTGTCCATCATCCGGACCGCCGTGCGCACCAGATCGTCCAGCGCCGCCTCTTCCAGCTTCGCGGCCTTACCGAACGGATCGCTGACCAGCCGCGCCAGATTGATCGAGCCAAGCAGGCACGCCCCGTAAGGCGGCAGTGGCTGTTCGCCGCAAGGGTTGGTCGCAGAGATTTCTTCCGCGTAATACAGGTTGTTCTTCTGGTTGATCCGGTCGATGAAAATCACGCCCGGCTCGGCGAAATCGAAGGTCGATTTCATGATCTGGTTCCACAGGTCGCGCGCCTCGACGGTCTTGTAGACCTTGCCGTCGAATACCAGATCCCAACCCGCATCGGCCTTGACCGCATCCATGAAGGCGTCGGTCACCAGTACGGACAGGTTGAACATGCGCAGCCGCGCCGCGTCCTGCTTGGCGGTAATGAAATCCTCGATATCGGGGTGATCGCAGCGCATGGTCGCCATCATAGCGCCGCGCCGCGATCCGGCGGACATGATGGTGCGGCACATGGCGTCCCAGACGTCCATGAACGACAACGGGCCCGAGGCATCCGCCGACACGCCCTTGACCGCCGCGCCCTTGGGCCGGATGGTCGAGAAATCATAGCCGATACCGCCGCCCTGCTGCATGGTCAGCGCCGCCTCTTTCAGCATGTCGAAAATTCCGCCCATGCTGTCGGGGATGGTGCCCATGACGAAACAGTTGAACAGCGTCACCGACCGGCCGGTGCCGGCCCCGGCCAGAAGCCGCCCCGCGGGCAGGAATTTGAAATCCTCCAGAGCGGAATAAAACGTGTCTTCCCATTCTTTTGGCTTGCTCTCGACAGAGGCCAAAGCCCGCGCAACGCGCCGCCAGCTGTCCTCGACCGTTTCATCCGCCGGCTTGCCGTCCTCGTTCTTGAAACGATATTTCATATCCCAGATTTGCTCGGCAATGGGGGCGGCGAAACGGCTCATGCAGCTGTCCTCGAAAGTATTGGAAGGGAGCTTCAACCTAGTGTTCACGGTCTGTCAGGTCAACAAATAACGACCGCGAATGTCAGGTAAAAGAACGTCGACAAGCAGCCTCTTTCGCCCTACATCTACCTGCGAGATGGGCAAAAAGCACATGAATCTGATCAAACTCTGCGTCGGCGCGGACAGTATCGACGATCTGGCCGCCTGGCAGGCGTCGCGCATCGCCGCCAACCCGGAAAACCAGCCGATGCACGTCACCCGCATGTGGCCGAAACGCGCCGGCGAACTGCTGAACGGCGGATCGCTCTATTGGGTGATCAAGGGCTCGGTGCAGGTGCGCCAGCGCGTCCTGCGTCTGGAAGAGGTGATCGGCGCCGACGGCATCCGCCGCTGTGGCATCGTCATGGACCCCGAGCTGATCCGCACCACCTCGGCCCAGCGGCGCCCGTTTCAGGGCTGGCGCTACCTGACGCCCGACGACGCACCCGCCGATCTGCCGAAATCCCGCAGCGACGACACGCCCCTGCCCGACGAACTGGCCGATGCCCTGAATATTCTGGGGTTGCGTTAGCCGGACCGGCCCCCCGCGGGCGGCATACAATTGTCATACGCCCTGTGCACGGATGTCATACGCAAATCATACGCCGGTTTTCGGGTCCGATCAGTTAACCGCGTGGTTGTCGATCAGCCTTGCGCGCCCGATATGCGCCGCCCCGAAAATACGCGCGGGCGCCTCGCCGACGCGCTCTATCGGCGTCAGATCGGCGGCATCGCGGCACTCGACATAGTCCACCTTGCGGAACCCCGCCTCCAGCAGTTTTTCCGCCGCCGCCGCACAAGTTTCGGGCGCGAACCCGCCCGCCGCGATGTCATAAGCAGCCTTGCGCAAGATCGCGTTGAGCTGCCGCGCCACGGCCAGTTCCTCCACGCTCAGGTAGGCGTTCCGCGACGACAGAGCCAGCCCGAATTCGTCTCGGACAATCGGACCGCCGAGTATTTTTGTCTGAATATCAAGGTCTTGCGCCATTCTCCGGATCACCGCCAGCTGTTGCCAGTCCTTCTCTCCGAAAATCGCGAAATCGGCCTGCGCCATGTTCAGCAGCTTGGCAACCACCAGCGTCACCCCGTCGAAATGCCCCGACCGCGACAGGCCGCATAGCACGTCGGTCAGCCCGTCCACCTCGACCCGCGTGGCGAAGCCTTCGGGGTAAATCTCGGCAACGGACGGTGCGAACACCAGATGTCCACCGGTTTCCGCGATCATGGCGGTATCGGCTTCGCGGTCGCGCGGATAGGCGTCCAGGTCTTCGCCCTCGCCGAACTGCGTCGGGTTGACGAAAATCGTGGTGACGACCCGATCCGCATGCCCCAGCATCCGCGTGATCAGCGACAAGTGCCCGGCATGCAGCGCGCCCATCGTCGGCACGACGCCAACGCTCAGGCCTTCGGCCCGCCAGCCGGCCACCTTGCGCCGCAAATCGGCGATGGTCTCAACAGTCTCGAGGCTCATTTCCGCACCCTGTCAGGCCAGCCCGCCTTGGCGGCGAGTGCCTTGTAAGCGGCCTTGGACTTGTGTGTCCATTTGGCATTTTTTGAAGCGAAAACAGTGGCTTGTGACTTAAGTACCAGCCCGTCAGACAGCACGCGCAAGTGGTTCGCCACCAGCGTTTCACCGGTCGAGGTGATGTCCGCAATCGCCTCGGCGGTCAGGTTTTTCACGGTGCCCTCCGTCGCGCCCTGGCTGTCAACCAACTGATAGTCGGCGACACCTTTTTCGCGCAGGAATCCACGAACCAGATTGTGGTATTTCGTGGCGATCCGCAGGCGGAAGCCATGCTCGGCACGGAACCTTGCCGCCACCGCGTCCAGGTCCTCGATACAGGTCACGTCGATCCATGCGTTCGGCACCGCCAGAACCAGGTCGGCAAAGCCGAAGCCCATGCGCTCGACCTCGATAAGGCGCTCCTGCCAGAGCGGGATTTTCTCGTGGATCAGGTCGATGCCGGTCACGCCCAGATGGATGCGCCCCGCCGCCAGTTCCTTGGGAATCTCTCCCGCCGACAGCAGCACCAGTTCGATGTCCTTCATGCC
>JBFFQS010000205.1:0-3409 GCA_041573315.1 Amylibacter sp. | reverse complement strand
GCCTGTGTCAGCTCGTCATTCGGCGCGGGCGGCCAGTCGGTCCGGAACCACGACGGGCCTGCGGCCTCTTTCCGGACGTCGCCGGCATCTTCGGCCAGTTCGGCAAAGAACTTCGCCCATTCCGGATCGACCGCATCGGGGTCGCGGGAATAGCGCGCGTGAAGCTGTTCGATATATTCCGCGTTCTGACCTTGCAGAAAGCTGGAGGCGTGGAACTGGTCGTTCGATGGTTGGTCTGTCATATGCGTTTCCGGTCTTTGACCTGACCGGTCCCTAGTTGAACCCCGAAGGGCGGAAAAAGACCGGCGGTCACAGCCGCCGGCCCGAATGTTTACCCGATCGCCTTGAGCACGGCTTCGCCCAAGCCCGCAGGGCTGTCGGCGACGACGATGCCCGCGGCGCGCATGGCTTCGATCTTGTCCTCTGCGCCGCCCTTGCCGCCGGCGACGATGGCACCCGCGTGGCCCATGCGGCGGCCCGGAGGCGCGGTTCGTCCGGCGATGAAGCCCGCGACGGGTTTCTTGCGGCCGCGTTTTGCCTCGTCGATCAGGAACTGTGCAGCGTCCTCTTCGGCGGAGCCGCCGATTTCGCCGATCATGATGATCGACTTGGTGTCGTCATCCGCAAGGAACATTTCCAGCACGTCGATGAACTCGGTGCCCTTGATCGGGTCGCCGCCGATGCCGACCGCAGTGGTCTGGCCGAGGCCCGCGTTGGTGGTCTGGAACACCGCCTCGTAGGTCAGCGTGCCGGAGCGGGACAGAATCCCGCAGGAGCCCTTGGAGAAGATCGAACCGGGCATGATGCCGATCTTGCATTCCTCGGGGGTCAGGACGCCGGGGCAGTTCGGCCCGATCAGGCGGGTCTTGGAGCCTTGCAGGCAGCGTTTCACCTTCATCATGTCAAGCACGGGGATGCCCTCGGTGATGGCGACGACCAGTTCAACCTCTGCATCGATGGCTTCGAGGATCGAATCCGCGGCGAAGGGCGGCGGCACATAGATCACGGACGCGTTCGCGCCGGTCTTTGCCTTGGCTTCATGTACGGAGTTGTAGACCGGCAGGCCGATATGGCTCTGCCCGCCCTTGCCCGGTGTGACGCCCGCGACCATCTGCGTGCCGTGATAGGCCAGCGCCTGTTCAGTGTGAAAGGTGCCGGTCGCGCCGGTCAGGCCCTGCACGACGACCTTGGTGTCTTTGTTGATCAGGATGGACATGGAATTAGCCTTTCACCGCTTTGACGATTTTCTGTGCGGCGTCGTCGAGATCATCGGCGGCGATCACATTCAGGCCGCTGCTGTTGATGATGTCCTTGCCTTCCTGAACCTTGGTGCCTTCGAGGCGGACGACCAGGGGAACCTTGAGCCCGACTTCCTTGACGGCTGTCACCACGCCCTCGGCGATCACGTCGCAGCGCATGATGCCGCCGAAGATGTTGACGAGGATGCCTTTGACGTTGGGGTCCGAGGTGATGATCTTGAACGCCTCGGTGACTTTTTCGGTGGTGGCGCCGCCGCCGACGTCGAGGAAGTTGGCGGGGTTGGAGCCGTAGAGCTTGATAATGTCCATCGTCGCCATGGCAAGGCCCGCGCCGTTGACCATGCAGCCGATCTCTCCGTCCAGCGCGATGTAGTTGAGGTCGTATTTCGAGGCGGCGAGTTCCTTGGGGTCTTCCTCGGTCTCGTCGCGCAGCGCCATGATATCGCCGTGGCGGAACATGGCGTTGCCGTCGAAGCCCATCTTGGCGTCGAGCGCCTTGAGGTCGCCGTCGCCGGACACGATCAGGGGATTGATCTCCAGCATCTCCATGTCTTTTTCGATGAACAGGCGGTATAGGTTGCTGATCAGGGACACGCATTGCTTGACCTGCTTGCCCTCCAGCCCGAGGCCGAAGGCGATGCGGCGGCCGTGGAAGGGTTGCAGGCCGGAGGCCGGATCGATCGAGAAGGACAGGATTTTTTCAGGTGTCTTTTCAGCGACTTCCTCGATGTCCATGCCGCCTTCGGTGGAGGCGACAAAGGACACGCGCGAAGTGACGCGGTCGATCAGGGCGGCGAGGTACAATTCGCGCTCGATGCCGGAGCCGTCTTCTATATAGATGCGGTTGACCTGCTTGCCGGCCGGTCCGGTCTGTTTGGTGACCAGAGTGTTGCCGAGCATCTTTTTTGCTTCCGCGGCGGCTTCGGCGGCGGATTTGGTCAGGCGGACGCCGCCTTTTTCACCGGCGGCGGGTTCCTTGAACGTGCCCTTGCCGCGGCCCCCGGCGTGGATTTGCGCCTTGACGACCCAGATCGGGCCGTCCATCTCGGCGGCCCTGGCTTCCGCCTCGTCAGCGTTGAGAACGACGCGGCCGTCGGAAACCGGAACGCCGAAGTCCTTCAACAACTGCTTCGCTTGATATTCGTGGATGTTCATTGGATGCCCTCTGATCCCGGGAGTGTCTGAAATCCGAAACATGATTCGAAGGCGATTTGAAGAGGAAACATCGCAATTCGGGGAATGGAGGGGGAAATATCCAGATTTGTGATCACACGATATTTGCGTGTGATCACAAAATGAGGCGCTTGCAAGTGTGTATTACCGCTGCCGGAAAAAGAACAGGTTTTTAGGAAAGCCGGTGTTAGCGCCAACGAAAAAAGTCTTTTACAAAGAGGCGCTAAGGCGGGACTGGTCAGGTCACGTCAGGTTTGTGTTGCCCGGAATTGACTGGCACCCGGAAGGCTGACTCCGGGTGCCGCGAATTTTGTCAGGCGTCTGTTATCTTTGAGATCCTGTGTCTCGCGACGACGATGAA
Organism: Amylibacter sp.; assembly: GCA_041573315.1. Taxonomy (GTDB): domain Bacteria; phylum Pseudomonadota; class Alphaproteobacteria; order Rhodobacterales; family Rhodobacteraceae; genus Amylibacter. The sequence goes on along the minus strand of JBFFQS010000205.1, from coordinate 616 downwards.
GGCTCGCGATCGTCGTTCCGGTTGATGTCCGGCGGGCAGTCCATCGGCCGAGCTGCGGTGCCGTAAGTATCTGGATCGCACTCATCGCCCGGAGGGGCGCATGGGTCCTCCATCGGGGCCGTTCCGGGGACGTAAGTCCGGCCGTCGGTACATCCGACAACATCACCCATCTTGTTGAAAACGGGTTCCGCGGACATAACCATCGGGGCAGGTTCCTCTTGCTGCGCACAGGCGGCCAAAACGGCTGCGGAGCACAATAACGCAATAATTTTAAGATTGGACATCGCTCATTCCTTCTCTGAATAATGCTTCATGATCGTAGTAAATGAATACACTTGCAACAAGTTAAAATTATGACGATGCGCGATGGCTTGCCGAGGCGCGGGCGGCTTCGGGTCGGCTTGGCGGGTCGGGAAAAAGGGGGCGGTGGGGTTGTCAATCCGGTCTGGATCAAGCGCGGATTTCAGCCTGCGCGGTTTGTCGCGCAGGCCGGATATGTCTAAATTTGCTGTCTGCCGAGCGGCTCAGGTCAGCGAGCTGTCTATGCCCTTGCAGGCTTCGACCAGGCCTTTGACGGCCTCGACGGAGTTCTCGAACATGGCTTTTTCGTCCTTGT
>JBFFQS010000204.1:0-3418 GCA_041573315.1 Amylibacter sp. | reverse complement strand
TCAAAGAGGCAGATATGGAGTTTCCTGAGCGGTTTTCGAACCTTCCGCCCTATGCTTTCCCGCGCCTGCGCGATCTGCTGGACAGTCATCCGGCGGGCGGACCGGTTTTGCATATGTCGATCGGCGAGCCGAAACACCCGATGCCGGAGTTCCTGGCCGCGGCGCTGACCGAAGCCACCGCAGCCTTTGCGTCCTATCCCGACAATAACGGCACGCCCGAATTGCTCGGCGCTGTCGCGGACTGGCTGAAAAGACGCTACAAGATCACGCTGAACCCGGCGACGCAGATCATGGCGCTGAACGGGTCGCGCGAAGGCCTATTCAACAGCTGCCTTGCGCTCTGCCCCGAGCAGAAACACGGGCGCAGACCCAAAGCATTGATTCCAAACCCGTTTTATCAGGTCTATGCCGTTGCCGCAGTGACTTCAGGCGCCGAGCCCGTATTCGTGCCCGCCCGCGCCGACACCGGCTTCCTGCCCGATTACGCCGCCCTGCCCGCCGCCGTCCTCAACGATGTCACGGTCGCCTACATCTGTTCGCCGTCCAATCCACAGGGCGCCATCGCCTCGCGCGATTATTGGGCGGACCTGATCACACTGGCCGAGAAATACGACTTCCGCATCTTTGCCGACGAATGCTATTCCGAGGTCTATCGCAACGACCCGCCCGCCGGAGCCTTGCAGGTGGCCGTGGACCTAGGCGCAGACCCCGACCGGGTGGTGATCTTTCATTCCTTGTCGAAGCGATCGAACCTGCCGGGGCTGCGGTCGGGCTTCGTCGCCAGCGGCCCGCGCAACATCGCGGCGATCAAGACCCTGCGGGCCTATTCCGGCGCGCCGCTGCCCGGTCCGATCCAGCATGTTTCGGCCCGCGTCTGGGCCAACGAAGACCATGTCGAGCGCAGCCGCGCGCTCTATGTCGAGAAATTCGTCATCGCCGACAGCATATTCGCCGGTCTTGACGGCTACGTTCCGCCGCAGGCCGGTTTCTTCCTGTGGCTGCCGGTGAAAGACGGCGAACAGGCGGCCCTGAAATTGTGGCAGGAGACCGGCGTGCGCGTGCTGCCGGGAAAATATCTCAGCCGCCCGACGCCGGACGGCGACCCCGGCGCAGGCTATATCCGCGTCGCCCTTGTGGCAGAGAAAAACGAAATGACAGACGGATTACACAAGATCCGCGATTGTTTGTATTGAGGTAGATCATGGCTTTTCAAACCAGACCGAGAGATCCACTGCTGGAAACCCACGTGCAGGACATGCTGCGACGACGCGGACGGGAACTGACCGGCGTGGCCCTTGTCGTTGCCTCCGTGCTGTTCGGCATGATGCTCTACAGCTATTCGCCGGACGACCCAAGCTGGATCAGCGCCACGTCGGAGCCGGCCAAGAATATGCTCGGAAATTACGGGGCATGGATCGCCGGAATGCTGATCCTGACGATTGGCTGGGCGTCCTGGAGCCTGCCTGTGCTGATGGCTGTCTGGGGTCTGCGATTTGTCTTCCACACCGGCGAAAAGCGCCTGATCTCGCGGATCATCTTCGTGCCGGTCATGGTCGCGGCGCTGGCGGTGTTCCTGTCGACGCATATCCCGCCGGATTTCTGGCCGCACGGGTCGGGACTGGGGCTGGGCGGCGTCGGCGGCGACGGCGCGCTGATATTTCTGGTCGATCTGAACCCACTGGGGCCGGAGCTCGGCTTCCGCCTTACCAGCGCGGCCCTGGGCGTTGTCAGCCTGGTTCTGGGCCTGTTCACGCTGGGGCTCGATCATCCGGACTTGCGCCGCATACTGCGCTTCACATGGCTGTCATTCCTGCTGGTCTATGGCAATATCGTCTCGATCACGCTCTATGTCCTGCGTCTTGCGCTGGCGATCGTTGCCGGCAGTTTCCGCTTCGTGTTCAACCGGGGCGCCGCCCACCGCGAAACGCTTGCCAAACGGCGGGCAGCGGCGGCAGAGGCCGCACGCCTGGAAGAACGGGAACGCGATGCCGTGATCGAAACCGAACCGGTCGCCAAAGACGCGCCGCGCAAGAATCTCTTCGCGAGGATGATGAAATCGGACAAGCCGGACAGCGACGCGGTTCCGCCTGTCTCTTCCGTGCCGTCGCACCGCCGCGCGGACCGGCCCGAGCCGGCGTTCGGTTCCAACGAGGAACGCATCAACGCACGGATTTCGGCTGCCGTATCGCGCAAGTCAGAGGCCGGACAGATACGCGCCGAACCCAGCCTCGGTGAACCCGCCCCTGAATCCGGCAGCGTTCCGAAACTCGGCGGCGTCTCGCGCGTAGCGGATTTGGCCAAGGATCTGGCCGGACGACGCGCAACGGACGAAGAGCTGATCGAGGAGCCGGAACTGCCCGTCGATGAACCGCCCCTGTCGGTGCCGCGCGCGACGCTGGGCGAGCCGAAATCGGTCGTGCAGCATCCGGTCAAGAAACCGGTGCAGCCCAGCACGCAGGCCAAGAAAGAGGCACAGCCCAGCCTGTTCACCGAAAACCGTTCCGACGATTACCAGACACCGGCGCTGAGCCTGCTGTCCAATCCGGCCAAGATCGTACGCACCCAACTGAGCGACGAGGCGCTGGAGGAAAACGCCCGCATGCTGGAAAACGTGCTGGATGACTACGGCGTCAAGGGAGAGATCGTGTCGGTCCGCCCCGGACCCGTCGTCACCATGTACGAACTGGAACCGGCGCCGGGCCTCAAGGCCAGCCGCGTCATCGGCCTCGCCGACGACATCGCGCGCTCCATGTCGGCGCTGTCGGCCCGCGTGTCCACAATTCCCGGCCGCTCGATCATAGGCATCGAACTGCCCAACGATACCCGCGAAACCGTCCTGCTGCGAGAGATCCTGTCGTCGCGCGACTACGGCGACGGCGGGCAATCGCTGCCGCTGGCGCTGGGCAAGGATATCGGCGGCGCCTCGCAGGTCGCCAACCTCGCCAAGATGCCCCACCTGCTGATCGCCGGGACCACCGGGTCCGGTAAGTCCGTTGCCATCAACACCATGATCCTGTCGCTGCTCTACAAGCTGTCGCCAGAGGAATGCCGCCTGATCATGATCGACCCCAAGATGCTGGAACTGTCGGTCTATGACGGCATCCCGCATCTGCTCTCGCCGGTCGTGACAGACCCGAAAAAGGCGGTCGTGGCCCTTAAATGGGTCGTGGGCGAGATGGAAGAGCGCTATCGCAAGATGTCCAAGATGGGCGTGCGCAACATCGGCGGTTACAATGGCCGCGTGCAGGACGCGCTCGACAAGGGCGAGGATTTCACCCGCACCGTGCAAACCGGTTTCGACGACGAGACCGGCGATCCGGTGTTCGAAACCGAGACCTTCAAGCCCGAGAAACTGCCCTATATCGTCGTCATCGTAGACGAGATGGCCGACCTGATGATGGTCGCGGGCAAGGAGATC
>JBFFQS010000203.1:0-3444 GCA_041573315.1 Amylibacter sp. | reverse complement strand
TTCGGGTTCCTCCCATTGATCCTGATTCTGGTTGTTTTCCGCCGACCTGTGAACAGGGAGACGAATCCCTTACAACCTGAGCACCAATCATCGCGTTTGCACCGATTTGCGCCCCCCTCAATTTATCCATTTTGAATATTTCTTTGTCCAAAATGGATTATTCCCTCATACTCTCCGCAAGTCAAATTCGACATATTTAGGGAATCGCGCCATGCAGAAGTCAAAATCTATCAAAACGGACAAAATGGAAAACGTCGGTATCACTAAGATGCAAGGACAGAAAATCCATTCTGTACACCAGACAGGAAAGGAAACGCGGGACCCGAATAATCCGGCTCACAACAGCGTAGAGATGCTGGAAATAACCGGATTTCTCGAAGCTTTCACCTCGGAAATCGAGACAGCGCTGGAGCTTTCGACACCAAACCCGTATCTGAATATGGCCACGCACCTGATCAGAAATCATCTGGAAGGAAAGACCGTCACCGCCTCTGCGCTTGTCGCGGCTTCCGGCGTGCCATATGCCACCGCGACCCGCAAATTGTCCGATATGGTAAAATCAGGACTGATCGAACAACGCCCGCGCACCAAGACCGGGAAAAGCTTTTCCCTGCACCCCAGCGCCGATCTGCTGCACAGTTGGGGACAGGTCGCCGACCGGGTCAGGCGGCTGGCAAAGGTCAGCTTCCGCGACGACGATCCGACCCGGGGCGAGGCCGACTACTACTTTGGCGGCACCTATATGTCGGGCCAAACCATTCCGCCGATCCAGGTGCTGCCCGAACCGCTGTCGCTGGCCGGCGGCTTGCGCATTCTTGTACACGGCGATCCGACCTTCATGGTCATGCACAACCTCAAGCGCCAGTTCGAACAGGTGGTAGGCACAAAAATCAGCCAGCGCGCCTTTTCCATCGACAGGTTGCACGAAGAGATTCTGCGCAACGCCGAACGCAAAGTCAGCCGCTACGATATAATTGCCATCGACCTGCCATGGATCGGCGAGTTTGTCGAAAAGGGTATTCTTTTGCCGCTGGAGGACGTTCTGGACATCGAGCGTCTGGACCCGGCGGACTTCCACACCGCGGGTTGGCGCGCGGCGCATTGGGGTGGCAAGCCCTATGCAGTGCCCAGCCAGACAACGCCGGAACTGCTGTTTTACCGCCGCGACTGGTTCGCCGAGGCCGGTCTGGAACCGCCCGCCACGACCGACGACCTGCTGAAGGCAGCGCAATACCTGCACGATCCGGCGCACGGCCGCTACGGTGTCGCCTGGAACGCGGCGCGCGGCACGCCGCTGGGCCACACATTCATGATGACTTGCGCCGATTTCGGCCAACCCATTCTGAACCTGAGCAAGGTCGCGGGGGGCTACAACGCCGACGACCTCGACCGCAAGGACCTCCGGCCGACCATCGACACGCCGCGCGGGCTGGAAGCGGCCGAGTATCTGATGGACCTGCTGGCGTTCTCACCGCCCGACATCCTGTCGATGTCGTGGTACGAAAGGGTCCGCCCCTATGCCGCCGGCAAGATCGCGATGGCCTATGGCTACACTCTTCTTGCGCCCTATTTCGAACTGGATTCAGGCTCGCCCGCGCATGGAACCACCGGCTATCTGCCGCATCCGGCCGGGCCACAGGGATCTCAGATCGCTCCGGTCGGCGGCTACGTGCTCGGCATCCCGAGCAACCTGCCCGAAGAGCGCCGCGCCGCCGCGGCAGAGGCCTTGATTTCCTTCACCTCGCCCGCCGCCCAAAAACTTTATGTACAGGCGGGCAGCCGCACCGCGCCGCGCTATTCCGTCGGCGCCGATCCGGAAGTGAAACGCATGTCGACAATCTTTGACGCGGTCGACGCCATGTCATGGCGCGACGAGCTGCAATTCTGGCCGCGCCCGCCGATCCCGCAGATATCCGAGATCATCAACATCTGCGGCCAGGAACTTCACGATATGTTGCGCGGCATCGTCAGCCCGCGAGAAGCGTTGAGAAAGGCCCAGTCACGGGCCGAAAAGATTATGAAACCAGACTGACATCAAGGGAGAGAACAATGGACCCGAATCGCCTCAAAGGTAAAAACATCCTGATCACCGGTGCCGCCCGAGGCATGGGTGCGGCCAATGCCGAGGCCTTCGCCGCACAAGGCGCGAATGTGTGCCTCGGCGATTTGAACCTCGAAGAAGCGCAAGCCGTCGCCGACAAGATCAACGCGGCCGGCAACGGCAAGGCCATCGCGGTTCAGATGGATGTTACCAAACGCGAAGACAACGCCGCCGCCGTGGCCGCGACCGTCGAAGCCTTTGGAAATATCAACGTGGGTCTGTTCAACGCCGGGCTGAACAAGCCCCGGTTCTTCATGGATATCGATGAAGACAACTGGGACCTGATCATGAACGTGAACACCAAGGCCATGTGGCTCGGCATGCAGGAAACGGCGCGCCAGATGATCAAGCAGGGCCCGATGGAGGATCACCCCTACAAGATTATCAATGTCGGCTCGATCGCCTCGCGCAAGCCGCTGGTCGACGTCACCGTTTATTGCACCTCGAAATACGGCTGCCTCGCGCTCACACATTGCGGCGCAATCGGGCTGGCAGAGCACAACATCACCGTGAACGGCTATGCGCCGGGCGTCGTCGTAACCCCGTTGTGGGAACAGCTCGACAAGGATCTCGTCGACATCGGGTTCAAGCAGAAGGAGGGGCAGGCTTATGAGGATATCGTTCGGGACGCGCTTCAGATCAAGCGGGTTTCCTACCCCGACGACATCACGGGCACTGCGTCGTTCCTCGCCAGCGATGACAGCGACTACATGACCGGCCAGATGATCCACATCGATGGCGGCTGGTGCATCCAGTAAAACCGGGGGCCGCGGCCCCCACACCATTTTTTGAACCGTTACAGCGCCTGCGGGCGCATGGAGGCTTTTATGAACACCACCGCCCTGAACCCACGCATATTGCAGCCCGGCGACGTCGATCCGAACTGGCGCTGGGACAAACATATTCCCGCGATGGGACACACCGCCGTCGATTTCGAGCGCCGCGTCGATCATGACCGTCTGCGACGCTATCGCCTGTCGCGCGCCAAGCAAGCACTGAAGAAATCGAACCTCGGCTCCATGCTGATGTTCGACGTGAACAACATCCGTTATGTCTCCGGCACCAAGATCGGTGAGTGGGAACGCGACAAGATGTGCCGCTTCTGCCTGCTGGCGGGCGACGAAGAACCCTATGTCTGGGATTTCGGCTCTGCGGCGGTCCACCACCGCGAGTATTGCGACTGGCTCGACCCAGACCGGATGCTGGCAGGCGTCGTCGGCATGCGCGGAACCATCCCGCCCAGCTTCGGCCTGATGAAACGCTATGCCGAGGAAATCGCCGGCCTGATCAAGAAGGCCGGCATGGCCGACATGCCGGTTGGTGTGGACTATGCCGAAACCGCA
>JBFFQS010000202.1:0-3477 GCA_041573315.1 Amylibacter sp. | reverse complement strand
CAGATATCGAATGGGTCGATGACCAGTTGAAATTCAAGGGCCGGATCGAACGGGACGATTGGGTCAAGCAGGCCAAGACACTGGCCAAGGGCTGATGGGAAAGAAACACCGGGCACCCCGCGGGGAGCCGGAAAGGAAGAAAGGTCGCGTGACGCAAACCCCGGATCCGCAGGTTAAGCAGGCGCGGATCGCCTCGATTGTCATTCTGGTGACATTTGTGGTCTGGATGGGAGCGTCATGGATCGGGGGCAAGGTCGGACTGCCGGTGCGCTATGCGTTCCTGTTCGATTTTGCCGCACTCGCGGCGTTCTTTTGGGCGCTGGTGGTTTTAGTAAGAGTCTGGCGCGCGCGCCGGTAACGAAGGACAGGAACAGATGCTAGCTGATAAAGACCGGATCTTTACCAACCTGTACGGCATGCATGACCGCAGCCTCGCCGGCGCGAAAAAGCGTGGCCATTGGTCCGACACAGCGAAATTCATCCAAAACGGCCGCGACTGGATCGTGGGCGAGGTCAAGAAATCGGGCCTGCGGGGACGCGGTGGCGCCGGATTTCCCACCGGCCTGAAATGGTCTTTTATGCCCAAGGAAAGCGACGGCCGTCCATCCTATCTGGTTGTAAACGCGGACGAATCCGAGCCCGGCACCTGCAAGGACCGCGAGATCATGCGCCACGATCCGCATACGCTGGTCGAGGGTTGCCTGATCGCCGGTTTCGGCATGGGCGCGAATACCGGCTATATTTATATCCGCGGCGAGTTCATCCGCGAACGCGAAGCCCTGCAAGCCGCGATCGACGAGGCCTATGACGCTGGCCTGCTGGGCAAGAACGCCGCCAAGTCCGGATGGGATTTCGACCTGTATCTCGCGCACGGCGCCGGCGCCTACATCTGCGGCGAGGAAACCGCGCTGCTGGAAAGCCTCGAAGGCAAGAAAGGCATGCCGCGCATGAAGCCGCCGTTTCCGGCGGGCGCGGGCCTCTACGGGTGTCCCACGACCGTGAACAACGTCGAGTCCATCGCTGTTGTGCCGACCATCCTGCGCCGCGGCGCGGACTGGTTCAGCTCTTTCGGGCGCGAAAACAACGCGGGCACCAAGCTGTTCGCGATTTCGGGCCACGTCAACAACCCCTGCGTCGTCGAAGAGGCGATGTCGATCCCGCTCAGGGAACTGCTGGAAAAGCACTGCGGTGGCGTGCGCGGCGGCTGGGACAACCTGAAGGCCGTGATTCCCGGCGGATCGTCGGTTCCGATGCTGCCGGCAAACCTGTGCGACGAAGCGATCATGGATTTTGACTGGTTGCGGGCGCAACGCTCGGGCCTTGGAACGGCGGCGGTGATCGTGATGGATCAGAACACCGATGTGATCAAGGCGATCTGGCGGCTGTCCAAGTTCTACAAGCACGAAAGCTGCGGCCAGTGCACCCCGTGCCGCGAGGGCACCGGCTGGATGATGCGGGTCATGGACCGTCTGGTGAAGGGCGAGGCCGAAGTCGAGGAAATCGACATGCTGCTGGACGTCACCAAACAGGTCGAGGGCCACACCATCTGCGCGCTCGGCGACGCGGCGGCCTGGCCGATCCAGGGTCTGGTGCGGCACTTCCGGAACGAAATCGAGGACCGGATCAAACACAAGAAAACAGGCCGCGTCAGCGCGGTCGCGGCGGAGTAGGCATGTCACAACCGTTTACCCAACACGTAGCGCAATTGAACATCGGGCAGCTTTGGCACCCGCTGGACGACCCGCGCTCTGCCGGGTTCACGGACAATACCGCAAAGGTCAACGCGGTTGCCGAACGTTCCGAGGGCTTCGTCTGGCGCTGCGTGGACGAAGAGGCGGCGCTGAAGGCAGAGGGCGTTCAACTGTATGACGGCGATCCCTGCGCAATCTGCACTATGTCGGTTTGGGAATCTCCCCGCGATCTGGAGTCATTCGTGCACAAGACCGTACACGGCACTTTCCTGAAGCGCCGGGCGGAGTGGTTCAGGCCGCAGGATAACAAGACATACGTGATTTGGCCGGTCGCAGCGGGACACCGTCCGGGATTTCGCGAAGGACTGGACCGACTGGCGGCGCTGCAGGCTGACGGCCCAACCGAAGCGGCTTATGATTTCAAGTATTTAAAAGAACAGGTGCAGGCGGAGACAACGCAATGACCGACTTACGCAAACTCATCATCGACGACATGGAAGTCGAAGTCGATCCGGCCATGACCCTGTTGCAGGCCTGCGAAGTGGCCGGCATCGAGGTGCCGCGCTTCTGTTATCACGAACGCCTGTCGATCGCCGGGAACTGCCGCATGTGTCTGGTCGAGGTCGTCGGCGGTCCGCCGAAACCCGCTGCCTCCTGTGCCATGCAGGTCAAGGATCTGCGCCCCGGACCCGAAGGGCAGCCGCCGGTTGTCAAAACCACTTCGCCGATGGTCAAAAAAGCCCGTGAGGGCGTCATGGAATTCCTGCTGATCAACCACCCGCTGGACTGCCCGATCTGCGATCAGGGCGGCGAGTGCGACCTGCAGGATCAGGCCATGGCCTACGGCGTCGATTTCTCGCGCTACCGCGAACCGAAGCGTGCGGTGGACGACCTGAACCTCGGCCCGCTTGTCGGCACCCAGATGACGCGTTGCATCTCCTGCACCCGCTGCGTTCGCTTTACGACAGAGGTTGCCGGTATCACCCAGATGGGCCAGACCGGGCGTGGCGAGGATGCCGAGATCACGTCCTACCTGAACCAGACTCTCGACAGCGAGTTGCAGGGCAACATTATCGACTTGTGCCCCGTCGGCGCGCTGACCTCCAAGCCCTACGCCTTTACGGCGCGGCCGTGGGAATTGAAAAAGACCGAATCCATCGACGTGATGGACGCGCTGGGCTCGAACATCCGCGTGGACACCAAAGGCCGCGAAGTGATGCGTATCTTGCCGCGCAACCATGACGGCGTGAACGAGGAATGGATTTCCGACAAGACCCGCTTCGTCTGGGACGGCCTGCGCCGCCAACGTCTGGATCAGCCTTATGTCCGCATGGGCGGCAAGCTGAAACCGGCAACATGGGACGAGGCCTTCAAGGCGGTCGCCAAGGCCGTGAAGGGCAAGAAGGTCGCGGCGATCGCCGGAGACCTTGCTCCGACCGAAGCGATGTTCGCGCTGAAAGAACTGGTCACCGGACTGGGCGGCAACGTCGAGTGCCGCGTGGACGGCGCCAAGTTGCCTTCGGGCAACCGGTCTGCCTATGTCGGCACCGCCCGGATCGAGGATATCGACAGCGCCGAGATGATCCAGTTGATCGGCACGAACCCGCGCGCCGAGGCTCCGGTCCTGAACGCACGTATCCGCAAGGCGTGGCTGCGCGGCGCGGATGTCGGTCTGCTTGGTGAAGCCGTCGATCTCACATACGATTATGAACATGTCGGCAACGACCGCAAGGCCTTGGAAAAACTTGTGAAAAAGAAGATCACCAAGGCAACGAAGGAAAAGAAT
>JBFFQS010000201.1:0-3485 GCA_041573315.1 Amylibacter sp. | reverse complement strand
TGTTAATAAATAAAATTATCAAAATAACTGGTGCCGCTGAGAGGACTCGAACCTCCGACCCCATCATTACGAATGACGTGCTCTACCAGCTGAGCTACAGCGGCGACGCGCTCTATCTATCCTGCGGAAAACGGCTGTGCAAGATGGCAATTTTCGAAGCTTGGACATTTTGAAAACCTGTCATAGAAGGATTCCATGAACCTGATCGCGCTGCGCTCTTCGGCATTCCGCCTGTATTACTGTGGCAACGTCGCTGCGGTGAACGGGATGTGGATATTGCAGATCCTCATTATCTGGCTGGCATGGGATGTGACCGGCTCGGCCAGCTTCGTTGGGATGATCGGGGCGTTTGCCCTTTTCCCGACGGTTCTGTCCGGTCCTTTTTTCGGCGTTGCGGTGGATCGCATGAATATCCGTGTCGCCGCATATGGCACCAATCTCGGAATGGTTCTTTGCGCGCTGACGCTATTCGCCGTTCAGGCGAACGGAGCCACGAACCCGGTCTGGCTGTCGGTGATCGCGGTGGCTCTGGGCATCGTCAAGTCCGCGCATCATCCTGTCCGTCTTTCCATGGGGCCGCGACTGGTCGAGCGGGGGCACGTCGCCTCGGTCGTCGCACTGACCTCTCTGAATTTCAATCTCGCCCGCATCGTGGCGCCGATCTTCGCCGGATTTTCCATCGAGCATGCGGGCATCATGCCAACTCTTGTTGTCGCGGTGCTGCTCTATGTCCCGAATTTCATCATCATCGGCTTTCTGGACCCGCGCGACACGCGAGATCACGGCGGCGGAGTTTCGTTTTCTTCGGCTTTCTGGCATGGGCTGGCGTATCTCTGGCACAAGGCGGACATGCGCGCCGTCTTGTTCCTGTCGTTTCTCTTCGCGCTGGCCATCCGCGGAGTGATGGAAGTTCTGCCCGTCGTCGCGGACGGCCAGTTCGGCCGGGGACCGACCGGCGTAGGCGAGCTTGGATCCGCCATTGGCGCCGGCGCCTTGATCGCGGCGCTGATAAAGGCGCTTGGGCGGGCGGATGGCAGGGGTGTTTCGGTCGTCACGCTTGCCTCGACCGCACTGGGTGTGCTGGCGGTCGCCGCTTTTGGAAATTTTGATATCTGGGGCATGGTCCTGCTCTCGGCCGCCGTTCTCGGGTTCACATCGACAACACTGGGCGTCAGCCTGCAGACCGCGATCCAGTCGGATCTGCCGGACGATCTGCGCGGGCGCGTCATGAGTATCTGGATTGTCGTCGGCCTTGGCGGAGCAGCTCTCGGTTCGCTGGTAATCGGCGCCCTCTCAGACCTGATCGGGTTTTCTCAGGCAACGCTTGTCATGTCAGGCATCAGCCTGGCCGGGCTGTTCGTCCTCGTGGTGTCCGGCAGCTTCACGGCAAAAAGAAAGGGGGGATAATCTCCCCCCTGAGTTTTGTTTTCAGGCTCTGGTTTGAAACTGCTCGGTTTGTTGCCTGTGTCCTGAAAACGGTGGGGCGAGCGCACCCGCCCCTTGAAAACCCTTAACTACATCCGCTGGTCGCCCCGCAGGTATTGCACTTCATGCAGGTGCCGTTACGCACCAGCGTGTAGTTGCCGCAATCCCCGCAGGCGTCGCCCTCGTAGCCTTGCATCTTGGCCTTGGCCCTTGCATCCAGCTGAACATTGACGGCTGTTGTCGTGCTGACCGCAGCCGCAATCGCACCGTCAGTGCCGGTCATCGCCTGAGCGCCGGTGTCGAACAGCTGCGCGTTGCCGCCCTGCAGAACCATCAGTTCCTGTGGCAGGCGCTTGCGCAGATAGCCGGTCGAGGAGACCTGACGGATCATCGCGATCGAACTATCGCTCGCCGCCCTGATGTTGCTCTGGCCCTCGTCGACGCCCTCTCCCAGATCGTCGAAGCTCTCGCCCTCCGGCTTGACATGCGCCAGGTCGCTGCGGTCGAGGTAGGACACCGCCAGTTCGCGGAAGATGTAGTCGAGGATCGACGTTGCGTTCTTGATGCTGTCGTTGCCTTGCACCATGCCGGCCGGCTCGAACCGGGTGAAGGTGAAAGCATCAACGAACTCCTCCAGCGGCACGCCATATTGCAGACCGACCGACACCGCGATGGCGAAGTTGTTCATCATGGCGCGGAAGCCGGCACCTTCCTTGTGCATGTCGATGAAGATCTCGCCGATCTTGCCGTCCTCATACTCACCGGTTCTCAGATAGACCTTGTGGCCGCCGACGATCGCTTTCTGGGTATAGCCCTTGCGGCGCTCGGGGAGTTTCTGGCGGTTGGTACGCTCGATCTCCTTGATGATCACCTTCTCGACGATTTTCTCGGCCAGTATGGTTGCGCGCTCACCGGCGGGAGCCTCCATCAGCGCCTCTTCCAAATCTTCCTCTTCATCATCGATCAGCGCCGATGACAGAGGTTGCGAGAGCTTGGAACCGTCGCGGTACAGCGCGTTGGCTTTCACGCCCAGCGACCAGCTCAACTCATAGGCGTCCTGACAATCCTCGATGGTGGCGTCGTTCGGCATGTTGATGGTCTTGGAAATCGCGCCCGAGATAAAGGATTGGGCGGCCGCCATCATGGTGATGTGGCTTTTCACCGACAGGTAGCGTTTGCCGATGCGGCCACAGGCGTTGGCGCAGTCGAACACGCTGAGGTGCTCGTCCTTCAGGTGCGGGGCGCCTTCCAGCGTCATGGTGCCGCAAACGTGGTTATTGGCCGCCTCTATCTGGGCCTTGGAGAACCCAAGATGCCGCAACAGATCGAAACCGGGGTCGTTCAATTGCGCGTCCGGAATGCCCAGCGTGCCCTTGCAGAACTCTTCGCCCAGCGTCCACTGGTTGAACACGAAGCGGATGTCGAAGGCGGTCGGCAGGGCGGCTTCGATCTTGTCGATCTCGGCCTTGCCGAAGCCGTGGCCGGTCAGCGTTGTATGGTTGATGTCAGGCGCATTGCCCATGGTGCCGTGACCGACCGCATAGGAAATGATCTCTTCGCTTTCCGAAGAGGAGTAGCCCAGTTTGGCCAGAGCCGCCGGAACCGACTGGTTGATGATCTTGAAGTAACCGCCACCGGCCAGTTTCTTGAATTTCACCAGCGCGAAGTCGGGCTCGATGCCGGTCGTGTCGCAATCCATGACCAGACCGATGGTGCCGGTCGGCGCGATCACCGAGACCTGTGCATTGCGATAGCCATGCTCTTCACCCAGCTTGACCGCGTCATCCCAGGCGTTGCGGGCCAGTTCGGACAGGTCCTTGTCAGGGCAGTTCTTGTGGTCCAGCGGAACCGGTTTGACTTCGAGCCCCTCGTAACCCGCTTTCTTGCCGAAAGCGGCGCGCTTGTGGTTGCGCATGACACGCAGCATGTGCTGGGCATTTTTCTCGTAGCCCGGGAACGGGCCGAGCTCCTTGGCCATTTCGGCCGAGGTTGCATAGGACACGCCGGTCATGATCGCGGTCAGCGTACCGCAGAGCGCCCTGCCCTCGTCGCTGTCATAG
>JBFFQS010000200.1:0-3507 GCA_041573315.1 Amylibacter sp. | reverse complement strand
TTTTTACTGCGGCTTCCATTTTTTCAAAAAGTGACATTTGCTTTTCCTCTCTAAATTTGATTTTCGATGCTTGTTGGAGCTCTGCCGACCATGCTGCAATTTCAGCGTCTGGTATGATGCGCTCTTTGATCTGCGAAGCGCGGCGACTCGCCGCGTGGCTCCTGTCCAGATCGATCTGACAATACAGCAATTTGGGCGGCAGCACAAAGAACGCAGCCCGGATTGAATCCCGCGAGCGCCGTCGAGTGCACCTCCGGTACCGATATTTCAAAACCATCCACCAGAAAATCCGCCTGATGGTGACACTGCAAATCCGCTTCCTACCTACCTTGCCATTGTTTGCCCAGAATTGAATGTCCGCTATGCGTACAAAGCTGCCGTTCGTGTTAGGTCGTGTAGCGGGGCGCCAAAAGAGGACTGCAAACACTGAGCGCCAAGTTCGGCATCCTGCATGCAGGTCAAACCGCCTGCAGGGTGCTAACCTATGCACCTCCAATTGGTAGCCACATCGGGCAAAGGCACCAACTTCAGGTTCCCAAGGATTAATCTTGGCGATGGAGAATATCAGGACGGTCAGAATGGCGCCCGGCCACCAAACCGTCCTTGACTTGCGACATACCGGACCGCCAAGGTGCGGATGGGCAATTCTGGAGGCGCAAGTGCGAAGGCAGAGATGACTGAGTTCTTTTGGCGCATCTGGATCGCCGTCATCCTTGTTACTCTCGTGGTGCTGGCATTGTTTGTCCTGCTGGCAACGCTGCAGTTTCAGAATATAAACTCCGGTCTGACAAGTGAACGTCTTGCAGTCCTCGCGGACCGAACCGCGGAACCCTTCCACGCACCCGCAAAAATCGGTGTTCCGCTTTCCGCCGTCCGAAACGCGACTGCTCTACTGGAACGGGCCCGGCAGACGGATCGTCAAATACTGGCCGTGCATGTCTTCGACGCCAAGGGCGACGTCGTGCATTCCACAGCCACACCTGCCCCTGAAAGCATACCGCCACAGGCAATAAATGCGCTTCGCAACTCCGACAACCGCCGATGGCAGCTAATGACTGGAACCACATTCATCAGCGGTGTCAATATTCTGGACATAAGTGGAAGCATCGCCGGCGGCGTCATGATCGTCTACCCGACAACCGGACATCTGACCCAGGTGCGGGCGATGGCGGCGGAACTCGGTTTCGCCGCGCTCGGCGGGCTCATTGGCGTTGCAGTTGTCGCGGCGGCGCTCTTGCGGGTCACGCTCCGCCGCCTGTTCCACAAGTTCCAACGCATCGAGAATGAAATATCAGAGTTCGAGCGCGGTGCCTGGCGCAGCGCGGCCGGTGGAACGGATGCAGGGCACGGCGACGAGACGGAGGCCGGCTCTTTGCATCAGTTGTTGCCGGAAGCAGAGGCAACATATCGCAGGACCGGGAAGCAATTGTCGAAGCTGACGCCAGTTTCGCGGGGCGAGTTGTAATGGCCGAAACCAAAGCAACCCGTGGATCTGACTTTGACCAGCAGGCTCTACGGCGCCGGTTGATTCTCCTCTTGACCGGAATGATTGCATGCGCGGTGATCGCTGTCGGAATTGCCGCCAACGCAGCCTTCGAACGCGCAGTCGCGCCCGAGCTTCAAAAACGAGTGCAGCTCATCACGTCGGTGATCCAATTCGAAGTGCAGCGTGCACTGGAAGTCGGTATCCCGATCGACGCGATCGGAGGCCTTGACGCCTACCTTGCCGACACGCTCCAGGACTTCGGTGAGATAGACCGTATCGCAGTCAACGACGCAGATGGCCGGCTCGTCGCCGACGCCGAGCGCCCGGAGCGCGAGACAAGGGCTATGGACGCCGCCATAAAACTGATCGCAAGAGGCGGAGGCAATCTATTCGAACTGCCGATCCTGCGAGGGAACCAGATAGCCGGAAAAATTGTCGTGGAGATCAGCCCCACCTTTGTAGAGACACGCCTTCGCGACGTATTTCTCGATATCGGCGTCTTGGTGCTGATCGCCGTCGTGATCGCAATGGAACTGATCCTGGCCGTCGTGGTCGCGTCCGTCTTGAAGCCGCTGGAGCGGATCGAATACCTTCTGAACGAACAGCGCGGCGGCGTCTTTGTGCATATCATCCGGCCGACAGGACTCCTGGGGCTTCGCAGAACCGCCGCTCGGCTGAACGACCATGCGGTTGACCTGGCGACCCGGTTCCACCGTTTGCCGGATGCGGCGCGAAGCGCGGTGTCCGGAAGCTTCGCGGGCGCGGCCGGTCCTGTCCGCCTGCGGTTCTCGGATTTCAACGACATACGCATTGCGCTGTTCCTGTTTTCCGCCGCGACCGAAATATCGGTCTCATTTCTGCCGATCTATGCCGAAGCCGCCGCCCGGCCGGACTGGCTGACGCCGGATCTCGCGGCCGCTCTGCCGATCGTCTTTTACCTCGCCGCCATCGCTGCGATCTCGCCCTTCGGCGGCGCGCTGGTGCGGGCTGTTGGTGCGCGGCGGCTCTATGCGGTCTCGGTCCCGGGCGCCGCGCTGGCGCTGATCGGCGTGGGGGTGAGCGACGGCGTGCTGGCGATTTCTCTTTGGCACTGCGCGATGGCCGGTTTTTACGCCGCTGCGACCATCGCCGGGCAGGAATATGCGATCCGCGCCGCCGGGCTGGACCGCAGCGGCGCTGCGGTCGGATCCTTCGTCGCGGTCATCACCGGCGGACTTCTGTTCGGCTCTGTCCTTGGCGGTTTGCTCGCCGGCCGGTTCGGTTTTCCGGCGGCGTTCTTAGTCGGGGCCGCCATGGCGGCGGTTTCCCAGATCTTGGGGCTGACCTCGATGTCGGGCCGGGCAGGCGACCACGCCGTGCTCGGTGCCACCACGCGCGCGAACGTGGGGGCGCTTAAACGCTGGTTCGGCCTGCGTTACCTGACGCTGCTCGCCGGCATCGCCGTGCCGATGAACGCGGTGATGGTGATCTACATTTGGTATCTCACGCCGCTGATGCTCTCGGACCTCGGCGTTGGACCGGCCGAAATCGTGCGGGTCCTGCTGCTTTACTACGCCGCGACCCTGTTCCTCGGACCGCACGTCGCGCGCATGACCGACGGTCGGCCCGGACCGGTGCCCCTGATGCTGGTCGGGGGCTGTGTGTCGGGCATGGCGCTGTTCGTGCCCGCGGCGATCGGCGGTTACTGGAGCATCGTTCTGGCGGTCGCCGGGGTGGGCATCGGCGAAATCCTGATACGAACCCCCCTTTATACCTACGCATTGCGGCTGACAGGTGGGCCCGGACCGGGCATCGACATGCTGCGGGTGACCGAACGGTTGGGCGCGATTGCGGCGCTTTTGGTAAGCGTGGCCCTGCTCGGGGCCCTTGGGACCGCCGGAAGCCTGCGCCTGCTGGCGGGATTCATGTTGGCAGGTATGGTCGCTTTCGGTATCGTTGAGTTTCGGGCGCGGCACCGGCGCGGCTGAGATCGGGGAGGGATCATGTTCAAGCTGCATGTTATTCAGGCGAGGTATGGGGAT
>JBFFQS010000199.1:0-3556 GCA_041573315.1 Amylibacter sp. | reverse complement strand
GAACCCGGTTGCCCCCAGGTTGAAATCCAGCCCCAGCGAGGACATCGGACTGCCTTCCGAGCTTTTGACGACAACGGCACTGGGAGTGTTGGGTGGAGCAACTTTGTTCGCGCCGAACCAACCGCCAAAAAAAAAGGCTGGCGATCGCACCGACCACAATGTTGTACTTGCCGCGCCAGAGGATTCGGAGCAAGTCTCCGATATCGACAACGCCCTGATCATCCGCGCCGATTTATGCAGCGGACATCGGCCGCGCAACGCCTGTTGAAGGTCTAACGTTCATGTCAAATACATCGAATCCAAATTTCCCCGCATCACGTTCACACATTCTTGCGGCAATTTCAATGATTTGACTATTACTTTGTGATTAACGCAAACATAAATGTCGCGATCGACCGCAGGCAAAACTGCCGTTCTTCATCCCTCCGGACTCAGTCCTGCGTCCAGCAGAGCCTTGATCTCGGCCTTGCTCGTGCCGGCCACGATACGTCCGAGTTCCTCTTTCCCGCGCAGCACCAGCAAGGTCGAACGACGCGGTATGGCGCGCGCGGTTACCACCTTGTGGGTCCGGTAGGTATCCCAGTCGACACGGACAAAAAAGAGGTTTCGGTCATATTCCGGGTTCTCGTCGCGCAATTCCTGCACGCGGCGCTCTTGCGTCCGGCAGGTTGAGCACCATGGGGCGAAATAATCGACGAACACGGTCTTGCCGTCATCCAACGCGGACTGGATGACCCCGGGTTCGTAGGTCACCAGATCTTCGCCGGCCGAAACCGGGGCGGACAGAAGCGTTGCTGTCGAAATCGCGAGGAATGTGCGGCGGTACATGAATTGCTCCTTTTGCTGTTACAGCGCTACTGAAAGATCCTGAATCCAGACCGGCAGGGCATCCAGAAGCCAGCCGTCGATCAGGTGATTGGCGCCCGTCACGATCATCAGGCCAATTCCGATGAAGACTGCGCCCATTATCGGTTTCGATTTCTCCGAAATGCGCCGCAGACGACCGATTCGCGACCGGATCGTCTCCCGGGCGCTGAACCCCAAGGCGAGGATCAACGTTGAAACACCCATTGCGAAGCTGGCCATGATCAGCGTGACCCAGACCAGATTCTGCCCCTGAGACGCCAGTGCGATCGCCCCGCCAAGCGTTGGCCCGATACAGGGCGACCAGACCGCCCCCAGCAAGGCCCCGCCGAGAAACTGGCCGCGCAAACCGGATGGGCTGAACCGGTCTATGCGCCGGTCCGCAGTAGATGACAAGCCCGCCGCCGCAAGTTCGAAACGCTGCGAAAATGCCGGTACGAGCAGGACGAGACCGAAGGCCACCATCATGGCCGCGCCGATCTGGGACAACAGGTACTGGGTCAGCCCGATCGCGGCGCCGAAGGCAGTGACCAACACGCCGAAGACGACAAACGACAGGCTCATCCCCGCCGCAAGCGCCAGCGGACCGCGACGGTCCGCGTTCAGGGCAGAGACCAGAACGATCGGCAGAACCGGCAGGATGCAGGGGTTAATCAGGGTCAGCAGCCCTGCGATATAAGCGAAAATCACTTCCATTGGACGAACTTGTCCCGATGACCCGACAAATTCAAATCATATCCGCTGATGAATGGTCACATCCGCGTCAACTCCGGGGCTGGCTGGGGCAGCAGAATGGCACGGTTGTCCCGGGGATCGAACAGGGCGGAATAATAGGGCGACCAGCCTTGGTCCGCCTCATAGATCGCGCGGAATCCGGCCAGGATGGGGTCCCGCAGGGATTGCGGCATAGCGATGTAGGCGTCCGCATTGTTCTCCCACCTGAAATCGGTGCTGCCTTGCAGGTCGCCCTCGTGGATACAGTGGTTCAACAAAATCGCGGTGGCGACTGCGAAGCCCGGTTCGGTGGGGACATGCGAGACCAGTTCCACGACCTCTGACGGATACCAGCCCTGGGTTTCGGTAAACACACAGGCCTGATCCCGGATCACCTTGCGCAACTCGGACAGGTGCCGGTCATAGCCGCAGCCGTAGTCGGCGCGGGCGATGTGCAGGATTTCCTCTTCGGTTGCCGACCGGGCGATATCCAATAGCCGCTCGCTGATCGAAGTTGCATCGACGGAAATCCGTTCATCCTCCGTAGGGGTGTCGGTCCCGTCAAACCTGTGCCTGTCAGCGGTGCAGAGTGCTGCCCGCGCCAGAGGTCCGCGCCAGCAACTGCGAAGTTTGCGCATCCGGTCCACCGACTCCGACCAGAGGCGTCCCGCTGTCTCCGGCAGATCGCCGCCCTGCAGGGCGTTCGCCATCAGGACGCCATTTGACAATGAGCAGGCGGCATCGGCCGTAGTCTTATCCCCTGCCATTTCCCGCAGGCGCGGCCAGAGCCCGATGCTCGCGTCGCTGCCGAATGCGCAGCGTTCGTCCGTCACCAGCTTGTAGAGAGCGGTCCGTTCGTGAACCGAAAAATCGAGTGTGTCGCCAGACCGGTTCAAGACATCCCTTGCCAGCGCCTGAAGGTCGCTGATGGCTTGCAGGGTTCTGAAATCGACAAGGACGCTCATGGCCCGACTATAAAAGGGCGCCGCCGGAATACCAGCCGCGCCCTTTCAGAAATCCGTCGCTGTTATCAGTCCCGCAACAGCTCGTTAATCGAGGTCTTCGACCGTGTCTTGGCGTCGACTTTTTTCACGATCACCGCGCAATACAGGTTCACGCCGCCCTTGGACGGCAGCGATCCCGACACAACCACAGAACCGGCAGGAACTTCACCATAGGTGACCTCACCGGTTTCGCGGTCAAATATCTTGGTCGATTGGCCGATGAACACGCCCATGCCCAGAACTGATCCTTCGCGGACGATGCAGCCCTCGACGACCTCGGAGCGCGCGCCGATGAAGCAGTTGTCCTCGATGATGGTCGGACCGGCCTGCATCGGCTCCAGCACGCCGCCGATGCCGACGCCGCCGGACAGGTGGACGTTCTTGCCGATCTGGGCGCAGCTGCCGACCGTTACCCAGGTATCGACCATCGTGCCTTCGCCGACATAGGCGCCGAGGTTGACGAAGGAGGGCATCAGAACGGCGCCGGGCGCGATATAGGCCGACTTGCGCACGACGCAGTTCGGCACGGCGCGGAAACCGGCCTCGCGCCATTTGGCGTCGTCCCAGCCCTTGAACTTGCTATCTACCTTGTCCCACCATCCGGTGCCCTGCGGGCCGCCGGACTGAGCCTCCATGTCTTTCAGCCGGAAGCCCAGCAGCACGGCTTTCTTGGCCCACTGGTTTACGGACCAGTTTCCGTCCGCGCCGCGCTCCGCTACCCGCAGCGATCCGCTGTCAAGCGCGTCCAGCGTTGCCTCGATGGCGTCGCGGGTCTCGCCCGTTGTGGATGGTGTGATTTTATCGCGGGCATCCCACGCGGCCTCGATGGCGGCCTCTAGCTGAGCGTTCGACATGTTTTCTCCAATTGGCGTCTGGATAGAATTGGGCGCAAGCTATAGTTCTTTCACCCAAGGGGCGCAATGCACCGCGACATAGAAAGAGGACAAAACGTCATGCCGTTAAAGCAGTACAGG
>JBFFQS010000198.1:0-3562 GCA_041573315.1 Amylibacter sp. | reverse complement strand
TGTGGATGAACCTGTGGATAAGTCCGCCGATTTCGGTGCTGCTTACTCCGGTTCATGCACAAATCAAGCATTTTGAGCGGCGCACCGGCGACGGCCGCCGCCCCGGCTTTTGCAGCGTTTTCAGGCCTGATCTTGCATTTTTATGGTTTTTCAACCCGATGCGGGGCGATGATTAGCCGCCGCGCGCGATCACCTATGCGCAGGACGGTTGGCGGGTATTCCGCAGGTGAACGGCGGCTGACGGCATCAGGCGTTGATGTCCTTTGCAAACGGCGCAAGTATCACCGGTTTTCAGGTTGATTCGGCTTGCTTTCGGGCTGTGGAAAGTGCCGATGGGGCGGGCTGAAAGTGCCAGGATGCTTTACTTCTTAAGAGACATTGCATAGCCATCGGTGCGACGTAGTAATAGGAGGGGATTGCCAGGTGTCCAAACCCACCGCCACCGCCATAGGTTTTGTGGCTGTCCTGCTCTGGGCGCTGCTTGCCCTGTTCACAGCGGCCAGCGGGAAGGTCCCGCCATTCCAGTTGAACGCGATGGCCTTTGCCGTCGGGTCTTTGGTCGGCATGGCCAGCTGGATCGGGCGGCCGGAGCGTATCCGGCGATTGAAGCAGCCGCCGGTGGTCTGGCTTGTCGGTGTCGGTGGCCTGTTCGGTTACCATTTCTTCTATTTCACCGCCCTGCGCAACGCTCCGGCGGTCGAGGCAGGGCTGATCGCCTATCTCTGGCCGTTGCTGATCGTGCTGTTCTCGGCCCTGTTGCCGTCCGAACGTCTGGGCTGGCATCACATCGCGGGGGCTTTGCTCGGTTTTGCCGGCGCGGCGCTGATCGTCACCGAGGCCGGCGGGCTGTCGGTGCGGGCCGAATATGTCTTCGGTTATTCCATGGCGCTGCTCTGCGCCCTGATCTGGTCGGGTTACTCTGTGCTATCGCGGAGCTTTGCCCGTATCCCGACGGATGTCGTGACCGGGTTTTGCATCGCGACCGCGATCCTCTCGGTCCTCTGTCACCTGATGTTCGAGGTGACCGTCTGGCCGCAAGGCGCGACGCAGTGGCTCGCGGTGCTGGGGCTGGGGGTCGGGCCGCTGGGAATTGCGTTTTTCACTTGGGACTACGGCCTTAAGAACGGCGACATTCAGGTTCTTGGCGCGGCCAGCTACGCCGCGCCGGTGCTGTCGACGCTGGTTCTGGTTGCGACCGGTTTCGCACAGCCAAGCTGGCGGATCGGGCTGGCTTGCCTGCTGGTCACCGGGGGCGCTCTGCTGGCGGCCAAGACCCTGCTGTTTTCGCGCAGGCGGGTTGATCTGCGGCGACCTTGACAAGCGCGCGTTTCTTCGGATTGGTGGGGGCGACTTGCATGGGACGACCTATGACCGAAAAATCCGAGCACAACATCCGCTTCACCGATCTGGTCGCGGGCTTGCCATCGACGGTTCCCTTTGTCGGGGCCGAAACTCAGGAACGGGCGCGCGGCGAGCCTTACGCTGCCCGTATCGGAGCCAACGAAAACGTCTTCGGCCCGTCGCCCAAGGCCTTGCAGGCAATGGCCGTTGCCGCGCCGGAAGTCTGGAAATACGGCGACTCAGAAAGCTATGATCTGAGGCAGGCTCTGGCGGCGCATCACGGCATTTCAGTCGAAAATATCGTTGTCGGTGAGGGGGTCGACGGTCTGCTGGGCTACCTTGTGCGGATGTTCGTGGCTCAGGGCGATGCGGTTGTTACCTCGCTGGGCGCTTATCCAACCTTCAATTTCCACGTGGCCGGATTTGGCGGCGACCTGCACACGGTGCCTTACCGCAACGATCACGAGGACCCGGACGGGCTGATCGATTTGTCTCGGATACTGCGGCCAAAGCTGATTTATCTGGCGAATCCCGACAACCCGATGGGAACGGTTCTGCCCGCGCAGGCGGTGCAGGCCATGATCGACGCGGTGCCGGACGGAAGCCTGATGGTGCTGGATGAGGCCTATATCGAGTTCGCGCCGGAAAACACGGCGCCGGCGCTGGATACCTCCGACAAGCGGGTCATCCGGATGCGGACCTTTTCCAAGGCTTACGGACTGGCCGGCGCGCGTGTCGGCTATGCCATAGGCCACCCGGAAGTGATTTCCGCCTTCAACAAGATCCGCAATCATTTTGGCATGAACCTAATGGCTCAGGCGGGTGCGCTGGCGGCACTGCAGGATCAGGAATACCTGCGCGACACGCTGGCAAAAGTGGCCGCGGCGCGGGACCGGATCGCCGCTATCGCTTTGGCCAACGGGATAAGCTCACTGCCGTCGGCGACCAACTTCGTGGCCGTGGATTGCGGTCGCGACGGGGCTTTTGCAAGGCGCGTTTTGCAGGGATTGCTTGACCGCGACGTTTTTGTCCGGATGCCCTTCGTCGCGCCGCTTGACCGGTGTATCCGCGTCTCGGCCGGCTTGCTGCGGGATTTGGATCTGCTGGAAAAGGTGCTGCCCGAGGCGCTGGCCGAAGCTGACCGCTAGCGTTCGTATTCCGCGATAACCCTGCTTGCCGCAGTCACGCCGCCGTCGCCGTGGGGAATCCCAAGGGATTTCAGTCCGGCGTCAATGGTGCCCAGCGTCGCCATCATCATCACAATGTTCAGATGCCCCATATGGCCTATGCGGAACAAGTCGCCACGGTCGGCATTCTCGCCCTTGCGCAGCAACAGGCCGAGGCCCAGCGTCAAACCGGCCTCTTGCTCAGTCCATGCCCGCAGGCGCTTCGCCTCGTCCTCTCCGGTCCAGATCGTGGTGACGGCGGATGACCTCTTGGACGTGTCCCGGATGTTCAGGCGCATCTTCCCGCCGGAGCCCCAAGCGTCAACAGCGGCCCAGACGGCGCGGGCAAAAAGGGTATGGCGGTTCCAGACGGCCTCCAGCCCCTCTTCGTAAAGCAGAATGTCGAGCGCTACGCGCAGCCCGAAAAGGTGCTGCGTCGGCGCGGTGCCGGCAAAACGGTGGCTGAATATCTTTGCGGCGGCGCGCGGGCGCCAGTCCCAGTAGGACGTTACCAGACCGGCGCTGTCGCGCGCGCTGTCGGCTTTCTTGTTGAAGAACAGGAACGATATGCCGGCGGGCGTCATCAGCCCCTTCTGACAAGCCGAGACAGTGACATCGACGCCCCAGCCGTCCATTTCGTAGTGATCGCAGGCCAGCGAAGCGATGCAGTCCACCATGAAAAGGGCGGGGTGACCGGCGGCGTCGATGGCCTGCCGGATTTTGGGCAGGTCGTTTTTCACCGATGACGCGGTGTCGGTCTGCACGGTCAGGACCGCCTTGACCCGGTGCGCGCGATCCTCGCGCAAAATCTGCTCTACCCGTGCCGGATCGGCGTCCGTGTCCGTTCCGAATTCCTCTATCTGCACATCCAGCCCCAAACCTCGGGCCATATCGGCCCAGCCAAGCGCGAACAGGCCTGTTGACAGGACCAGAACGCGGTCGCCGCGCGACATGGTATTGCAGAGGGCGGCCTCCCACGCCGCATGGCCGTTGCCGATATAAATCACCGCGTCGCCCTCGGTCCGCGCGACCTTTTGCAGGTCGGGATAGAGCGA
>JBFFQS010000197.1:0-3618 GCA_041573315.1 Amylibacter sp. | reverse complement strand
GTCGAGACTGTAGCTGCCGCCCGAGGACGGATGCGCCCCCGCCATGACCTTGAGCAGCGACGTCTTCCCAACCCCGTTCGAGCCCATCAGGCAACAGATCTGCCCAACCTCGGCCGTCATGTCGACGCCGTGCAGGATTTTCGAGGCTCCGTAATGCAGGGTGATGTCTTTCAGTTCCAGCATGTTCAGCGCCCCAGGTAGACGTCGATGACGTCCTTGTTTTCGGTGACCTTGTCGATGCTGCCCTCGGCCAGAACCGAGCCCTCGTGCAGCACCGTTACCTTGCAGTCCAGATTGCGGATAAACTCCATGTCGTGTTCCACCACGACGACAGCGCGGGTCTTCGACATTTCGCGCAGCAATTTGACGGTATGGTCGCGCTCCGGCCCGGTCATCCCCGCCGCCGGTTCGTCAACCAGCAACAGTTGCGGGTCCTGCGCCAGCAGCATGCCGATTTCCAGCCATTGCTTCTGTCCGTGGCTCAGGTCTCCGGCGCGGTTGTCCAGTTGCACCGCCAGACCGATCTCGCCGGCGATTTCCTCGACCTTGTCGATATCCGGCTTGTTGGCCTTGTAGAACAGCACGCTGAACGGGCTGCGCCGGTTCTTGAGCGCCATGGTCAGGTTGTCGCGCACGCTCTGATCCTCGAACACGGTCGGCTTCTGGAACTTGCGCCCTATGCCCAGCCGCGCGATGTCAGACTCGGATTTCTTGAGCAGCGAGATGTTCTTGTCGCCCCAGATCACGTCGCCCGCGTCGGGCCGCGTCTTGCCGGTGACGATGTCCATGAAAGTCGTCTTGCCCGCGCCGTTGGGCCCGATGATGGCGCGAAGCTCTGCCGGCCCGATGTTGAAGCTCAGGTTATTGATCGCCTTGAACCCGTCGAAAGACACGGAAATACCATTCACTTCCAGCAGCATGCCGCTCATGACTTGGCCTCCCCTTTGGTCAGCTTGTCGATCAGCCCGCCGATGCCCTTCGGCGCATAGAGCGTGACGAGGACGAAGCTCAGACCCAGAAGGATCAGCCACCAGTCGACCCATTTCACGGTATAGAAGCCCAGCGGAACGTTGGGAACCTGCCCGCCGGTGAACCAGCTCGACAGCAGCGAGACGAAGGCCGCGCCGATGACCGCGCCATATATCCGCCCGCGTCCGCCGATGGCGACCCAGACCGCCAGATAGATGGACGCGATCGGCGCCAGTTCGGCGGGATTGATGATCCCAGCCTGCGGATAATACAGCGCCCCCGCGATGGCGGCGATGATCGCGGTCAGCACGAAAACGAACAGCTTGTAGGCCTCTACGTTATAGCCCAGGAACCGGACGCGGCTTTCGTCGTCGCGAATGCCGCGAATGACGTTGCCGAGCTTGCTCTCGACGATCAGCTTGACCACCAGATACCCCAGCGCCAGCGCCGCGGCCGAGGCCCAGAAGAACCACAGCGAAATACTGTCCTGCGAAACGCTTTCCAGTCCGGGCAGGTTTTGCAGCCCCGATAGGCCGTTGTTACCGCGCAGCCCGCTGTCGTTCTGGAACAGATAAAGCGCCAGCGCCAACGTCATCGCCTGCGTCAGGATCGACAGGTAGACGCCCGTCACGCGGCTGCGGAACGCCAGCCAGCCGAACACCAGCGCCAGCAACCCCGGCACCAGCACGACCATCGCGGCCTGCGCCCAGAACATGTCGGCAAAGGCCCAGATCGCCGGAAAGTCGGACCCGCCGACCACCCCGAATATCTGGTTTCCGATGGCGTCGGACAACTCCTGCGCGGTTGGTGGAAGTTCCGCCTCCGCCGCCGCGCGGGCGACGATGATCTCGGTGCGGGCATACATCAGCCACATGCCGATCATGTATCCGCCCAGCCCGAAAAACGCGAAATGCCCCAGCGAAAGGATTCCGCAATAACCCCAGACGAGGTCCATGGCGATGGCGACGAGGCAGAAACACAGGGTCTTGCCCAGCGTTTTCACGAAACTGGTCGAGATCAGGCCATAGCCGGTCGCCTCGCTGGCCACGGTAACGCCGATGACGAACACGGCAAGTATCCCCATGAACACCAGAACCGAGGGGTTGCGCAGCAGGAATTTGGTCAGGGGTCCGTTCATGTCAGGCCTCCGCCGCCCGGCCGCGCAGGGCAATGATGCCGCGCGGTCTGAACTGGATAAAGATGATGATGAAGACGATCATGTAGGTCTGCGCCGCCAGTGTGTTGGACGGGTTCAGGAACTCGATTGATTTCTGGAAGAACCCGATCATTACCGCACCGGCCAGCGTGCCCCAAAGGTTGCCGACACCTCCCACGACCACGGTCATGAAGCTCTGCACGATATAGTCCGAACCCAGCTCGGACGTCACCTTGGCGAACAGCCCGATGGCCACGCCCGCAATCCCGGCGATGCCGGAGCCAAGCCCGAAGGTCAGCATGTTGATCCGGTCGGTGTTGATCCCCATCGAGGCCGCCATGCGCGGGTTCTGCGTCACGGCGCGGGTCTCCAGCCCCAGACGGGTCTTGTTCAGCGTGAACATCAGCATCAGGAAGAACAGCGCGGACAGCCCGAAAATCGCGATCCGGATCCAGCTGATCGAGATCACGTCGTTGATCACCAGCGCCCCGTCCAGCCAGTCGGGCGAAGTCAGGGGCCGCGCCTGCGTGCCGAAAAAATTCTTGGCGAGCTGCTGCAGCGCGATGGATATGCCGAAGGTCGCAAGCAGGGTTTCCAGTGGCCGGTGGTACAAGTGCCGGATCACCAGCCGCTCCATCGCCACGCCGGCGGCGAAGGTCACGGCGAAGGCCGCCGGGATCGCCACCACGATCGACAGCGTGTAGTTGGTGATGAACTGCTGCACGACATAGCCGGTGTAGGCGCCCATCATGATGAACTCGCCATGCGCCATGTTGATCACCCGCATCACGCCGAAGGTGATGGCAAGACCGATGGCGGCAAGGAAATAGATCGAGGCCAGCGACAGCCCGTCGAGGAACAGGTCGGCTGCACGTGACAGGCTGACCTTGAAATTGATGTCGGCCAGCGTCGCACGGGTGGCCTCCACCACCGCCATCGACGGCTCGGTATAGAGCGCATAGAACGTGGCGGCCTGCACCCGTTCGGCCTTTTCAGCTTCGGACGCCGCATGTGGCGCCACGCCCGCCTGCACCAGCGCGGCATAGGCCTTGGCGCGGTTTTCCGGCAGGTTCAGCGCCGCCACCTCGACACCGCCGACCTTGCCGTCGGCCATGTTGGCGACCAGCGCCGCCTTGATTTCGTCATTGCTGACCGGTTCGGGGGCCATGCCCTCGCGCGCCAGCATTTCATAGGCTTCGTCCACCGACATCTCTGCCGGAACCTCGCGGAACCAGTCCACGAAATGGTTGACGCGGGCCGTGCCGTCGTCATTCACCCGCGATTTTCCGGGCAGGATGATGCGGGCCAGATGATCACTGTCGGGCGGCGCGTCGCCGACGAAAATCCTGGTGTCCAGCAGCGGGTTCAGCCGCCCGCGCACGTCCAGGCCCAGATCGCCGGAAAAGCCGCGGATCGCCTCGACGCGGGCCTCTTGGGTCAGGCCGTATTGCATGGTCAGCAGCCGTTCCAGCCGCTGCATCTTGGCCTTGATG
>JBFFQS010000196.1:0-3661 GCA_041573315.1 Amylibacter sp. | reverse complement strand
TGCACATCGACTGTTTCCGGCGTGGCCATGATGTCGCGCAGTTGCGAACTGCGCTTGGCTGTCAGCAGGTTGCGCAGGGACACGACGCCCACCGGACGGCCCTCTGTATCGACGATATAGGGATGCTGGCCGCTGTAGCGTTCCAGATCCTCGTCGTCGCTGGAAAGGCTTCGCAGAACCGCGCCGACGGTCTGATCCTCGGTGAAGGTAAAGACGTCCGACGTCATCAGGCCGCCGGCGGTGTCCGGATCGTATTCCGACAGACGCCGCAGATCGGCGGCCTCTTCGACATCCATCGCCGCGAGGATCGCCTCGGCCTCTTCGTCGTCCATCTCGCCGATCACGTCGGCCTGAATATCCGAGTCCAGCTCGTCGATGATCAGCGCCGCCTTGGCGGGATCGAGCCGTTCGACCAGATCGACGGCCACCTCCGGCGTGGCTTCCTCCACCAGTTCCGCCGCCGCGCCCGCTGGCAGCAGCGCCATCAGAGTATCCCGCTGTGCGGCCTTCAGCGTCAGAACCTCGCGCAGCGCTTCGCTGGAAGTCAGACCCTCCAGCAACTCCGCGATCTGCGGGCCGTTGTTCTGTTCCAGCGCTTCGAGAATCTGTTCGTCGATTTCGTCGATTTCCGGTTCGGTCTGCTCTGCAAGAGATTCGCTCATAATCCGTCCTGACCCAAAATTCCTGTTCAAATAACCGGCCGCATCGGAGGCCTTGCCGGCTCGCTTTCGTGTTCGGGTCAGCTTATGCGGTTGCCGGCATGTTGCCAACGTCGATTTCCGGCGCTGATGCCCGCCGGATATTCAATTTCCGCAGGGTCATTGCCCCGGACCGGCGGGGCCGTATAGAATGCTGCAAACGCCTCTTTCGAATACCCGGGATACCGAGATGAGACCACATTCCGCCCTGCCACGCATCATGGTCGCGCCAAACGGCGCGCGAAACGGCAAGGATTTCCACCCGATGATCCCCGTGACCCGCGCCGAACTGGTCGAAACCGCCCGGACCTGCGCCGCCGCCGGAGCAGGCGCCATGCATTTCCATGTCCGCGACGGGGACGGCAGACACGTTCTGGACGCGGGCCTCTACCGCGCCGCCCTGCCAGAGATGGCAGTCGCCGCGCCCGACATGCATCTGCAGATCACTACCGAGGCATACGGCCGCTACACCCCCGCCGAAATGCGCGCCGTGGTCCGCGATGTCATGCCGCCGGGCGCTTCCGTCGGCGTGAAAGAGATGATGCCGGATCGCGTACCGACGCCCGAGGACATCGACTTCTACCAATGGCTCGACGGCACGGGCATCCAGCTTCAGAACATCTGTTATTCCCCCGACGATATCGACCTGCTGCGCGATCTGGCGACCGCCGCTGAGCTGTCTCTGGACCGGTCCTGGGTATTGTTCGTCGTCGGGCACTACACCAGCGGCAAGGACAGCGACCCCGAAGGCATAGCGCCGTTTGTCGAAAGAATGCAGGCCCTTGAACTCGATCTGGACTGGGCCGTCTGCGCCTTTGGCAAGACCGAAACCGCCTGTCTGGCCGAGGCTTTCCGTCTGGGCGGAAAGGTCCGCACCGGATTTGAGAACAGCGTCTTCTTGGCCGACGGCAGCATCGCCCGCGACAATGCCGAACACGTGGCCGAAATCGCCGAGCTGGACCGGAAAACAAAAGGGGCCGCCGGTTAAGGCAGCCCCGCGGGAGAGACCCGGTTCACCGGGATACGAAACGGTTCACGACATTTTCCAGATATTCCTGTTTTCCCGACTTGGGCGCGGGATTGACGCCTGCGCTCTCGACCCATGCGGCGATCTCGTCCAGCCCGCGCTTTCCGGCCAGCATCGCCTGCGCACCGTCCTGCTGCCACCCGGCATAGCGGTCGGTCACGAAGTCCGGCAGAGTGCCGTCCCCGATCATCGCCGCCGCCGCGCGCAGACCTTGCGCACAAACGTCCATGCCGCCGATATGTGCTATCAGCAGGTCCTCGGCATCCAGCGACTGTCGCCGCAGCTTGGCGTCGAAATTGGTGCCGCCGGTCGTGAAACCGCCGCCCTGCATGATGTGGTAATAGGCCAGCGCCACCTCCGGCACATTGTTCGGGAACTGGTCCGTGTCCCAGCCGGACTGATAGTCGTTCCGGTTCATGTCGATCGATCCAAAAATCCCCAGCGCATGGGCCAGCGCAATTTCATGCTCGAAACTGTGGCCCGCCAAAATGGCGTGGCCCTGCTCGATATTGACGCGAATCTCGTTTTCCAGCCCGTGGCGCTTCAGGAAGCCGTAAACCGTCGCCACGTCGTAGTCATATTGGTGCTTGCTGGGCTCCTGCGGCTTCGGCTCGATCAGGATGGTGCCCTTGAAGCCGATCTTGTGCTTGTACTCCACGACAAGGTTCAGGAAACGGCCCATCTGGTCGTCCTCGTGTTTAAGGTCCGTGTTCAGCAGGGTCTCGTAGCCCTCGCGTCCGCCCCACAGCACATAGTTTTCGCCGCCGAGTTTCAGCGTCGCGTCCATGCAGGTTTTCACCGTCGCGGCGGCAAAGGCGAACACCTCGGGGTCGGGATTGGTGGCCGCGCCCGACATATAGCGGCGGTGCGAGAACAGGTTGGCGGTGCCCCATAGCAGGCCGACGCCGGTTTCCTCCATTTTCGGACCGAAATAATCGACGATTTCGTTCAGGTTGCGGGTGTTCTCCGCGAAACTCTCGCCCTCCGGCCGCACATCGGCGTCGTGGAAACAGAAATACGGCACGCCCAGCGCCCCGTACATCTCGAAGGCGACGTCCGCCTTCAGCTTCGCCGCCGCCATCGGGTCGGCCAGCCGGTCCGGAAACCAAGGCCGGTCGAAGGTCTGGCCGCCGAACGGATCGCCGCCCGGCCAACAGAAACTGTGCCAGTAGGCGGCGGCAAAGCGCAGGTGGTCTTCCATGCGCTTGCCCATGACGACCTCGTCAGGCTGGTAGTGGCGGAATGCCAGCGGATTTGCGCTGTCCGGCCCCTCGTACTTGATTTTCGAAATATCGCCAAAAAATCCGGTGGTCATGTTTCTGTCCCTTTCAAGGCTGGGTAGAGCGCGCGATAATTCTGATAGGCATCCTCGTAGGATGCGGTCAGCGCGCGGTCGGGGTCTATGGTCTGTGAAATCTCGGGTGGAGTCATCACCGAAGTCGGATCAGCCCCCGTGTCCCCGATCAGTGCGAGCCGCGCGGCGCCAAAAGCCGCGCCGAACTCGCCGCTGGCCGGCAGGTCGATCGGCAGGTTCAGCGTCGCGGCGATGGTTTCGACCCAGAACCGCGACTGCGACCCGCCGCCGATGGCCAGCAAACGGTCCAGCTTTGCCCCCGTCCCGCGTAGCGCCTCCAGATTGTCGCGCAGCGCGAAGGTCACGCCCTCCATCACCGCCTGTGTCAGCACCTTGCGGTCATGGCCGATGTCCAACCCGACGAAACCGCCGCGGATCTTGCTGTCGTTGTGCGGCGTGCGCTCGCCCGACAGATAGGGCAAAAAGCGGACGTCGGACGGGCCTTTCAGCGGCCCCAGTTCGCGGGCCAGCACCACCGCGCTCGCGCCGGTGATTTTCGCCAGCCAGTTCAGGCTGTCGGTTGCCGACAGGATCACGCCCATCTGGTACCAGGTATCGGGAATCGCATGGCAAAACGTGTGC
>JBFFQS010000195.1:0-3730 GCA_041573315.1 Amylibacter sp. | reverse complement strand
CTCGCCGAAAAATTTGCGAAGTGGTGGGTCCCGGATGCGGTCGAGTTTCTGGACGAAATCCCCCGCACCTCAACCGGCAAGTATCAGAAGACGGCGTTGCGGGAGCGGTTCAAGGACTACAAGTTAGCCTGAAAAAATAAGTGGTGATTGCCAGCTAATGGGAGCGGCGTGCAACGTATGCAATATCCCAATTGCGTCATGATCGGATAAAACGCGGCATGGGGGTAAGCGCTCGGCCTCTAATCACGCACACACTAAAATTTGTATTGTGCGCTAGCTCCGCTTCGCAGTCGGCTGCACTGGGAAGAGTTCAATCAAACCAGCATCGAAGGATAACCGACTGGGCTTCTGTCTGGGTAAAACTGACGGCAGCACGAATTCATGGCCAGAAGCAGGCTTGTCGCGATCTTGTGCTTCACTGATGCCTTCGTCGACGTAGAGATCAATTTTTAAATTCACAGGCGGGCCGGGCCACATATTGCTCCCTTATTACGACCCCCAGCTGAAGCGCTTTCAACCGTTTGATGCGGCTTGCTATGCGGGATTCAACGACTTCCTTGCCTTGCAGTTCGGCGAGTTCGTCGAAATGGGCTTCTTCTTCGGCACGCATTTTTTTTAAGGTGGTGATATACGCTTCAGTCAGGTCTATACGTTCTTCCATGTCCCAGCCGGCCATGGCCAACATGGCGCGGTAGCCGCCTTCCGCTTCCACGTCGGTCGGGCCGTAATCGAGACCGAGTTTATAATCATCTGCCGACAGGCCTTCCTGAAGTGCGATAACGGAGAAGACATAAACGCCATTGTCCTTGATGACCCGTCGGCATTCTTGCGACACGGCAAGTTTCGCCGGGGTTCAACAGAAGACGTCGGAGTGGAATACCGCATCGAAGCCGTCTTGGCTGAAGGGAAGGGCGGCTCCATTGCCGCGCACAGCCATGATTTGCTTAGAGACGCCATCCTGTTCGGCGCGCATGCGAAGCACTATTAGGCCTTCCTGGGGGAGGTCCAAGCAGACCACTTGGCAACCGGTTTCTCTGGCCCAATAAATACTAGGCCAACCGGTGCCTGCGCCAACATCGAGGAGTCGCGTGTCCGGCCCAAGGCCGAGCCTTTTTGCGACCACATCTGCTTCGTCTCGGGTGGTCCAACTGGTCGCCCCGTAAACGCAACCGAATACATTGCGTTCTATCTCCTGGCAAAGCTCGGTCTGGCCGTAGCGGTATTTATCGGAGAAACGGTCGACTAGTTCGGCTTGGTAATCGGTGCTGGTGTCTGATGTCATGAAGTCCCTCAGTATTCGAGCCGCGAAAAACCAACGATGTCTGCTGCGACGATTGCTGCCAGCCTACTTCTGACTTCTCGCCTCCGCCATGCCCTTCTGCCTTTAATGCGATACCCTGCGCGGAGGGCGGCGGCCGGCCGGTGCTAGCGGTCGCTATTTCGCGACACACTTTGTAAAGGGATAAACTTTGGTCCAGCAAAGGAGATCCGTAACCAACAAAATCACAAAAACCAATACGACGGCACCTATGATCGCGCCGACTGCGCTGCCGCCGGCAGGCAAATCATCCAATTTTCCCGCAATTTTGGAGATTTCCGAATCCGAAAGCACTTCCGCGCGTGACAACGCTTCTTGCGGGTCGACGCCAAGGGACCGCATCTGTTCGTGTACATCATCACGTTTGAGAAATTGAAGTACGCGCGCGCGATTTCGGACCCGCTCGGCCTGCGCCGGCGAGGCATCCTGCTCAATGACACGTTCTGTGGATACCATGCCCGCTTGGACCGTATTAACAGGTAGCGAAAAAAGCAGCATCAGCGCCACTGCCGGCCATGCAATGAGACGGCGATAAACTCGAATTCCTTTCATGATTTCTCCGTTGTCATTGGTTACGACCATCCACCCAAGCGCAACGTAGCGGCACCACGTATGGGCCACAAGGCAACCTAGCACCCTTTGCCTGCCGGATATCCCAACGGCTGCCTAGCCTCGTCGAATCCCATTCGATGGCGATCGCGCCAAAGGTCCGCCTTGGGTCGTGTGTGGACGGCTCCCTGTTGGCAAGGATAGTTTTGAGGTTGTTGCAATCTGGTTGGGTGCTGCCATGTGTCCGGCCTGTTGACGCGGCACAGATGGCCGCTGGCCCTAATGCGATCCGCTGCATCGGGATGCGAACAGGTGCTCTTTAGAGATTTGGCACGAAACGTGCTTGGCTTATGGCGGCAACAGGTATGGAGATTGAAATGAAAGTTCATTCGATCAATTCCGCTATCCCACAAGGGGGGCGCAACGCGACCGGTCCATCATCAGCAACTAAAGAAGAGCACGATAAGCAGCCGCAGCAAATCCAAACCGAGGCGAGCTCGGCAAATATCAAGAAAGATCCAACGCGCCTTCCGGAAAAAGCGCAGCTTGCCACAGCTCACGTTGCCAGGACGTTACTCTCTGCGCAGGCCGAAAACTTTGAAGCAGAGCACGCCAAAAATTTCGGCCAATTCGTCAGCAAAGTGGCCAGAGGCGAAGAGGTGTCTGAGATAGATTTGTCGCTGGAAGATCAAGCGATCGACATTGCCGAAATCCTTGAGATAAAGGCGCCGGACGAGGAAAGTAAAACCGATTAACGCTCGGGGGGGATTTCCTTTTACGGCCCGATCGCCGACTGTCCGTTCGGCCTACGACCTGATCGCCACGGACAGCTACGATCCCGCCAGGTACGCCAGCGGAGGATACTGACAAAGAATATTATCCGAGCAATCCCAAATGATTTGTTAGGGACTCGTTTACAGCCATCTGCTTCAATTGCCTTTCCGGGTGCATTACACGCTAGTTTAGGAGATTACCATGGCTAACCACAATCGGATGCCTGCTATGAAAAGAATCGTCACGGCAATCGCCTTCGCCGGGCTCATGTTGTCAGGGCTTTCCGCCTGTCATGTCGTCGGTCATGCCCCGCCGGGACAATTGAAAAAGGTCCTGAACCCGCCGCCGGGACACGGTGGCGTGCCGCCAGGACAGATGAAAAAGAAGTACTGACCCGCGGCAAAAGAGACGGGCCACGCGTGGGAAGGTCTATGCGTGCGTGGCCCCGCCCAAAACAAGCGATAACCGCGCAGAGCCCTTAAGAACGCCAGACGTAGCCGAGGCGGTCAGGCAGCCTCTAACCCGCCAAACGCACTCCACTGCCTGTGTACGGATAGGGAGATTTGGTTCAGATCTCAGTGGCAATCAACCCGGCGAAATTCTTTGACACGTCGATCGTCCGTCCGGCCTAGTCCAGAGTAGGCGTATCAATTGAAGGGAAGCCCGCAATAAGATCCGGCAACAAAAGATGTGCTTTGCTGACTACGCCCCTACCGTGTCCCCCGCGGTGGGGGTTTCTTTGTGCCCGGTCTCGCGCCGACTTGGGAAATCAAACGCATTAGAAGACCATAGGCTTTGCGAGATTTTGGAAGATTCCGTGCGCCACAATTCAGGCAAAGAAAAGAGGCCGCGCTGGGGAGGGGCTGATGAGCGCGCGGCCTCAATGTAACTTTGGAATGAGCGCATCTTAGCTGAGTATTATTGTAGTACAGTGACGGCCATCACTTAATTTAAATAAAATATAGATATAATGTTATTCAATTGCGCCGACATTATTCATGTGGATTTTCGGATGTTTAGGTGTGTTACTATTATAATTAAAGAAGAAGTTGGCGCCGCCGCTTTTATTTATGGGTTGATTTGGGGTCT
>JBFFQS010000194.1:0-3760 GCA_041573315.1 Amylibacter sp. | reverse complement strand
GTCGCCGACGCGCGGCACCGGAATGTCCAGCGCGATCACCAACACGGCGACGATGCCGATTGCGGCCAGCGGGGCGGGCACCAACTTTGTCAGCTTCGGCGTCGCCCAGATAAGGGCCATGGTTCCCGCCACCAGCGCCAGCGTGATCACCAGCGTAATGCCGGACATCCAGACGTGGCCTCCGGCGCCGTCGCTGACCTTGAACTGTTCCAGTTGCGCCAGAAAGATGACGATGGCCAGCCCGTTGACGAAGCCCAGCATCACCGGATGCGGCACCATCCGGATGAATTTACCCAAGCGGAAAATGCCGGCGGTGACCTGCAGTATGCCCATCAGCACCACTGTCGCGAACAGGTATTCGACACCGTGTTCCGCCACCAGCGACACCATCACCACTGCCAAGGCACCAGTGGCCCCCGAAATCATGCCCGGACGCCCGCCGAAGACAGCGGTGATCAGCCCGACGATAAACGCCGCGTAGAGGCCGACCAGCGGATCGACTCCTGCGACGAAGGCAAAAGCCACGGCTTCAGGCACCAGAGCCAGTGCCACGGTCAGGCCGGACAGCACATCCGTTCGGGCTTGGGCGGGGCTGAGTTCGGTCAGATCGGGCGTATAGGGGCGATTGCGAAGGCGGCTGGCGAAATCGGCAATAAATGTATTTGGCAATTTAATTTCCGTTGTTACGGGGTGGGAGGTAGCCCCCCTTTAAGCGGGTTTCGTTCGGATTGAAAGGCTCGTTGCCGGGTTTCGGGCCGTCCTGCCCTCAGTTGCGGCCCCAGCCGGCACTCTGCATTTCGCGCAGTCGGCTGGCCGTGCGCTCGAATTCAAAGGCGCCTGGGCCCTCGGTATAGAGCTGCTCCGGCGGAGCGGCCGCGCTGGCGATCAACCGCACTTTGGCTTCGTAGAGCGCGTCGATCAGTGTGACAAACCGTTTCGCCTCGTTGTTGCGCGCACGAGACAGCTTCGGGATATCGGTCAGAACAAGGACCCGCACGGCCTTGGCGATCTCCAGATAATCGCCGGGCCCGAGGGCGGTGTCGCACAGTTCGGCGAAGCCGGCCCGCCCAACCCCGTTGCGGAACAGCGGCAGGACGATGTTGCGGCCTTTGCGGCGCAGAACCAGCGGTTCCGCATCGCCGCCTGACAGGTCGTGCCAGAGCGCGTCGATCTTGTCCTCCGTCTCGTTGCTGAGCGGCGAGAAATACAGCTTCCTGTCTTCGAGGCGACCTTGGCGGTGGTCGGTTTCGCTGTTGAGGTTGTGCAGCACAAGACGCTCTTTGATCAGGTCTATGAACGGCAGGAACAGGGCGCGGTTCAAGCCGTCTTTGTACAACTCGTCGGGATGCCGGTTCGATGTGGTGACGATGATCACACCGGCGTCGAACAGGTACTGGAACAGCCGCCCGACGATCATGGCATCGGTAATGTCGCTGATCTGCATCTCGTCGAAACACAGCAGGCTGGCGGATTTCACGATCTTCTCGGCCACCGGTTTCAGCGCGTCGGAAACGCCGGACTTTCGGGCCTCGTGCATGCCGTCGTGGACCTCTTGCATGAAGGCGTGGAAATGCACGCGGCGCTTGGGTGCAGTCGGAGCAGTCTCGAAAAACAGGTCCATCAGCATGGATTTTCCGCGCCCGACACCGCCATAGATATACAAGCCCTTGGGGCGGGGCGGCACGACCCCGAACAGGCCCGACATCAGCCATTTCGACTTCGGCTTGTACCCTTGGATCTGGTCATGGAGGTGCTCCAGCGCGTCCAACACCTTGCGTTGGTCGGGGTCGTCTTTGATCTGCCCTGCCGAGACCAGTTGCTCGTAATGTTCGACCGGCTTCAAAGATTTGTGCTCCGCTGCATCACAAAAAATGATTTTACACGAGTCGCTGATAGCAATTAGAGGAAAGGCCTTCAACGTGTAAAGGTTGCGACCTATGACAAAGACCGAACGGACACCTTTCTTCACACCGGTATTGATCGCGGGGTCTTTGATCCTGATGACAGGCTTCGCCATTCGAGCCTCTTTCGGCGTTTTCCAAATCCCGATCGCCGAGGAATTCGGCTGGATGCGGGCCGATTTCTCGCTCGCGATTGCGATCCAGAACCTTGCCTGGGGCATCGGGCAGCCGATCTTTGGCGCGATTGCCGAGAAATTCGGCGACCGGCGGGCGATTGTTCTGGGGGCGCTGACCTATGCGCTGGGTCTGGTGCTGTCGAGCTATGCGGTGTCGCCGGGGCAGCACCAGTTGCTCGAAATACTTGTCGGCTTCGGGGTGGCCGGAACCGGGTTCGGTGTGATCTTGGCCATGGTCGGGCGCGCGGCGTCAGAGGAGCACCGCTCTTTGACGCTGGGGGTCGCGACCGCCGCCGGTTCGATGGGGCAGGTGATCGGCGCGCCGATTGCCGAATACCTGCTGGGATTCATGAACTGGGCGGGAGTGTTCATCGTGTTCGCCGTGGTCATCGTCGCCGTTCTGGCGCTGGTGCCTTTCCTGCGAGCGCCGCAGATGGCCAGCAAGGCCGAACTGGAAGAGTCGATGTCCCAGATACTGGGCAAGGCGTTCCGCGACCCGTCCTTCACGCTGATCTTTCTGGGTTTCTTTTCCTGCGGCTATCAACTGGCCTTCGTCACAGCGCATTTCCCGGCCTTCGTAACCGAGGCCTGCAGCGCGATCGCGCCGACCAGTAATCTGGCGGCGCTGGGGATCACCACGACGTCACGGCTGGGCGCGCTGGCGATATCTCTGGTCGGGCTGGCGAATATCGCCGGCACGGTTCTGGCGGGCTATCTGGGCAAGACGTTCCTGCGGAAATACCTGCTGGCGATTATCTATACCGGCCGGACCATTGTCGCGGGCGCGTTTATCCTGCTGCCTATGACGCCGGTCACGGTTCTGGTTTTTAGCGGCGCGATGGGCTTTTTGTGGCTTGCGACGGTGCCGCTGACCTCGGGTCTGGTCGGATATATCTACGGAATGCGCTATATGGGAACGCTCTATGGCATCGTGTTTTTCAGCCACCAGCTTGGATCATTCCTTGGCGTGTGGCTTGGGGGCAAAATGTTCGATATCTACGGTAATTACGACGCCGTCTGGTGGGTTGGCGTCGGAGTAGGTGCGTTTTCTGCAATCATCAGCCTGCCGATCAAAGAGGTTCCGCTGGGCAAACGCGTAGCTGCCTAGGAAAAATACAGGCGCAGCGCCATGGCGATGCAGACTGTCACCAGCAACGGCCGGATCAGGTTCTTTCCGCCTTTCACCGCCAGCCGCGCACCCAGCGTGCCGCCGGCGATCTGCCCAACCGCCATGATCAGCCCGACCTTCCAGATGACAGCACCCAGCAGCGCATAGCTGACGAAACCGCCGACGTTGGAGGCGAAGTTGAACAGCTTGGTCCGCGCCGTGGCCTGCAGGATTTTCATCCCGCCCAGCGCCACCAGCGCCAGCATGAACAGCGATCCGGCGCCGGGGCCGAAAATCCCGTCGTAGAACCCGATCAGAGGCACGATTGCAAAACCCAGAACCGCAGGCCCGACCAGTTGACGGCGCTCCAGATCGTCGGCCTCGGGCTTGAGCACGAAATAGATCGCGATACCGATCAGCACCGCAGGCATGGCGGCCGCCAGCCAGTCCGACGGCAGCAGCGAGGCGACCAGCGCCCCTGTCACCGACGCGGCGAAACTGGCCAGCGCAGCCGGCCATTCGCGGCGCAGATCAATATAGCCTGCCCGCGCGAAAGACAGCGTGGCGGAGCCGGT
>JBFFQS010000193.1:0-3900 GCA_041573315.1 Amylibacter sp. | reverse complement strand
TGATCGCCTCGGGCGTGCCCTTGTGCGCGACCAGCGGATAGGTCGAGACGGTCAGTATCTCGTAGAACAGGAACAGGGTAAACATGTTCGAGGCGAATGCAATGCCCATGACGGCGGCGATGGCGACTGCGAAACAGGCGAAGAACCTGGCATGGTGCTTCTCGTCGTTGCCGCGCATGTAGCCGACGCCGTAGATATGGGTCAGTATCCACAAGCCCGAGGCAATGATCGCGAACAGCAGGCCGAGCGGTTCGACGTTGAAGGCGAGTTCGACGCCGGGGAAAACTTCCAGCATCGAGACCGGAACGGTCGTGCCGCTGCCGACATTGTCCAGAACCACCAGAACGCAGACGAAGGTCAGGACTGCGCAGACGAAGGTAAAGCCATCGCGCAGGTTGGGCTGATTGCGCCAGACCATGTTGCCGGCGGCAGCAGCCGTCGGGATCAGCATGGACAGGAATATTGCGGTACTGGTTTCCATGTCGCCTCTTAATGCCCCACGGTTTCGGTTATGGCCGCAGCGGAAGGCGCCATGCCGAACGAGCCGGACAGCAGGCTTTCCGCAGCGGTATTGGCCGCGCCGATTGTGATCTGCGTGTCGATGCCGAACCACAGGCAGGCGCCGGCAAGCAGCAGCATCGGGATCAGCATCGGCAGCGGCGGGTCACCGCGCGGTGCGTCGGCGGCTGGCTCCTTGAGGTAGATCACCTCGAACACCCGCCAGACATAGGCCACCGCCAACAGCGAGGACAGCACGACAAGGATTGCGATCCACCAGAAGCCGTTCTCGAACGCCGACTGCACCAGCATCCATTTCGATACGAAGCCGGCGGTGCCGGGCACACCGATCAGGGACAGGCCGGCGACGACGATGGCGGCACCCGTCAGGGGCATGCGACGCCCCATTCCCGCGATGGAGTCGTAGAACGAGCTGCCGGTCCGCAGAACCAGCGCGCCGACGCCCATGAACAGGGCGCCCTTGGTGATGCCGTGGTTGAACATATGGACGACGGTCGCCGTGATACCGCTGGTGTTCAGCATCGCGATACCCAGCAGCATGTAACCGATCTGGGCAATCGACGAATAGGCCAGCATGCGCTTGAAGTCGGACTGGAACACCGCCACGAAACTGGCCACGAACATCGCCAGCAAGGCAAAGGGGATAAAGATGAAATAGAGGGTGTTGACCTCGAACACGAAGGGCGGCTGATAGACCGAGAACATGAAGCGCAGCAGGACATAGACCGCCGCCTTGGTCGAGGTTGCTGCCAGGAACACCGTCACTGCGGAAGGCGCGAATGTATAGGCGTTCGGCAGCCACAGGTGCAGCGGCATCAGCGCCACTTTCAGACCCATGCCCACAACGATAAAGGCAAACCCCGCGCGGATCGTTCGATTTCCGCCTTGATCGGCAATGCGCTCAGCCAGGTCGGCCAGGTTCAGCGTACCGGTGGACATGTAAAGCATCCCGAGGCCGATGACGAAGAACGTCGCGCCGATCGTACCCATGATCAGGTAGTCATAGGCCGCCGTCAGCGCCCGCTTGTCGCGCCCCGCGCCTTGTGCCACCAGCACATAGGTGGACAGCGAGGAAATCTCGAGGAACACGAACACGTTGAAGGCGTCGCCGGTGATCACCACGCCGAGCAGGCCGGTGAAGCACAGCATGTAACAGGCATAGAACAGCGTGTGATTGCGTTTCGGGACTTCTGACCTGATCGAGGTGAACGCGTATGGCAGCGCGAGGGTGCTGATCCCCGAAATCAGGAACAGCAGCAATGCATTGGTCGCGTCGACCCGGTATTCGATGCCCAGCGGCGGCGCCCAGCCGCCGATGGCATAGGAAATGAACCCGCCGTCGATCACGTCCGCCAGCAGGAAACAGGAAATCACGAAGGCGATGGCGCTGGCAATGAAGGCCAGCGGCCACGCCAGCGCACGGTTGCCGAGGACCACGATCAGCGGTGCGGCGATTAAGGGCACCAGAACCTGCAACACCGGCAGGTGATCCGCCAGCGTACGGGCGGTATGTTCTACTTCAGCCGTTGCCATTATGCGCGCCCGCCCATGGCCGGGCCGTGTTCGCGGTTGTCTGCCGCGGTCAGCTTACGTTCTATCTGCAACAGCTCGTCTTCCTCGACTGTATCGAACTCTTCCTTGATGCGCACGATCAGGGCCAGTCCGAGCGACGTCGTGGCAATACCGACGACGATGGCGGTCAGGATCAGAACATGCGGCAGCGGGTTGGA
Source organism: Amylibacter sp. (assembly GCA_041573315.1). Classification (GTDB taxonomy): domain Bacteria; phylum Pseudomonadota; class Alphaproteobacteria; order Rhodobacterales; family Rhodobacteraceae; genus Amylibacter. The sequence continues at coordinate 1,651 of JBFFQS010000193.1, read as the reverse complement.
ATAGATCACATCCGGATCGACATTCATGTCGAGCGGAAAGATCGGCGCAGTGCCGCCCGTGACCTTGCCGATGGATATGTAGAGCATGAATACCGCAACCTGAAAGATGTTCAGCCCGACGATCTTTTTCACCAGGTTGCCCCGCGCCACGACGATGTAGAGGCCGGTCATCATCAGCACGATGAACAGCCAGTAGTTGGCATGGCCGAAAATGAAGTCCCAATCGAAAATATAGGACGCGACCGCTTTTTCTGTTCCGCTTTCAACTGCCATGAGTGCCTCCTACCAGTCTTCGTCGCTGACCTGCGGCGGGCGACCCGCGAAGGCATAATAAATCGCGACCATCACGCCGGTCACAGTCACCAGAACGCCAAGCTCGACCGCGAGGATACCGTAGTGCTGGCCGTGGCTCGGGTGGTGCGGCGCAAAAGCGTCATAGTCCAGATAGTCGTAACCCAGGAACATGCTGACGACGCCGGTTCCGGCAAAGATCAGCACGCCCAGCGCGACCAGCTTGTGCACAAGCCAGGGCGGAAACACCTTCTGGACGTTCTCAAGTCCGAAAACCAGGCCGTAGAAGATGAACGCCGCCGCCATGATAACGCCGGCCTGAAAACCGCCGCCGGGCGAAAAATCGCCGTGAAATTGCACGTAGAGCGCAAACAGGATTATGGTCGAAACCAACAGCTTGGTAATGACCCGCAGGATCAGGTGATGCTGCATCAGCTATCCTCCTCGTCTTCGCGCCGCCGCCGTGCGCCGAGGCCGCTGATCAGCAGCAGGACCCCGATGCCGGCGGTGAACACCACCGCCGTCTCGCCCAGCGTATCGTAGCCACGATAGCTTGCCAGAATGGAGGTGACGACGTTCGGCAGGTCCATGTCTTCGACGCTGTTCTTCAGATAATCAGGACCGACATGCACCTGCGCAGGTGCGTTCGGATCGCCGAAACTCGGCATGTCCAGCGTCCCGTAAACCAGGGCCGCCCCGGTCACGGTGACCACGAAGAACGGCAGGACGCCCGACCGTGTCGGCTCTTTCTCGCGGCGGGCGGTCTGGGCGATCGTGCCCAGCATCAGAACGGTGGAGATCCCCGCGCCGACCGCAGCCTCGGTAAAGGCCACATCGACCGCGTCCATCGTCACGAAAAGCAGCGCCGTCAGCAGGCTGAACACGCCGGCCAGCATCACGACCGAGAACAGGCGGCGGCGGCGGACGATCGCAAGCGCGGTCATCACCAGCATGAAAAACAGCACGATGTCTATGATTGTGATGATCATGAGCCGGGGTTCTCCGAGGTGTCAGACGAGCCGTCTTCTTCGGGTTTTTCCTTTAACGCCGGCGGTTTGAGACCGGAAACCAGCGCGGCGCTTGCTGTTGCGTGGGTCGCGGTCGCGCCGGTGACAAAAACGAACAGCCCTATCACAAGCAGCTTCACCGTTATCAGCGTCGGACCGGCCTGCAGGCACATACCGAGGATCAACAGTATCACACCTGCGGAGTCAGAGACCGAAGCAGCATGCAGCCGCGCCCAGAAATTCGGAAACCGCAATTGTCCGACCGCGCCTATAATGGTGAAAGCGCCGCCCGTAAGGATCAGGAACCAGCTGAGAATTTCTATGATCACGGACATCTACTCGGCCTCCTTCTT
>JBFFQS010000192.1:0-3915 GCA_041573315.1 Amylibacter sp. | reverse complement strand
CTATCTCGAAAATCGCTATGCCTTCACCCAGAAGTCGGGCACGCTCCTGCCGATGGCGACCTACATCCCGCTGAACCCGCCGGAGTACTATGGCCTGCCAGAGGGAAACGACGCCGCCTGGCACGCGTTTCAGGATGCGCTTGTTGCCTTCGACGGCCAGGCCGAGTTCCTTGTGGTCGACTGTCCCGGCGCGCACACTTACCTGAGCGAGATGGCGCATGCCATGGCGGACACTCTGATCACACCGATGAACGACAGCTTCGTCGATTTCGATCTGCTGGCGCGTATAAACCCGGAAACCGACGCAGTCACCGGACCCTCGATCTATTCGGAAATGGTCTGGGGCGCCCGCAAGGCCCGCGCCGAGAGCGGCTCGAAGCCGATTGACTGGATCGTGACCCGCAACCGGATAGGCGCGCAGAATATGGTCAACAAGCGCAAGGTCGGATCGGCCCTGAATGACCTGTCACGGCGGATCGGGTTCCGCCTTATCCCCGGATTTTCCGACCGCGTGATCTTTCGCGAACTGTTTACGCAGGGTCTGACGCTGCTGGACCTGAAGGATGCGGGTGCTCAGAAATTGAACATTTCGAACGTAGCGGCGCGTCAGGAGTTACGAGATCTGGTCACGTCGCTGAAGCTTCCTGACGTTACGGTGAATTTCTAGGAACCCCGGGCTTCGCTGTCCGGGCAGCGTTCCTCAGCCCCCGGGGCCGATCGGCACGCAGGCCTCATTCCGGGCGATCAGCCGGACACAGGCCTTGGTCGCATCGGTCTGGGACAGACCGACAAACCGCGCGCGGTAGAACTTCTCTCCCTGCACGATGTCATGGTCTATCTGCCGCAAGGCTCCGTCCAGCGCCCGCAGGTCCGACAGGGCCGTCCTCAGCAACTGTTTTTCAGCCTGATAACGTGTGCGATATGCCCCGACCTGCACTGACCACTTGCGTGGATCGTCCGTGTCACGCACGATGACGCGCGGCTCCGAAAGTTCAGGCCCGGCGGCTTCCGCCTCGCCCGAGACCGTCTGGATCGACGCCAGTATGGCAGCCTCGGTCTTGTCCGTGGCCGGCAGGGAAACCGGAATCAACTTCTCCTGAACGGCGCGGGCGACCTGTGTCGGTTCGGCCTCCTCTACGGCCTTCTCCACTGCGGCAACCTTTTCCGGTTCGACTATGACCGTCTGATGTCCGTCATCCCGCACGGCGGCAAACACCGCGCTGTCGATCGCTTTCTGGTCGACACCGGCCATCATGACCGGGACGCCCAACCCCTCCGGCCGCCGTTTTGGTATCAGGCTGCGGGCGACGGCCCGCGGCGCGCTGATCGTAACGCCTGAGTCGCCCAGGCTGGCGACCGCGAGCGGTGCCGGCTTCTTGACCGCTACTCGTGTAGGAGCGCGGTTGAATCCCATATCCAGCAACTCTGCCACACGCTTGTTGCGCGCCGCCGTAGAGCGGCCGCCGAACATCGTGGCGATGATCCGTTTACTACCGCGCTCGGCAGAGGCCACGAGGTTGAAACCCGCCGCGTTGGTATACCCGGTCTTGATCCCGTCCGCGCCCTTGTAAGCGGCCAGAAACCGGCGATTGGTATTATAGACGTTCTTGATCCCCGCATCCGTCGTCCGGCGCGAAAACAGATTATAGTAATCAGGAAAATCATAAAACAGCCGACGTCCCAGCGTCGTCATGTCCCGCGCCGTAGACTGGTGGCCCGAGGCCGTCAGCCCATGGGCATTTTTAAATGTGGTCCGCGTCATGCCCATCCGCAGCGCGGTTGAGGTCATAAGTTTCGCGAAAGCGCTCTCACTGCCTGCAATTGTCTCTCCGATCGCGGTCGCGGCATCGTTGGCCGATTTCACCGCCGCCGCCCGGATCAGATAGCGGAACCGGATTTTCTGCCCCTTACGCAGACCAAGCTTCGAAGGAGGCTCCGAGGCCGCATTTCCGGAAATGGTCACCATCTTGTCCAGGCTGATCTGCCCCGATTCGACAGCCTGAAAGGCCAGATACAGAGTCATCATCTTGGTAAGAGAGGCTGGGTGTAACCGGGTATCGGCATTGCGTGAGTGCAGCACTTCGCCCGTGCGGGCATCAATGACCATCGCAGCATAAGGCGCCGCCTGCGCCGCGCCTGCGAGAATCAAAAATATGCTGGCAAATACTGCCCCTAACACTGCCCGTATGCGCACCGGTTTCTCCGACGTCTGCTGTAATATTGCCTGATGCCGCATGTTTCGCGGCTTATTTTTTTTCTGGATTCACGATAACACGGCGCGATTCCACAGAAAACCATTTATTTTCAACAACAAAACAGTTGTTTAAAGAGCAACACGCTACCATATGTTGCGATTTTCAATACCTTGGCCACAACCTGTTGTGCCATTTTTGGCGAAACCTGTAAGATCTTGTCGGAATCGTGGAAAACCCGAATTTGATCTAAGGCCCCTTTTCTGTTTCAAGGGGCGCGATATATAATAAGAAACCTCCGAATAGTTGGAACAGGCACAGATGTTTGAAATATTGGCAAGCAACGACCATCCGGACGATCAGACCGATGGCGCCGTTGTTACCAAAACCAAGCCGAAAACGGCAAAGCCGCCGCTGTACAAGGTGCTGCTGCTGAATGACGACTATACGCCAATGGAGTTTGTCACCCATATCCTGCAGCGCTTTTTCGGCATAAATGCCGAACTGGCGCATCAGATCATGCTGACCGTGCACATCAAGGGCGTTGCCGTCGTCGGCGTTTTCTCGCACGAAGTCGCCGAGACCAAAGTGACGCAGGTCATGGACTACGCCCGCCGGCATCAGCACCCGCTGCAGTGCACGATGGAAAAAGAATAACCAACCTTTTCGGGACAGGCCCAATCATGATGCGAAACGAACGTTTGTCGCTGCCCTTCGATCAGGGCCTGATCGAAGCGGTCGGTGACGCCCCGGTCGTCGCCATCCGCGCGAACCCCGCCACGGTCTATGAACAATTCGAAAATCTCGTCTGCGTGCAGGGCTTCAAGCCGACCTACGACACTCTGAAGCAACAGGGGCTGTCTGTCGCCGCGGAAATGCCCCAGGGGCAGGCCGCCGCCATGGTGATTGTCGAACTGACCCGCTCAAAGGCCGAGACGCTGGCAAATATCGCGACCGGCTATGACATTCTGGAACCCGGCGGCACCCTGATTGTGGACGGCGTGAAAACCGACGGCGTCGAGAGCGTCCTGAAGGCCGTCAAGAAACTGCGGCCGGTCGAGGGCACCTTGTCAAAAGCGCATGGTAAGGTCTTCTGGCTGACCAAAGCGGACACGCCGCCCGAGTTCGCAGACTGGGCAAAGGCCCTGACACCGGCCAGAAACGCAGAGGGCCATTACACTGCCGCAGGCATGTTCAGCCCAGACGCGGCGGATGCGGGTTCGGCCCTGCTCGCCGAAGAAATCAGCGACAGGCTCAAGGGCAAAGGCGCCGATCTGGGGGCCGGCTGGGGCTGGCTGGCGCTACGGGCGCTGGACAGTAACGCCGCGATCGCCTCGCTTGCGCTCTACGAGGCTGAACACGCGGCTCTGGCCTGCGCCCGCCTCAACGTCCCCGATCCGCGCGCCGAATTCCTCTGGGCCGACGTCTGCACCCTGACCGGCCCGTCGGACCACGATTTCGTCGTGATGAACCCGCCCTTCCACCAGTCGCGCAAGGCGGAACCAGAGCTTGGCAGGCAGTTCATCCAAACAGCGGCGAAACTGCTTCATGCGAAGGGCACGCTCTGGATGGTGGCGAACCGGCAACTGGCCTACGAGGCCACGCTGACCGCGCATTTCCATACATGGGAATATCTGGAACAGAGCCCCGGCTTCAAATGCGTCCGCGCGACGCGACCGAAACACTGACAGCAAAGAACTCGCACCCGCCGGCCATTTCGCTT
>JBFFQS010000191.1:0-3976 GCA_041573315.1 Amylibacter sp. | reverse complement strand
CGCCTGAAGCTCGGGGTAGTGCCAGCGGTGCCGGTTGATCGCGCGGTTTATGCCCGTTTTCCCGACGCCGTCCAGATCGTTCGGGGTCGCCAGCAGGCCGTGGATGTAAAAGGCCGGGATGCCTTCCAGCGCCATGACGATAGTTTGTGATGCGAGATAGCGGTCAATATGGAAAGCATCATCGCCGCCGAACGTGCCGCGAAGTGCATCGAAGAAGGTGATGTTCAACTCGTAGGGGGCCTCGCCGCCGTCCGGCGTTGTCCGCGTCGATATCAGGCCGCCGTTCCGGCGCACCGTGTCTATGACATTCGTGATCTCTTGCGGAGGCAGAATCCCTTCGGCCGGGCGCATGCCGATCCCATCGTGGCTGGCCGAGAAATTCAGGTATGCGCAGCCGAGCTGTGCCGGTGGTGTGCGGGCCTGCCAGCGGATCAGGTGCCGCGCCGAACCCGACATCATCGCATGCAGCAGCAATGGCGGCAGCGGGAAATTATAGACTGCATGAGCCTCGTTCCGGTTGCCGAAATAGGACAGGTTTTCGGCACTGGGCACGTTCGTCTCGGTCAGCAGGATCATCGGCTCATGGGCAAAGTCGAACAACAGCCGCATAAGGCGAACGACCTCATGTGTCTGAGCAAGGTGAATGCAGGATGTGCCAACCTCTTTCCACAGGAACGCCACCGCGTCCAGGCGGATGATCCGTACCTGATTTTCCATGTGCAGACGTATGATGCGCAGGAACTCCAGCAGAACCTCTGGGTTTCGAAAGTCCAGATCGACCTGATCGTGGCTGAACGTGCACCAGACATGGCGTTCGCCGCCAGCCGTCTCCACTTTTCGCAGCAACGGGCTGGTGCGGGGGCGAACGACATTGCTCAGGTCGTCCTCGGGCGAAGCCTCGAAAAAGAAACGGTCATAAGGATCATGTCCTTGCAGGTATTCGTTGAACCAATGGCTCTGGCTGCTGACATGGTTCAGAACCAGATCCGACATCAGCTTGAAGTCTGTTCCGATGCGTTTGATGTCTGCCCACTCTCCCAAAGTCGGGTTGACGGCGCGGTAGTCGGTAACGGCGAACCCGTCATCCGAGGTGAACGGAAAAAACGGCAGGATATGCACGCCGTTGATTACGCCCTTAAGATTTCGACGCAGAAAATCCTGCAACAGGTCGAGCGGCTTGTGCGCGCCGTCCTGAATGGAATTGCCGTAGGTGATGACGATCGCATCTTTTTCCGACCAGAGATTGTTGCTGGGCGTGCGGCCTCGCTTCCTGCGCGATAACCCGTCCGGCCAGAACGCCTCGACGATCTTTTCACAGAGGATGGTCGTGTCCGTGTCGGGATATATCTTGCGCACGGTGTCTTGGAGCCGCGCAAAAAACGTATCTTTCATCTGGTTCGCACCTTTGATCTCCTTTTGGGACAGGCGCCCCTGTATGGTCCGGCGGATCGAGCGCAGATTATATCACTGGTTTCCCAATGTCAGGGCGGCCGCCCGCATCTGACGGGAAATTGGGCGGTATAGGCAATATTGTCCTGATATTGGCCAAGCGCGCGCCAATTTGCCCAAAAAATAATCAGTTTTTTGCCGGCATCGCGTCGTGTTAATAGGCTCGCGCGCTTGTTTCCCGAGAGACCGGTTGCACCGCCTGCTATACGACCTTGACCGTTTTGCTGCTGAGCCCCTCGACGCTGGCCTCCATGCGGTCACCGACCGAAACAGGACCGACGCCCGACGGGGTTCCGGACAGGATCACGTCGCCTGCGGCCAGTTCGAAATATTCCGAGAGGTAGGAAATCATTTCGGGAACTTTCCAGATCATTTGGTTCAGATCGCCTTCCTGTCGGACCTCTCCGTTGACTTTCAATTCGATCCTGCCGCTTTCAAGGTGCCCGGTTTCGGACGCAGGATGGATCAGCCCGATCGGGGCGGAGCGCTCGAAAGCCTTGCTGATTTCCCACGGCCGGCTAAGCTTCTTCGCCTGGGCCTGAAGGTCGCGCCGCGTCATATCGAGTGACACACCATAGCCATAGACGTGATCCAGCGCCTCGCCGAGCGGAATATTCGAACCGCCTGACTTGAGCGCTACCGCCATTTCAATTTCGTGGTGCACATCCGAAGAGTGGGGCGGATAGGGGAATTCGCCGGAAGCGTCCAGATTGTCGGGGTTCTTTTGAAAGAAGAAAGGCGTCTCGCGATTCGGGTCGCCTCCCATTTCGACGGAATGGGCGGCATAGTTCCGGCCTATGCAGTAAATCCGGCGCACCGGAAACATTGCTTCGGAGCCAAATACAGGGATGGCCACTACAGGCGGGGTTTCAATCACGAACTTGGGCATTTGGACCTCCGGTATCAACAGTGTATTCTCAGCTTAACTAGCGTATCGCAAAAAGCGGATCAATAGCGATCAATACGAAAATAATCGTAGTTTTTTGTTGATAATGTCAATTGATCTGCCATAATCCAACCAATAACGCTGCTTTGATCAACCATTTGGGGTTCAATTTGCTTACAAAAGCCATACCAGCAGAGCGAGAGGCCGCCGTCGCGGTATTGAAGGCGTTCATTGCCGAAGGTGCTTACGCGCCCGGAGACCGCCTGCCGCCTGAACGGGAATTGATCAATGAACTCGGTATGACGCGGACGACGCTTCGGCGCGCGCTGGAGGCCCTGGAAATCGAGGGCGCGATCTGGCGCCATGTCGGCAAGGGCACTTTCGTGTCGGGTCACGGAGCGGATTCGGCTTCGGGCGGATTGGCTGAAATCAGCCGCCAGATGACGCCCGTGCGCATGATGCGCGCCCGGCTCTGTATCGAACCCGCGATTGCCCGCGAGGCGGCGATCAATGCCTCGGACGAGGCGTTGATCCGGATGAAGCTCGCACGGGACCGTGCCGAAGAGGCGCCGACCTGGGCGGAATACGAAGTTCAGGACGGCACGTTTCACCGCGCGGTCGCGCAAGCGTCAGACAATATTCTGCTCTTGTCGCTTTTCGATCAGGTGAACCAAGTTAAAAGGGCTGTCGCCTGGGCAACCGTCGTGCGAACCAGTGAACGGCCCCCGAGCGGATATTCGAGCTTCGTGGAACACAATAAACTCGTCGCAGCGATCGAAGCCCGCGATCCGGCTGCGGCGCATGAGGCGATGCGAGAGCATATTGGATCGGTTTCGGCGAGGCTGTTCGGAGACGTATGACGAAAAGTCTCAATCGCTTCGGCACAGATAGGGCCGGATAAAGCCGGAAAAAAGAACAGGCAAACTGTTAAAATAGCAACTTCATTCTCTGGGAGGAAAACATGAAAAATTTGCTAGGAAGACTACTCACTCTGATCACCGCGATCCCGCTGATCGCGGGATTGACGGTGTCTGCCGCACAGGCGGACAAGATCAGGATCGCGTTGGCTGAAACGCCATCGGACGAACTCGCCGCCTTCTTTGTCGCGCTCGATCGCGCCAAGGCAAACGGCCTCGATTACGAATGGACCGCATTCTCGGACGAGGAACTTGCGATTCAGGCCGTTCTGAGCGGCCAGATGGATATCGGTTTCGGCACGCCTTATGCGGCCATGCAGAAATCCAAAGCCCCTTTGCGGATCGTCTTTCAGCTCTCGAAGCTGAAATTCTTCCCCGTCACTTCCAAGAAATACAGCAAGCTGGAAGACCTCGACGGTGAGCCGATCATGCTGCACTCGCGCGGTGGCGGCACCGACTCGATCGCGAACGTGATCGAAGACAAGGTCGGCATCAAGTTCGGTGAACGGTCCTATGTGCCCGGATCGTCGAACCGCGTTGCGGCTTTGATGGCAGGGCAAACGGACGCGACAATCATCGATTTGTCCAACAAGAACAAGGTGATGAAAATTGCCGGCGAAAAATTCAACGTTCTGCCGATGTTCGAGGTCGATGCAAGCGATGAAGCGCTGTTCGCAAACCTGGACTGGATCAAGGCAAACGAAGAGGCGGTCGACATCTTTGT
>JBFFQS010000190.1:0-3988 GCA_041573315.1 Amylibacter sp. | reverse complement strand
GTCAGTGGTGGTACTGGGGCGGCGAGGCATCGCTGCGCGTTAACGGACCAAAAATGGAACTGACAACCATCCCAGACAATGAGTGGGCGACAGTCGAAGACGCAGCGATTAAATTCTGGGACGAGATTGCAGCCGAATCCGAGACAAAGGCCAAAGTTGTCAGTATCTTCAAGCAGTACAACGCGGATATGGTCAAAGCTGGCCGTCCGTACCGTTACGGCTGATAAATAAGGCGGGCGCGCTATATGCGCGCCCTTCTCCCCAAACTGATATTCCGCAGGAGCATCAATGTCCGGAAATCTAAGTTTCGAAGCCCTCAAATCACAAGTGGCCGACGGATCGGTCGATACCGTTCTGGTCTGTCTGGTCGATATGCAGGGCCGCCTTATGGGCAAACGTTTCCACGCGCACAACTTTGTCGAAAGCGCATGGAGGGAAACCCATTGCTGCAACTACCTGCTGGCGACCGACTTGGAAATGGCGACGCCAGAGGGCTATGCCGCGACCAGTTGGCAGGCGGGCTACGGCGATTACGTCATGAAACCGGACTTGACCACCCTGCGCACGGTGCCATGGCTCGACGGCACGGTAATGGTGCTATGCGACGTGCTGGACCACCACACCCACGAAGACGTGCCGCATTCTCCGCGCGCCATTCTCAAGCGCCAGATCGCGCGGCTTGCGGATCTTGGCTACTCCGCAAAGACGGCGACCGAACTGGAGTTTTTCCTGTTCGAAAAGAGTTTTGACGACATCCGCAAGAGCGGCTTCCGCGACCTTGCCCCGATAAGTGGCTACAACGAAGACTACCACATCCTGCAAACCACCAAGGAAGAGGCGGTCATGCGTCCGCTGCGCAACCACCTGTTTGCCGCCGGCATTCCGATCGAGAATTCCAAAGGTGAAGCCGAGGCCGGACAGGAAGAACTGAACATCCGTTACGCGGACGCGCTGGAGTGCGCCGATTTCCACTCGATCGCCAAGCACGCGACCAAGGAGATCGCCTGGCAGCAGGGACACGCCGCGACCTTCCTGCCGAAATGGCACCACGACCGGACCGGCAGCTCTTCGCATGTTCACCAATCTCTGTGGAACGCCGACGGCTCCAGCGCATTTTTCGAAAAGGATTCCGAACTGGGCATGTCGCAGATCATGCGGCATTATATGGCCGGACTGATCAAGTACGCCCCCGACTACACCTTCTTTCTGGCACCCTACGTCAACAGCTACAAACGGTTTTCCAAGGCCACTTTCGCGCCTACCAAGACGGTCTGGTCGGTCGACAACCGCACTGCCGGGTTCCGGCTCTGTGGCGCCGACACCGTGGCGGTGCGCGTTGAATGCCGGATCGGGGGGTCCGACCTCAATCCCTATCTTGCGATTGCCGCTCAGCTGGCCGCCGGCATCAGGGGGCTGGAAGATCGCCTGGAGCTGCCGAAGCCCACGACCGGCGATGTCTATGCCGCCAAATCCGCCAAAGGGATTCCGCATTCGTTGCGAGACGCCACCGAGACGCTGCGCCGGTCCAAGATGCTTCGCGCGGCCTTCGGTGACGGCGTGATCGACCACTATGTACGCGCAGCCGAATGGGAACAGGAAGAGTTTGATCACGTAGTGACCGACTATGAAGTCGCCCGTGGATTTGAAAGAGCCTGACATGTCAAAAACCATAAAATGTATCTCGCCGATCGACGGATCGGTGTTCGCGGAGCGTCCTTTACTCGATGCCAATGCCGCACAGGGGGCAGTGGCCCGCGCAAAATCCGCTCAATCAGGCTGGGCGTCACGCCCGCTGGACGAGCGGATCGCACTGGTCTTGGCCGGGGTCGCCAAGGTCGGAGAGATGAACGACCAGGTCGTGCCGGAACTGGCGCATCAGATGGGCCGTCCGATCCGCTACGGCGGCGAATTCCGCGGCTTCAACGAGCGCGCCAGCTATATGGCGGAGATCGCCGAAGACGCGCTCGCCCCTCTGGTGATCGAGGATAGCGACGTCTTCAAGCGGATGATCAAGCGCGTGCCGCATGGCGTCGTTCTGGTGGTCGCGCCGTGGAATTATCCTTACATGACCGCGATCAACACCGTGGCCCCTGCCCTGATCGCCGGAAATACCGTGATCCTGAAACATGCGTCGCAAACCCTGCTGGTCGGCGAGCGCATGGCCAAAGCTTTCCATACGGCGGGCATCCCGTCAGACGTGTTCCAGAACGTGTTTCTGGAACACAGTACCACGTCCGACCTGATCGCCGCCAAATCCTTCGGCTTCGTCAACTTCACCGGCTCGGTGGCCGGCGGCCAGGCCATGGAGCGCGCGGCGGCAGGCACCTTCACGGGTGTCGGCACGGAACTGGGCGGCAAGGACCCGGGCTACGTGATGGAGGACGCCGATCTGGATCTGGCGGTCGAAACGCTGATCGACGGCGCGATGTTCAACTCCGGCCAGTGCTGTTGCGGCATCGAGCGCATCTATGTGGCCGAGAGCCTGTACGACTCCTTCGTGGAGAAAGCCGTCAAGATCGTAAACGGATATAAGCTCGGCAACCCGCTGGACCCTGAGACAACGCTCGGGCCGATGGCGCATGTCCGCTTCGCCGACGAGGTGCGCGCCCAGACCCGCGAGGCCGTCGCGGCGGGCGCCAAGGCGCTGATCGATCCGGCGCTGTTCCCGAACGACCGCGACGCCTATCTGATGCCGCAAATACTGGTCAACGTCGACCACTCCATGCGCGTGATGCGTGACGAGAGCTTCGGCCCTGTCGTAGGCATCATGCCGGTCAAGGACGACGAAGAGGCTATTGCCCTAATGAACGACAGCGAATTCGGCCTGACGGCCTCTCTCTGGACCCGCGATTATGCTCGCGCCGAACGCATCGGCGACCGCATCGAGACCGGCACGGTTTTCACCAATCGCTGCGACTACCTCGATCCGGCGCTGTGCTGGACCGGCTGCAAGAATACCGGCCGCGGCGGCGGCCTGTCGATCATCGGTTACCACAATCTGACCCGTCCAAAATCTTATCACACGAAGAAAGCCTGACCCGATGAAACTTTTTGCCAACTGGTCTTACCCAACCGCCATCCGCTTCGGTGCCGGGCGGATTTCCGAACTTGCCGAAGCCTGCGCCGCCGCCGGCATCAAGAAGCCGCTGCTGGTGACCGACAAGGGGCTGGCCAGCCTGCCGGTCACGCAATCCACGCTCGATCTGATGAAATCCGCCGGACTGGGCCGCGCGATGTTCTCGGAGGTCGATCCGAACCCGAACGAGAAGAACGCCGAGGCCGGTTTGGCAGTCTATCGCGCCGGCGGCCATGATGGCGTGATCGCCTTCGGCGGCGGCTCCGGCCTCGATCTGGGCAAGGTCATCGCCTTCATGTCGGGCCAGATCCGCCCGATCTGGGATTTCGAGGATATCGGTGACTGGTGGACCCGCGCCGATCCCGACGGCATCGCGCCGATCGTCGCAGTGCCGACCACCGCCGGCACCGGTTCCGAAGTTGGCCGGGCCGGCGTCATCACCAACTCTGAAACCCAAGAAAAGAAGATCATTTTTCACCCGAAAATCCTGCCAAGTGTCGCGATCTGCGACCCGGAACTGACCGTCGGCATGCCGAAAGCCATCACCGCCGGCACCGGCATGGACGCCTTCGCTCATTGTCTGGAGGCTTTTTGCTCGCCGCATTATCACCCGATGAGCCAAGGGATTGCATTGGAAGGTATGCGTCTGGTTAAAGAATACCTGCCACGCGCCTATGCAGACGGCACCGATATCGAGGCCCGCGCGCATATGATGTCCGCCGCCGCGATGGGGGCCACCGCGTTCCAAAAAGGACTCGGCGCGATCCATGCGCTGTCGCATCCGGTCGGTGCCTACTTTCACACGCACCACGGAACGACGAATGCAGTGGTGATGGCGGAAGTCGTGAAATTCAACCGCCCGGCAATCGAGGATACTTTGTCCTCAGCTGCGGATTATTTAGGGATCGAAGG
>JBFFQS010000189.1:0-4037 GCA_041573315.1 Amylibacter sp. | reverse complement strand
GCCGACCAAGCCGATAATCACGGCAAAGACTAACCCGTTCAACAACCCCACGGTAGTTTCGCGGCGTATCACCCGCCAGGCGTTGGCTGCCGTCAAATCCTTGGTGGCGAGTGCGCGCACCGCGACCGTAAGGCTCTGAGTACCGGCATTGCCGCCCATAGAAGCGACGATCGGCATCAGGACCGCCAGCGCCACGATGGCCTCGATCGTATCGGCAAACTGGGCGATGACAATCGAGGCGAGGATCGAGGTCAGCAGGTTCACGGCCAGCCACGGAAAGCGCTGGCGGGTGGTGACAAATATGCTGTCGGTCAGACTGCCTTCGCCGACACCTGCCAGCAGCTTGATGTCTTCGTCGGCCTCCTCTTCCAGAACCTCCATCGCGTCGTCGATCGTGATAACGCCGACCAGCCGGTTTTCCGCGTCCACGACGGGCGCCGACACCATATTGTACTGATTGAAGGCATAGGCCACGTCAGCCTGATCCTGCAGCACCGGAATGGTTCGGAATTCCTCGTCCATTATATCGACCAGCCGCACATCGCGCTTGTTCGACATCAGGCTCGACAGGGGAACCTTTCCGATCGGCGCCAGCTTGGGATTGACCATCACGAGGTCATAGAACCGTTCCGGCAGGTCGGTGTCGGTGCGCAGAAAGTCGATGGCCTGCCCGACCGTCCAGTGTTCCGGCGCCATTACCAGCTCGCGCTGCATCAGGCGGCCGGCGGAATCCTCGGGGTACTGCAGCGCATTTTCCACCGCGATCCGGTCCGATGCATCCAGCGCATCCAGAATACGGGTTTGGTCCTTTTGCTCCAGTTCCTCGACCAGATCGACGACGTCGTCGGTTTCCATGTCTCGGAAGGCGCCGCCCATGACATTGTCGGGCAGCCGCGACAGGATCTCGCTGCTCAGCGCCTCGTCCATCTCGGCCAGAACCTCGCCATCGAAATCCTGTCCCCAGAAACTGACGAAGGCATCGCGTTCGCGTGACCCGATCTGCTCAAGAATGTCGGCGATGTCGGCTGCGTGCAGCGGCTCCAGCAAGCGGTCGAAAGCGGCGTGATCCTTGCGCTCGACGGCCTGCAGGATGGCATCGATCAACTCGCTGCCGACCTCATAGGCGCGATCCGTCTGATCTGTCTCTTTGGTCAGGGTATCGTTCATTTCCGCCTCTGTCTGCACAGTCCATAGCATCCCACAACCCCCCGCCAACGCAAGTGATCTTTTGCTTATTTTTGTAAGAGCTTCAGGTTTTTTCCAGCACGAATTTTCTTGCTTATTTAAGCGGCCACAGGTCAATTGGGACGGCTCTAGCCCAACTGGAAAATGTGATGCCCTCAACGAAACACCTGCTCTCGGGTCAAACACTTGCGTTCAAATCCAGCCCCTTCGGCGACGGCCCGGATGCCGCACGGCACGAGGCGCGGGGCGCTGTCGTCGTGCAATATGGCAAGATCGTCGATCTGGGAACGGCGGCGGACATGCGCGCGGGTCATCCCGACGCGGCGGTTACGGACTATGGCGACAAGCTGATTATGGCGGGGTTTGTCGATGCCCACGTCCACTATCCCCAGACCGGGATCGTCGCGAGTTGGGGCAAGCGGTTGATCGACTGGCTGAACAGCTATACGTTCCCCGAGGAAATCGCTTTCAGCAATCCGGCCTATGCCGACAAAATCGCGGACTTGTATTTCGACATCGCCCTGTCGCACGGCGTGACGACCTGCGCCAGCTATTGCACAATCCATCCCGCCAGCGTCGATGCATTCTTTACCGCCGCGCAGGCGCGCGGGCTGCGCAGCATCGGCGGCAAGACCTGCATGGACCGCAACGCTCCTGACGGGCTGCGCGACACGCCGCAATCGGCCTATGACGACAGCAAGGCGCTGATCGCGAAATGGCACGGCGTGGACCGGCTGGGATATGCCGTGACGCCAAGGTTTTCGCCGACCTCGACGCCGGAACAGCTGGAGATGGTCGGCGCGCTGTGGTCCGAGCACCGCGACTGCCTGATGCAGACCCACCTTTCCGAGCAAACCGACGAGGTCGCCTGGGTCAAAAACCTTTATCCCGAGGCGCGCGACTATCTGGACACCTATGAACGGGTCGGGCTGATCGGCAAGGGCGCGGTCATGGGCCACGCGATCTATCTGACCGAACGCGAACGCACCGTGATGGCCGAAACCGGAACGGCGGTGGCGCATTGCCCGACCTCGAACACCTTCATCGGGTCGGGCCTGTGCGATGTCGGCGGGTTGAAGGCTCAGGGAGTTTCCATAGGCCTCGGCACCGACACCGGCGGCGGATCGTCGTTTTCTATGCTGCGCACAATGGCGGCGGCCTATGAAATCGGCCAGCTGCGCGGCAACCCGCTGCATCCGGCGCACCTGTTGTGGCTGGCCACGGTCGGCAGCGCGGAAACCCTGTGTGTCGGCGACAAAATAGGCAATCTGGAGGTCGGAAAAGAGGCCGACCTGATCGTGATCGACCTCGCCTCTACCCGAGAAACAGCCCAGCGCAGCAGCCGCGCAAACGATTTCTGGGAAGCGGTCTTCCCGACCATCATGATGGGCGACGATCGGGCGATCCACAGCGTCTGGGCAAATGGCAAGCCGCTGATCACCAAGTGACGTCCAGCGGCTAAACGGTCACTCGGCCAGCGCGCGGGCGAGCCGGTTCTGTTCCTCGATCACTGCGCCCAGCTCGATGCCGGTCAGCATGCCACCCTGAACCACGCGCTTGCCCTCGACAAACAGATCGCGCACGTTATGCGGCCCGGTCAGCACCAGTGCCGCGACCGGGTCCCAACTGCCCGCAGCCGCCAGCGCCGACATATCCCAGATCGCCAGATCGGCGCGTTTGCCGACCTCCAGCGAACCGCAATCCGCACGGCCCAGAACCCGCGCACCGCCGAGCGTAGCGATTTCCAGAACCTCGCGGGCGCTCATCGCATCGGCACCGTTCTTCACGCGCTGCAACAGCATCGCCTGCCGCGCCTCGTCCAGCAGATGGCCGGCATCGTTGCTGGCCGAGCCGTCAACACCCAGCCCGACCTTGACCCCCGCGTCCCGCATCTGGCGCACGGGCGCGATGCCCGAGCCCAGGCGGCAATTGGAACATGGGCAATGCGCCACTCCAGTCTTGGACCGCGCGAAAAGGTCAATTTCGGAGGCATCCAGCTTGACGCAATGCGCATGCCAGACGTCATCGCCGGTCCAGCCCAGATCCTCGGCATACTGGCCGGGACGGCACCCGAAATTCTCCATCGAATAGGCGATATCCTCGTCATTCTCGGCCAGATGGGTGTGCAGCATAACGCCCTTTTCGCGTGCCAGCAGCGCCGCGTCGCGCATCAGTTCGCGCGACACCGAAAACGGCGAGCAAGGCGCAAGCCCGACCCGGACCATCGCGCCGTCCGTCGGATTGTGGTAGTCGTCGATCAGCCGGATGCTGTCCTTGAGTATGGCAGCTTCGTCCTCTACCAGACTGTCAGGCGGCAAGCCGCCGTCGCTCTCGCCGATGCTCATCGAGCCGCGTGTCGGATGGAACCGGATACCGATGGTATGAGCGGCGTCAATCGTGTCGTCCAGCCGCGCGCCGTTCGGGAACATGTACAGGTGATCGGATGACAGGGTGCAACCCGACAACGCAAGTTCCGCCAGACCGATCTGCGCAGACACGAAAATCTCTTCCGGTCCCATCTTTGCCCAGATCGGATAAAGCGTCTGCAGCCAGCCGAACAACAAGGCATCCTGTCCGCCGGGAACCGCGCGGGTCAGCGTCTGGAACAGGTGATGGTGGGTATTGACCAGACCGGGGGTGACGACGCAGCCTGCCGCGCTCACATACTCGTCGCCAGTCAGGTTTGCGCCGATACCGGCGATCTCTCCACCCCGGATCAGAATATCCGCGCCGGACAGTTCGCGCCGCTTTGCGTCCATCGTTACGATGACATCCGCATTCTTGATAACCACTGTTTTCAAATCAAACTCCTCAAGTCTCCCGACGAGTTTTTTGAGTGGTATTCATCCGTC
>JBFFQS010000188.1:0-4053 GCA_041573315.1 Amylibacter sp. | reverse complement strand
TTTGCCGATGGCTCCGTCAACCTTACAACAGACCACAATTTTAACGCCTGCGGTTACGCACTTAACGATATAATTCTTGGCCTGCCAGATTTTACATATATCAAGCAAGTCGTGCCGACTAATGAACAACAACGAATTGCAGAGGTGAATTAGGTTTTTTGACTGCCGGCGGCTTCAGAATGTCAGCCGTGTGAATTGCCAAGGCGAGCCCGGGGGCGTGTTCGTCAGGCATTGGAAAAAGGGGGGACTTGTCCCCCCTTTTTTTGTTCTTTGTCAGCCAACCAGTTCGAGGCCGGAGAAGAAATAGGCGATCTCTTCTTTTGCGGTGTCCGGGCCGTCAGAGCCGTGCACGGAGTTCTCGCCGAGCGACAGGGCGAATTCCTTGCGGATCGTACCATCGGCAGCTTCGGCCGGATTGGTCGCGCCCATGATCTCGCGGTTGCGGGCAATGGCGTTTTCGCCTTCCAGAACCTGAACGACGATCGGCTCGGACGCCATGAACTCGCACAGTTCGCCGTAGAACGGGCGTTCCTTGTGGACCGCATAGAATACGCCGGCCTGCTCTGGCGTCAGATGGATGCGCTTCTGCGCGATGATCCGCAGGCCGCCCTCTTCCAGTTTGGCGCAAATCTTGCCGGTGAGGTTGCGCTTTGTCGCGTCAGGTTTTACGATCGAAAATGTGCGTTCAAGTGCCATCATTTGTCCTTCAGTGATATGTGACCATCGGTCAGCCGTGTGATTTCGTGGCCGAGGTATCACAGCGATTGCCATTTGAAAAGCACGCATCGCTATCCCTTTGCCCTAACCGGAATTATCGAGGCTATTGAAATTGTTTCTTTTGACGGCAACAAGATTTACGGAGCCAATTTAAAAATGCACCCGACTGATTGAACAAGAATGACAGAAACGCCTGAACCTTCAGACCAGCCGGACCCCGGCGGTCAATCCCCGATCGGGGAGCAAGCCGTTACGCCGCAGAAGCCTGTGACCGGAACTGGCCGGGCCCGCGTCGCGATGCGGATCTCGATGGTATTCATGGCACTTGCAATGCTGGCCTTCGCCTATTTCGCCCCAGTCTGGATGAATCGCGGCGTGACCAAGGTCAACCAGGACCGGTTGCTCAGCATAGCCGAGGATACCGCCAGGATGATTTCCGCGAATGGCTGGAACGTGGAGCAAGGCAGGGAATACGTGCAGGAGCAAACCAAGCTCGGCACGCTCGATACGGACGTGCACATAAAGATCGACAGCGGAGCAGTCACCGTGCGGATCACCGGCACCTCTGCCAGCGCGAACCCTTTTGCATCCCTGACGGGTGCGGACCCCGTGAATCGCTTAGAAGTGACCTACACACACCAGAAGTGACGCGAACCCCGTTGACAGCGGAGCCCAGCTTGGGCATGGGGCAGTCATGATCAAGATTTCCAACCTCAGCTATGCCATCGAAGGCAAGCCCCTGTTCGTCGACGCCAGCGTCACCATCCCGTCCGGCCACAAGGTCGGACTGGTCGGGCGCAACGGCGCCGGCAAGACGACGCTGTTCAACCTGCTGAGGGGCGATATCGCGCCCGACGGCGGCGAGGTGGAAATCCCGCGACAGGCCCGTATCGGCGGCGTCGCGCAAGAAGCGCCCTCCAGCGAAGTGTCCCTGCTGGACACGGTTCTGGCCGCAGACACCGAACGGGCGCGGCTGATGAAAATCACGGAGTCCGAGACGGACGCCCAGAAACTGGCCGACGCTTATGCCCGCCTGACCCAGATCGACGCTTTCTCGGCAGAGGCCCGCGCGGCCTCGATCCTGAACGGTCTGGGCTTCGACAACGAGGCGCAGGCCCTGCCCTGCTCCGCCTATTCCGGCGGCTGGCGAATGCGCGTTGCCCTGGCCGCCGTCCTGTTCTCGCGGCCCGATTTCCTGCTGCTGGACGAACCGACCAACTACCTTGATCTGGAAGGCACGATCTGGCTGGAGAACTTTCTGGCCCGCTATCCTTTCACCGTGCTGGTCATCAGCCACGACCGCGACTTGCTGAACAAATCCGTCGGCGCGATCCTGCACCTGAACGAAAAGCAGCTGACGCTCTATCAGGGCGGGTACGACACGTTCGACGAGGTGCGCCGCATGCAGATGGCGCAATCCGCGGCTGCAGCCAAGAAGCAAGCGGCGGCACGCGAGCATATTCAAAGCTATGTCGACCGGTTCCGCGCTAAGGCATCCAAGGCGAAACAGGCGCAGTCGCGGCTGAAGATGCTGGAACGCATGGAACCGATCGAAGCAATGGTCAGCCGCGGCGTCGCGGGCTTTCACTTCGACAGCCCGGACCCTCTGTCGCCGCCGATCATCTCGATTTCCGGCGGGTCCGTGGGCTATAACGGCGTACCCGTCCTGTCCAATCTGGACCTGCGCATAGACCCCGACGACCGCATCGCCCTGCTGGGCGCGAACGGTCAGGGCAAGTCCACCCTGTCCAAGCTGCTGGCGGGCAAGCTGAAACAGATGTCGGGCGATATCGTTACCTCGAACAAGCTGCGCGTCGGCTATTTTTCCCAGCACCAGATGGATGAGCTGAACGCCGACGAAACGCCGCTGATGCATATCCAGAGGGTCTTTCCGAAGACGCCGCCATCGCAGTTGCGCTCCAAACTCGCGCG
The DNA here is from genome assembly GCA_041573315.1 of Amylibacter sp. Lineage (GTDB taxonomy): Bacteria > Pseudomonadota > Alphaproteobacteria > Rhodobacterales > Rhodobacteraceae > Amylibacter. The sequence continues at coordinate 1,404 of JBFFQS010000188.1, read as the reverse complement.
CGGCGGTATCGGGCCGGATCAGGTTGACACCGTGGCGGCCAAGCTGTCCGGCGGGCAAAGGTCGCGGCTTGCGATGCTGATGGCGACATTGCACCAGCCGCATCTGCTGATCCTCGACGAGCCGACGAACCATCTGGACATCGAAAGCCGCGAGGCGCTTATTTCGGCGCTGATGGATTTCAACGGCGCGGTCATCCTGGTCAGCCATGACGCCCACCTTGTCAGCGCGGTGGCGGACCAGTTGTGGCTGGTAAACGGCGGAAAGGTGGTCCCCTACGACGGGGATATGGAGACCTATCGCGCCTTCCTTCTGTCGGAAACCGGCAAGGGCGGCGCGGTCAGCCAAAGCAAGGCCGAACAGAAGGCCGCGAAGCCTTCGCCCAAGGCCGAGAACCGCAAGCGGCTGGCGCCCCTGCAGGCCGAGGCGGCGAAATGCGAAGAACGTATCGAAAAGCTGGAAGAGATGCGTGTCACGATAGATTCGCGGCTTGCCAATCCGCTGCTCTATGCCAAACGCGATCCGGCTGATATAGAGAAACTGAACAAGAAACGCGCGGAAGTCGCAGAGGCACTGATCCGCGCAGAAGAATTGTGGATGAAGGCTCTCGACAGGCTGGAAAAGGCAAGGGCAGGCTAAATGTACGAATTTCTGATCACGGCTTTTGTCACGATGTTCATCATCATCGACCCTATCGGGCTGCTGCCGCTGTTCATCGCGCTGACGCAGGGCATGACCAAGTCCGAGCGCCGCGGCGTTGCCATGCGCGCCCTGACAGTGGCCTTCTTCATTCTGGCTATCTTCGGGATCGCAGGCGACTCCCTGCTGGCTTTCGTCGGCATCGGCATGCCCGCCTTCCGGATCGCCGGTGGCATGCTCGTGTTCCTGATCGCCGTCGAGATGCTGTTCGAGCGGCGGGCACAGCGGCGCGAGAAGCAGTCCGAAGAGGCGCACAAGCCCGATCCCTCGGTCTTTCCGCTGGCGACGCCTCTGGTGGCCGGTCCCGGATCGCTCGCCGCCATTATTCTGCTGGCCAGCGGATCGGACGGCACCGAAAACCCCGTTGTCCTGACCATCGTCGCGGTGGCCGGCGTACTGCTGTTCATGTTCATCCTGTTCCTGTTTGCCAGCGGTCTGGAAAAGCTGATGGGCAAGACCCTGATCAATGTCGTAACCCGCTTGTTGGGCATATTGCTGGCCGCGCTGGCGGTCCAGTTTGTCGTTGACGGGCTGCAAAGCCTCGGAGCGATTGGATGACGACGGACGACATCGGGCGGTTGGCATATCTGTCGCTGCTGTTGCTGGCGCTGTCGATCTGGCTGTTCGCGGCCAACCGGAACCGCCTGAGCCAGTCTCTGCAACAGATGGCAATCTGGTTTCTGATCTTTCTGGGACTGATAACCGCC
>JBFFQS010000187.1:0-4091 GCA_041573315.1 Amylibacter sp. | reverse complement strand
GACCGGTTCCTGGCCTTTATCGACACCTATCCGGGCGGTCCGCTGACCGGAGAAGCCTATTTCTGGCGCGGCGAGGCTCTGGCGGCCCTGTCCGACTGGAAAAACGCCGCCCGCAGCTATCTGGAAAGCTTCAGCGGGTCGCCGCTGAATTCCAAGGCGCCGGACGCTTTCTATAAGCTTGGCGTGAGCCTTGGCAAGCTCAGCCAGATCGACGCGGCCTGCGAAACGCTGGGCGAGTTGTCGCGGCGCTATCCGGCCGCCGACGTGGTGCCGCAGGCGGCTGCGGAAATGCAGACGCTGGGATGCAACTGACCGACACGCTCGAGCGTGATTTCAAGACGGAATTCGACCGGCTTCTGAACGGGTCCGGTGAGGGACCGGTCGCGCTGGCCGTGTCCGGCGGCGGCGATTCCATGGCGTTGCTGGTTCTGGCCGCGGGCTGGGCGCGAGAGCGGCGGCGGTCGCTGTCCGTCGTCAGCGTGGATCATGGGTTGCGGCCGGAGGCGGCGGATGAAATCGCCTTGGTGAAAAATTTGTGCGACCGTCTGGGATTACGCCATGCCGTGCTGCGCTGGTCGGGCTGGGACGGCACCGGCAACCTGCAGGATCAGGCGCGTCAGGCGCGCAAACGGCTGATCGGAGGCTGGGCGGCGGAGAACGGTATAGCGGTTGTCGCGACGGGCCATACCCTGGACGATCAGGCCGAGACCTTTTTGATCCGCCTCGCGCGGGGGTCCGGCGTGGACGGGCTGTCGGCGATGTTCGATAGCGAGGTTTTCAATGATATACGCTGGATCCGGCCGCTGCTGTCGGTTTCGCGCGCCGATCTGCGCAGCTATTTGCAGGCGAAGGGCATTGGCTGGGCCGACGATCCCAGCAACCTCGACCCCACCTATGCGCGGGTCAAATTCCGGCTGGCTGCGGAGCAACTCGCGGCGCTGGGTCTGGACGCGAAAACGCTGGCGGGTACTGCGGCCCGCATGCAGCGCGCGCGCCATGCGCTGGAACTCGCAACGCGGGATCTGGCTGCCGGGGCCGCGCAGGCTACCGACATCGGAACGGTGCGGCTCGACCGGAAAGTTTTTCTGGCGGCACCGGAGGAATTGCAGTTGCGGCTGCTGTCGCACGCCATCGGATGGGTCTCGCGGCAGGATTACCGGCCAAGGCTGGAGCCGTTGCAGCAGGCGCTGGCGGCGATTGCCGCGGGCCGGAACGCGACGCTGGGCGGCTGTATCATCGTGACCGGCGAAACCGCGCTGATCGAGGTTTGCCGCGAACCGAACGCGGTGCAGCCTTCGACCGACCTGACCGCGCCGTTTGACAACCGCTGGCAGGTGCGTTGCGACGCCGCCACCGGTCCCGGTTTGGCCCTGCGTGCGCTGGGCGACGACGGCTTGCAGCAATGCCCCGGCTGGCGCGACAGCGGTTACAGCCGGTGGGCTCTCATGGGATCGCCTTCCGTGTGGCAAAAGGATGAATTGATAGCCGCGCCTTTTGCGGTTACAAGCCGGACCTGCGAGGTTAATCTGCTGCCGCGACCACAAAGCTTCCTGACCTCGATCCTGAAGCATTGAATTGCCGGTGAAACGGATTATCTGCTAAGTAGAGAATTCAGAGCCCTCCCCGTGGCTCTGCCGCAATTATGGAGAGGTATTTTGGGTAACTCGAGAAACTTGGCCTTCTGGGTAGTGCTGTTCCTGCTGGTAGTGGCCCTGTTCAACCTGTTCAACAACGGTCAGGGAACAACTGCATCGAACGAAGTTCCGTTTTCGCAACTGATGACCTCGGTTGAAAGTGGCGAAGTCAGCCGGGTTACCCTGGACGGCGAGAAAGCTTACGTGACCACAAGCAGTGGTGCGCGCGAAGTGGCGATTATTCCGAAAGACGTGGATATCACGCCGACGCTGCTGGAAAACAACGTCGAAATCGAGGCGACGCCCCAGGAACAGTCCGGCCTGTTTTCGGCCCTGTCGCTGTGGCTGCCGTTCATTATCCTGATTGGCGGTTGGGTGTTCTTCATGAACCGGATGCAGGGCGGTGGCAAAGGCGGAGCGATGGGTTTCGGCAAATCCAAGGCCAAGCTGCTGAATGAACGCGCCGGTCGCGTCACCTTTGATGACGTGGCGGGTATCGACGAGGCCAAGGAAGAGCTGGAAGAGATCGTCGAGTTTCTGCGCAACCCGCAGAAATTCTCTCGCCTCGGCGGCAAGATCCCCAAGGGCGCTCTGCTGGTGGGCCCTCCGGGTACCGGTAAGACGCTGCTGGCCCGTGCGATTGCGGGCGAGGCTGGCGTGCCGTTCTTCACCATCTCCGGTTCGGACTTCGTCGAGATGTTCGTCGGCGTCGGTGCAAGCCGTGTCCGCGACATGTTCGACCAAGCCAAGAAAAACGCGCCCTGCATCGTGTTCATCGACGAGATCGACGCCGTTGGCCGCCATCGTGGCGCCGGTTATGGCGGCGGTAACGACGAGCGCGAACAGACGCTGAACCAGTTGCTGGTCGAGATGGACGGGTTCGAGGCCAACGAGGGCGTGATCCTGCTGGCCGCGACAAACCGTCCCGACGTTCTGGACCCTGCGCTGTTGCGTCCGGGCCGTTTCGACCGTCAGGTTCAGGTTCCGAACCCCGATATCAAGGGCCGCGAGAAAATCTTGCATGTCCATGCCCGCAAGACACCTCTGGGTCCCGACGTGGACCTGCGCATCATCGCGCGCGGTACACCCGGTTTCTCCGGTGCCGATCTGGCCAACCTCGTCAACGAGGCGGCGCTGACGGCGGCGCGAACCGGCAAGCGCTTCCTGACAATGGAAGATTTCGAGAACGCCAAGGACCGCGTCATGATGGGGGCCGAGCGGCGCTCTATGGTCATGACCGAGGACGAGAAAAAGCTGACCGCCTATCACGAGGCCGGCCACGCTGTTGTCGGCCTGAATGTGCCGCAGCACGATCCGATCCACAAGGCGACGATCATTCCGCGCGGCCGCGCGCTGGGTCTGGTGCTGTCGCTGCCGGAACGCGATCAGTTGTCGGTGACCAAGACCAAGTACAAATCCCAGATCGCCATGGCGATGGGTGGCAGGGTCGCCGAAGAGCTGATATTCGGCCCTGACAACGTGACTTCCGGGGCGTCTTCGGACATCCAGCAGGTCAGCCGGATAGCCCGTGCGATGGTTACGCAGTTCGGCATGTCCGAAAAACTGGGTAACATCGACTATGCGAACCGTCAGGACACCTATCTCGGACCGCAGCAAGGCGGGCTGAGTGCCGGACCTGACACGCAGGAGGTCATCGACGCCGAAGTGCGCAAGCTGGTGGATGAAGGATATGAAACCGCCAAGCGGATTCTGACCGAGAAATCCGAAGACCTGAAAAACCTGGCCGAAGGTCTGTTGGAATACGAAACGCTGACCGGTTCCGAGATCACCAAGGTGATCGCAGGCGAGCCGCTGCGCCGTGGCAGCGATGAAGACGATTCCGACTCCGGTGGTTCCGCCCCGAGCGTCGCGTCCATTCCCAAGATCAAAAAGCCGAAGGGCAGCCCGGACGGCGGTTTCGAACCGAAACCGAGCACCTGATCAGAAATTGAAGCGGCCCCCAAGCGGGGCCGTTTTTGTTTGCGCGGCCTGCAAGACGCGGCGTGTCCGTTGATCATTTTAGGGTCTGAACCGGCACGCAGGTTTCCGATCATGCGCATCTATTTTGGCGTTGGGCGATAACGGGCGCGAAAAGGTCGGTTTTCCTCTGGCCCGATGGCGATATTTCCGCTTCTGTCGCGCGAGACGCCAGCCATTTGAATCGGGGAGATCGCCATGGCATATAAGACAGACATCGAGATTGCACGCGAGGCCAGCAAGCTTCCGATCCAGGAGATTGGCGCGAAGCTTGGGATCGGAGAGAAGGATCTTGTTCCCTACGGCCACGACAAGGCCAAGGTTTCGGCTGATTTCATCGCGAAAGCCAAGAAGAACAAGGACGGCAAGCTTATCCTGGTGACGGCGATCAACCCGACGCCGGCGGGCGAGGGCAAGACGACGACGACCGTGGGTCTCGGCGACGGGCTGAACCGGATCGGCAAGAAGGCCATGGTCTGT
>JBFFQS010000186.1:0-4114 GCA_041573315.1 Amylibacter sp. | reverse complement strand
CCTGATACTTGCAATAGATACAACGGCCGCACATTGTGCGGCCGCTTTGCTGTCCGGCGACCGCATTCTGGCGCACCGTTTCGAAGCGATGATCAAGGGTCAGGCCGAACGCCTGATGCCGATGATCGCGGAAATCCTTCAAGAGAACGGCCAGAAACCGGGCGATCTCGATGGCATCGCTGTCTGCACCGGTCCCGGCAACTTCACGGGTATACGCATAGCGGTTGCCGCCGCGCGTGGTCTGGCGTTGTCACTGGGTATTCCCGCAATCGGCGTGTCGCGGCTGGAGGCACTGTCCCATGGCATCCTGCGGCCCGTCGCAGCCCTGCTGGACGGTCGGCAAGATCATGTTTTCGAACAACCTTTCAAAGACGGAAAAGCCCTCCGTGACCCCGTCCTGATGCCGCTGGAAAACCTGCCGGACGACGCCGATTACGTGACGCTTTCCGGTGATCTCGACCGCCTCGCCCTGCCTCGTTGCATCCGCATCCAGCCGGATGCGATCGTTCTGAACATCGCGCATGTCGCAGCCGGCAAACTCGGTCAGGACCTGCCACGCCCCGCGCCGGTCTATGTCCGCGCCGCCAATGCGGCCCTGCCGACGGAGCCGCCGCCGGTCCTGCTGCCATGACACCGCAGCAGCTCGCCGCGATCCATGCCGAATGTTTCACCGTGCCACGGCCCTGGTCGGCGGAGGAATTCGCCGACATGCTGGGCACGGAAAGTATATTCCTGTGCGCGCAACCGGACGGCTTTGCCTTGGGGCGGGTCGCCGGGCCCGAGGCGGAACTGCTGACGCTGGCCGTCCGGCCTGCCGAACAGGGCAAGGGGTTGGGGCGGCAACTGCTGCGGCAGTACGAGGCCGAAGCCCGCAAGCGCGGCGCGACCGAGGCCTTTCTGGAAGTGGCGGTCCACAACGACGCCGCAATCCACCTTTACCGGTCCGAAGGCTACGCGGATGCGGGCTGGCGCAAGGACTATTACGAGGGTCCGACCGGGTCTAAAATCTCCTGCCTCGTTTTGAGCAAGGAACTGGCGCCGGAGTGACGCAACGGAACGCCGGATTTGCCGTTTCGCGCTTTTATCAGGTCACGGAATGACGAGATAAATATTGACGCCTGCGTCGCCATTGTCGTTAATTCTTTTTAATCAACAACGCATTGATTCACGCGCGGCGGACTTCACCGTCGCCGTTTAGCTGAACCAAAGGGAGTTTTTTTATGTCTGTCACCAAATCCGTTCTGGGCGCTGTGGTCGCCACATTCGTGGCCGGAACCGCATTCGCCGCAGGTCCCGCTCTCGTCTATGACCTCGGCGGCAAGAACGACGGGTCCTTCAACGAAGCGGCCTTCAACGGCGCGGAGCACTTCAAGCAGGAAACCGGCGTCGAATACCGCGATTTCGAACTGCAATCCGACGCCCAGCGCGAACAGGCGCTGCGCCGCTTTGCCCAGTCCGGCAACAATCCGGTGGTCATGGCGGGCTTTTCCTTCGCATCCGCGCTGGAAGCCGTCGCCAAGGATTTTCCAGACACGAATTTCGCGATCATCGACATGGTCGTCGATCAACCGAACGTTCGTTCCGTCGTATTCAACGAGCATGAGGGCTCCTATCTGGTCGGCATGATGGCGGCCATGGCCTCCGAAACCGGCAAGGTCGGCTTCGTCGGCGGCATGGACATTCCGCTGATCCGCAAATTCGCCTGCGGCTACGTGCAGGGCGTCAAATCGGTCAATGCCGATGCGACCGTGTTCCAGAACATGACCGGCACGACGGGCGCCGCATGGAACGATCCGGTCAAGGGCGGCGAACTGACCAAGGCGCAGATCGCACAGGGCGCCGACGTTGTCTACCACGCGGCGGGCGGCACGGGCCGTGGCGTTCTGCAGGCTGCCGCTGACGCGGGCGTGCTTGGCATCGGCGTTGACAGCAACCAGAACGGCTCTCATCCGGGTTCGGTCCTGACATCCATGCTGAAACGGGTCGATGTGGCCGTTTACAACGCGTTCAAGGACGCGCAGGACGGCAACTTCACCACCGGCTTCAGCGTTCTGGGCGTGGCCGAGGGCGGCGTCGGATACGCGATGGACGAATACAACGCGTCGCTGGTCAGCGCTGATATGCAGGCCGCGGTTGATGCTGCCGCCGCGAAGATTTCGTCCGGCGAACTGGCCGTGCACGACTACACCGCCGACAGCAACTGCCCCGCCGGTTAAGGCGCCGCTGTGACGCAATCATCATTGGAGGGGCGGCCTGACAACACGGCCGCCCCTGCTATTGAGCTAAAGGGCATTTCCAAGGCGTTCGGTCCTGTTCAGGCGAACAAGGACATTTCGCTGCGCGCCGCCAAGGCCTCGATCCACGGCATCGTCGGCGAGAACGGCGCGGGCAAATCGACGCTGATGTCGATCCTGTACGGCTTCTACAAGGCCGACGCGGGCGAGATTTTCATCAACGGCGAAAAGAAGAACATCACCGACAGCCAGGCTGCGATCGCGGCGGGCATCGGCATGGTGCACCAGCATTTCAAGCTGGTGGACAATTTCACGGTTCTGGAAAACGTCATCCTCGGCGCAGAGGAAGGCCGCCTGCTGCGCCCGTCGCTGGCCAAGGCGCGCAAGCTGCTGCTGGAACTGGCGCGGGAATACGACCTGCACGTCGATCCGGATGCAGTTGTCGAGACCCTGTCGGTCGGCCACCAGCAACGGGTTGAGATCCTCAAGGCGCTCTATCGTCAGGCCGATATCCTGATCCTCGACGAGCCAACCGGCGTACTGACCCCGTCCGAGGCGGACCACCTTTTCCGCATCCTGCGCAACCTGCGCGACGAAGGCAAAACCATCATCCTGATCACCCACAAGCTGCGCGAGATCATGCATGTCACCGACACCGTCAGCGTCATGCGCCGCGGCGAGATGACCGCGACGGTCAAAACCGCCGATACCTCGCCGCCGGAACTGGCCGAACTGATGGTCGGGCGAAAGGTTCTGCTGCGCGTCGAGAAAACTCCGGCTCAGGTCCGCGACGTGGTGCTGGACATCGAAAACCTGCAAGTCATCGACCATCAGGGCGTCGAGCGCCTGCGCGGCGTGTCGATGCAAGTGCGCGGCGGTGAAATTCTGGGCGTGGCCGGGGTGGCTGGCAATGGCCAGTCGGAACTGCTGGAGGTTCTGGCAGGCATCCAGTCCGCGACCGGCTCGGTGAGCGTCGCGGGCCAGCAGATCGACCTGTCGAAAAACGTCAGCGGCCAGAGCCGCCGGCAAATCGGCGTGGCGCATGTCCCCGAGGACCGCCACCGGCGCGGGCTGATCATGGATTTCACCGAATGGGAAGACTCGGTCTTCGGCTATCACCAGTATCCCGAATATTCCCGCCGCTTCGGCCTTGCCGATCAGGACGCCATCCGCAATTCGGCGCGCCATTCCATCGAGAAATACGATATCCGCCCGCCGGACTGTTGGCTGCGGGCCGAGAACTTCTCCGGCGGCAACCAGCAAAAGATCGTCATCGCCCGGGAAATCGAACGCAACCCCGACGTCCTGCTGATCGGCCAGCCGACGCGCGGCGTCGATATCGGCGCGATCGAATTCATCCACCAGCAGATCGTCGCCCTGCGCGACGCCGGCAAGGCGATCCTGCTGGTCTCGGTCGAGCTGGAGGAAATCCTGTCCCTGTCCGACCGTGTGGTCGTGATGTTCGACGGCTCCATATCCGGCGAACGCGTGACATCCGAGACCAATGAGAAGGAACTGGGCCTGCTGATGGCGGGCATGACCGCGGAAATGACGGGGGCCGCATGACCGGAAAACCGCCCAAGTGGGTCGATATCTTCCTGATCCCCGTGCTCAATCTGGCGCTTGCCTTCTTCGTGGCGGGTCTGGTCGTGGTCTTCATCGGCGAAAACCCGTTCGAGGCGCTGCGCATCCTCTTGTCCGGCGCGATCTGGGGTTTTTCCGGCAACGGCTACGGCTACACCCTGTTCTATGCGACCAGCTTCATGTTCACCGGCCTAGCCGTGGCGGTCGCCTTTCACGGCAGCTTATTCAACATCGGCGGCGAGGGCCAGGCGGGCGTCGCGGGTATCGGCGCGGTTCTGGTGGCGCTTTGGCTGGAT
>JBFFQS010000185.1:0-4115 GCA_041573315.1 Amylibacter sp. | reverse complement strand
CTGGGCGTCGGCGTCTACAAGGACCCGAACGGACTGACGCCGGTCATGCGCGCGATCAAGGCTGCGGAAAAGCAGTTGTGGGAAAATGAAAACACAAAGACCTATACCTCGCTGACCGGAGACACGGGCTTTCACCAGACGATGGCGGACCTTGTTCTGGGCCACAGCGTCTCTGCCGACCGGTTGGCCTTCGCCGCTACGCCCGGCGGCACCGGCGCGGTCCACCAGATACTGGAACTGGTCCAGCTGACCGGCGGCAGCCCGACGGTTTGGGTCAGCGACCCGACATGGCCGAACCACCTGTCGATCCTGAAACACCTGAAGATGGAGACCAAGCCGTACCGCTATTTTGACAGCGCGACCGGTTCCGTCGATTTCGACAACATGATTGCCGATCTGGAAACCGCAGCCGAAGGCGACGTTGTCCTTCTGCACGGCTGCTGCCACAACCCGACAGGCGCGAACCTGAATCACACTCAGTGGAAGACTGTCACCGACCTGATCCTGCGCAAGAACCTGCTGCCGTTCATCGACATCGCCTATCAGGGTTTTGGCGACGGCCTGGAAGACGACGCATACGGCACGCGTCTTCTTGCCTCCAAAGTGCCCGAAATGCTGATCGCCGCCAGCTGCTCCAAGAACTTCGGCATCTACCGCGAACGCACCGGTCTGGTAATCGCGATTTCCGCGAACGCCAAGGATCAGGCAGTGACACAGGGCAGCCTTGCCTACGTGAACCGCCAGAATTTCAGCTTCCCGCCCGACCACGGCGCGCGGCTGGTGACCATGGTGCTGTCCGAACCCGCCCTGCGTGCCGACTGGCAGGCGGAACTGGAGCAGGTGCGAAACGGCATGCTCGAAACCCGCGCCAAGCTGGCAGCCGCCCTGCAAGAGGCCAGCGGCTCGAACCGCTTCGGCTTCCTCGCCGAGCATCGCGGCATGTTCTCGCGCCTCGGCGCGACGCCGGAGCAGGTGGCGAAGCTGCGCGAGGAGCATGCGATCTACATGATCGGCGACAGCCGGATGAACATCGCCGGCATCACCGAAAAGTCGATCCCGATCCTGGCGAAAGCGTTTATCGAGGCCGGTGTCTGATAACGGAACCGCTTGATCTCTGTCGCGATCACAGATAACAGGCACTCTTCCCTTCGGGGAAAACAAAAAGTGTCCGCTACCTTTTCAAAACGGAGAAAAAATGAACCGCGGTATTCTGTCAGGCGTCATCGCCATGGCTGCGATTGTCGTCGCAGCCAACATTCTTGTGCAATTCCTCGTCGGCAACTGGCTGACATGGGGTGCCTTCACCTATCCATTCACGTTTCTGATCACTGACCTGATGAACCGCCTCTACGGCGCCAGCGCCGCCCGCAAGGTCGTGCTTGCAGGGTTTGTCGTCGGCATCGGCTGTTCCTTTGTCGGCACGCAGATCATCGGCGAATTCGGACCACTCGTAACACTGCGTATCGCGATCGGTTCCGGCACCGCGTTCCTGATCGCGCAATTGGCGGACGTGCTGGTCTTCGACCGGATGCGCGCCGGAAAATGGTGGCGTGCGCCGCTGGTTTCCTCGCTGGTCGGATCGTCGCTGGACACGGCCATCTTCTTCAGCATCGCATTTTCGGCCAGCCTCGTCTTTATCGAGCCCGCGAACGACGTTTCCTGGGCAGGGCAACTGCTGCCTATCCTGGGTGTCGGACCGGTCGCCCCGCTGTGGGTATCGCTGGGCGTCGCCGACTGGTTGGTAAAACTCGGTCTTGCCCTGATCGCACTGGTCCCGTTCCGGGTCTTGGTGTCGCGTTTCAACCACGTGCCCGCGCTCGGGTGAGGTAAATTCGAGCGGACATCGCGAAGTGCGATGTCCGCCGTTTCACGCGCCTCACACAGTATATTTACCATTTGTAGTGGAAAAATTTCGCCGAGACACAAAATAAGGCTTTGCGTTTTCCAAAAGTCGTGGCACGATTCTGACATCGACAACAATCAGAAAGGAGGTGCCAATGATTATTGGGAAACAGGAGCAGCTGGCTAAGGATTCGAGCGAGGTACAGGTTTAGGGGGCAGCCCTTCTAACATGCACTCGGCTCCAGGATTTCCAATCCTGCTTGCCACCTCCAAATCTCGAGGAAAGCCCGCACCGTCGTTGTGCGGGCTTTTTCATTGCCCCTTTGAAAACCACAGGCGCGGCTCGGCATATTCCACGGAATTTCCGGACGGATCGCGGAAATAGACCGACCGCGCGCCGTTCGGCCAGTGGAAATCAGCTTCGATCTCCACACCCTGCGCAGTCAGATGAGCGACCAACCGGTCCAACCCCACCGCATCCATCGCGAAACAGACATGCCCCGCCCCGCTGGCCCCGTGCGGCGGCACCGGCAGGTCTGGATTGCTGGTCGGCTTGGCGGTTTCCGCCGGGTTGAACAGCAGCAGGACTGTCGTGCCGCAGCGGAAGAACACGTGCCGGTTTCCGACGCGGCTGATGCGCTCCAGTCCAAGAACTCCGGCGTAAAACGCCTCGGCCGCGTCGAGGTCCCCGACATAGAGAGCGGCTTCCAGAATGCCCTGTGGCGTTATCGCCTCCATCACTTCCCCCTGTTCAATCAAGGCACAGCACCATAAGTTTAGCCCATGATCCGCATCAACGACCAGATTACAATCGAGGACTGGGAATATACCGAGAGCTTCGTGCGCGCCTCGGGCCCCGGCGGTCAGAACGTGAACAAGGTGTCCACCGCCGTCGAACTGCGGTTCGAGGCGGAACGCTCGCCCAACCTGCCACCCTATGTCAAGGCACGTCTGAAACGGCTGGCGGGCCGCAAATGGACCAAGGACGGCGCGGTCATCATCACCGCCGAAAAGCACCGCAGTCAGGCGATGAACCGCGAACTGGCCGAGGAAAAGCTGGCAGACCTGATCCGCACGGCCACCGAGCGCCCCAAGTTCAGGGTCAAAACCAAGCCGACACGCGCCTCGCAACGCCGCCGGATGGACTCGAAAACCAAGCGCGGACAGGTCAAGGCGTTGAGAAAGCCGCCGGAACCGGGGGCTTAAATTCCCTCTGGAAACGCCTCCGATGCAGGCGTATATGGGCGCCATGTCAAAATTCGTTGTCGCAGCCCTGTATCACTTCACCAAGTTCCCGGACCACAAATCCCTGCGGGCGCCGCTTCAGGCTGTCTGTGACGAACAAGGTGTCAAAGGGTCTTTGCTGTTGGCGCATGAGGGCATCAACGGCACCATCGCCGGAACGCGCGCGGGCATCGACGCGGTGCTGAAGGCCGTGCGCGCCCTGCCCGGATGCGCAGAACTGGAGCATAAGGAAAGCTTTGCCTCAGACATGCCTTTCCTGCGCATGAAGGTGAAGTTGAAGAAGGAAATCGTGACCCTCGGCGTTCCCTCGGTCGATCCGACGGCGCATGTCGGGCACTATGTCGAGCCGAAGGACTGGAACGATCTGATCACGCAAGACGATGTGGTGGTGATCGACACCCGCAACGACTACGAGGTCGAGATCGGCACCTTCGAGGGCGCGGTCGATCCTGAAACGAAATCCTTCCGCGAATTCCCCGACTGGTGGGCTAAAAACAAGGAGCGGTTCCACAACAAGCGCGTCGCGATGTTCTGCACCGGCGGCATCCGTTGCGAGAAATCCACGAACTACCTGCTGGGCGAGGGCATCGACGAGGTCTATCACCTCAAGGGCGGCATCCTGAAATACCTCGAAGAAGTACCCGCCGAAAACAGCAAGTGGAACGGCGAATGTTTCGTCTTCGACAGCCGTGTTTCGGTTGGTCACGGCTTGAAGGAAGGCGATTACGAACTGTGCTACGCCTGCCGGATGCCCCTGGCGCCAGAGGACTTCGACCGCCCGGAATACGAAAAGGGCGTGTCCTGCCACCGCTGCATCGATACCACCGACGAAGACCGCAAAACCCGCTTCCGCGAGCGCCAGAAACAGGTCGAACTGGCCGCGAAACGCGGCGCCAAACACATTGGATAACCCGGAACCCTGGCTGCTGCTGGCCCTGTTCGGCGTGGCGTTTTTCGCAGGTGCCGTGGATGCCATCGCCGGCGGCGGAGGGCTGATCGTGATGCCTGCGCTGCTGCTGGCGGGCATG
>JBFFQS010000184.1:0-4157 GCA_041573315.1 Amylibacter sp. | reverse complement strand
CAGCTAAGTCATTGATTTTAATGGTGCCCCCACACGGACTCGAACCGCGGACCTACTGATTACAAATCAGTTGCTCTACCAGCTGAGCTATAGGGGCACTTGCGGCGCGTTTTGCTTGAATGAATGGGGAAATGCAACCTTTTTTTGACGCGCATCGAAAACATATCCAAGCGCGCTGAAGGCGGCCAATCCGGAGCAACCGCAAGCATATCAAAGCTGGCCGCAAATTCGGCCCCACCTCAAGGCAATGACCCTGAATTCAATTATTTTTCTTGCCCTGCCCTTCGCAATACATGACTTTGATCGGAATACTCGGATATCGCAGCCTGCGGGGACTTGCTTGAAACGCCTGATACGCCAGCTCTGGGAACGAAACAGAATAGGGCTGATCGCCTTCGTTCTGGCGGCGGCGGTCTCACTGTTTTTCGTCCTGAGGCTCGGCATATTCTGGGTTTATTGGTCGGACCCAGCTCATCGGGACCAGCCCATCGAGGGCTGGATGACGCCGGGCTACATCGCCTATTCTCACCACGTGCCCAAGGAGCTGATCGCCGACGCCCTTGACCTAACCCCGGGCCGGCATCCCCATACGACACTTGAAGATATTGCCGAGGAAAGCGGGCGAACGGTCGAAGAGTTGAAAATCCTGCTGAACGCCGTCATTGCAGAACAACAGCGGGTCGCCGAATGACGGATATTCTGCTGGAGTGGATGTCGCACTACGGCGTCCTGATTATTGGCGTCACGACTTTGCTGAGTTGCCTCGCCCTGCCCGTTCCGTCTTCGTTGATGATGCTGACGGCAGGCGGTTTCGTTGCTTCCGGTGATCTGACCGGCTGGTCCGTGATGGCCTTTGCCTTTGGCGGAGCCGTCTTCGGCGACCAGATCGGCTATTACCTCGGGCGCGGCTTCGGCGCGGGGATATTGTCGCGTCTGTCACAAAACCCGAAACGGGCGAAACTGGCGGAGAGGGCAAAGGATTACATCCGGACACGCGGCACAATGGCCGTCTTTTTCAGCCGCTGGCTGGTCAGCCCCTTGGGTCCCTACGTCAATCTGGCGGGCGGAGCGTCGGAAATGAGTTGGCTGCGGTTTTCCGGCGCCAGCATCACCGGAGAGGCTGTCTGGGTCGTCTTCTATATCTCCACCGGATATGTCTTCGCCGACCGTATCGTAGAGGTCAGCACCCTGTTGGGCAACGCGTCCGGCGCTTTGGCGGCGGGAACCGTCACCATATTGCTCGGGTTTTGGCTGCGGCACAGTGTGCGGTCGGCGCAGGCGCGGAACTCCGGGCGCAAATCGGGATAGTTCAGCGCGAGAGCCTAACGGCTTGACCGCGCGACGATGGCGACCGCGACGATGCTGACCAAAATGACTACCAGCGCACCGGGCGATGCGCCTTCGATATTCTCCAGCGAGGCGAAGTCGTAGACATGCGTCGCCAGTGTATTGAAACCGAACGGGCGCAGCAGCAGCGTCGCGGGCAATTCCTTGACGCTGTCGACGAAGACCAGCAGAGCCGCGATCAGCAAGGACCCGCGCACCATCGGCAGGTGAACGAGGAGCAGCGTCGCCAGAGCATTCTTGCCCAGCGACCGCGACGCCATTCCCATGCTGGGGGTGACCCGGCCAAAAGCGGAATCGACCGCGCCGAAGGAAATTGCGAAGAACCGGACGGAATAAGCAAAGATCACAGCCGCGGAGGTTCCGGTGAAGAACAGGCCCGGGTCCATGCCGGTCAGGCTCAGGACCAGATCGGCGACGTGGTTTTCAAAGCTGGCGAAAGGAATGATGATGCCAAGCGCCAGAACCGCGCCGGGGGCGGCGTAACCGACCGTCGTGACCGGCACCAGAAGCCGCGCGAGCCGCGATCTGGACAACCGCGCGCCATAGACCAGCACGATCCCCGCCACGATCGTGATCACCGCCGCGGCAGAGGCCACCCATACGGTCGTGGCCGTCGCGGACCAGAGTTTCGGGCTGGACCAAAGCTCGGCCCTGTCCACGGCATGAGAGGCAATGATCAGGAACGGCATGACAAATCCCAGGATGACAGGGATGGCGCAGGCCACCATCGCTACCAGACGGGCGAGCGGGCCGAATTCCTCGAGATGGGGCGCGCGTTTTTGCTTGGTGAGCTGGTGGAACCGGATGTTTCGGCGGCTGTATTTTTCCAGCAGCACCAGACAGATCACAATCCCAAGGATGACGCAGGCGATCTGGGCCGCGCCGCCAACGTTGGACCCTTGCAGCCAGACGGTGAAAATTCCCGTGGTCAGCGTCTGGACGGCGAAAAAATCAACAGCACCGAAATCATTCAGCGTCTCCATCATCACGATCGCGACGCCGGCGACAACGGCGGGCCGCGCCAGAGGCAGGCCGACGCGCCAGAAACTCGCCCAGCGCCCGCAGCCCAGCGCGCGGGAAACCTCCAGCGCACAAGCGGATTGTTCGCGGAACGCGGCGCGCGCCAGCAGATAGACATATGGATAGAGCGACATCGAGATCACCAGCACCGCCGCCGGGCGCGAACGCACAGCGGGGAACCAATAGTCCCTGGACGTCTGCCACCCGAAGACCTCCCGCAGGGCGGTCTGGAATGGTCCGGCATATTCCCAGAAATCCACCAGCGCATATGCCCCGATATAGGCAGGGATCGCCAACGGCAACAGCAGCGCCCATTCGAAAATCCGTCGGCCGGGAAAGCGGTGCATCACCACCAGCCAAGCAGCGCCCGTGCCCATTGCCGCCGACAGAACCGCGACGGAAACCATCAGCAACAGGCTGTTTCCGAAATAACGCGGCAGGGTGGTGCTGATAAGATGCGGCCAGATATTCTCGCTCGGAAACAGTGCCAGCCAAAAGATTGCGCCGACGGGCAGAACCACCAGAACGGCGATCGCAAGGGCCGCGATACCCCAGATATCGGGCAGGCCCCTCACCCGTTGGGGCGGGATCGTATGTGTGGTTTCAGCCATGGCACCGCGATAGCGCAAAGCCAGCGACCTGTCCAGCGAGCGGGCCTGTCACAATACTGTGCGGATTACATGCCCAGCGCGTCTTTATAGACTTCCAGAACGGCCTCTTCCTCGGACACGACATGCGGGTCTTTCTTGCGCAGGGCTACCAGCTTTCGCAGCGCCTTGGTGTCATAACCCCGGCCCTTGGCCTCTGCCATCACCTCTTTCTGCTGGTCGGCGATGTCTTTCTTTTCCGCTTCCAGGCGCTCGTAGCGTTCGATGAAAGCGCGCAGCTCGTCAGCGGCCACGCGGTAAGAGATTTGGTCAGAGGAATCGTTCACGGGTCTGGTCCTTTGCTGAATTGAGCCGTTGTCCTAACCGTTGCCATTGCGCAGGGCAAGACCAAGCTTGAGCTTGGGCAGCCAATCGACTAAACCCCGATGAAACGAAGGGGAAAATCATGCTGCTGATCGGTGTCATAACCACATTACTGGGGCTCATCGGCCTGATTTACTGCATGGTTCAGGCTTATCGGGCGAAACGCACCGGCCTCGAAGGCGAGGCGTTGACCAACCACCTCCGCCGTCTGGTCGCCGTCAATCTCGCCGCGTTTTTCCTGTCGGCCATCGGCCTGGCCATTGTTCTGGTCGCGATCCTGCTCTGAGCCGGCTAGCAGTTCTGTACGATCGAATGGATCAGTTCGCGGATCAGCCGCAGGTTATCCGGCGTTGACAGCCGGTGATCGGCGCCTTTGATCAGCGTCAGACGGATATCGTCACCCTGCGCATGGTCCAGCAGCCGCAGCGCTACTGAGACGTCCACATCGGTATCCTCCGTGCCTTGCAGAAGGCGGACCGGAAAGTTCAGCGGCAGCGGGTCGCGCAGGACCAGTTGCCTGCGGCCGTCCTCGATCATTTTGCGAGTAATGATGTATGGCTCGTCGGAATAGTCAGACGGAAGGGCAACCCTGCCCGTTTCAGCCATTTCAGCTTTCAAAGCATCGGAAAACCCCGCCCACATGCTGTCTTCGGTGAAATCCGGCGCGGCGGCGACGCCGACCAGTCCGCAGACCTTGGTCGGGATCGTGCGGGCCACCAGCAGGGCGATCCAGCCGCCCATGGAACTGCCGACCAGAATTTGCGGGCCTTCCGTAAGTTCAGATATCGCGGCCAGCGCGTCGTCCGCCCACTCTCCGAT
>JBFFQS010000183.1:0-4176 GCA_041573315.1 Amylibacter sp. | reverse complement strand
CCTCCTATTTGCTCCGATCCGCGGGACGCGTCCCCTTGGATCATGTTTGGTGTGGTCCGGTCCGGATCGCGCGCGACCCTCGCCTCCCACATGCACACTCACGTCAGGCCGGTTTGGAGACCTGGGTGAATTCCAGTTCGACCGGGGTGGCCCGGCCAAAAATCGATACCGTAACCTTCAGACGGTTGTTGCCCTCGTCGACTTCCTCGACCATGCCGGTGAAACCTTCGAACGGGCCGTCCGTGACATTGACCTGCTCGCCGATTTCGAACACGACCAGGGAGCGCGGGCTTTCCGCCCCTTCCTCGACCTGGTTGAGGATGAAATTCACCTCGGCGTCGCGCATCGGCATCGGCTTGCCCGCCTGACCCAGAAATCCGGTCACGCGGTTGATGCTGTTGATCAAGTGATAACCCTTTTCCGACATCTCCATATGCACCAGCACATAGCCCGGCATGAAACGGCGCTCGGTCTTGATCTTCTTGCCGCGGCGCACCTCGATCACCTCTTCGGTCGGAACCAAAACCTGATCGATTTCGTCCTGCAAACCTTCCTGCTCGGCTGCTTCACGGATTTGTTCGGCGATCTTTTTCTCGTAATTCGAGAGTACACTCACCGAATACCAACGTTTTGCCATACTGCGCGTTACCTCGACATATTGCAGATCTCTGCAATTATTCTTTTAATTTCAGACACTTATGCGCCCACAGCCAAAAACAAAACAGCGCGCATACCGAATCGACGCGCGCCATTTCAATGAAGTTTGAGTGCGTTTAGCGCCGAAAGCCTTTTAATTCAAGGCCATTAGCCAAGAATTGTTGTCAGGCCGAATTTTACGATCTGATCGATCAGAAAGAAAAAGACCGACGCGAAAAACGCCATGATGAAAACCATGATCGTGGTCACTGTCGTCTCGCGGCGTGTCGGCCAGACGACCTTTGCCACCTCAGAGCGGACTTGTTGGGCGAATTGCAACGGGTTTGTACGGGCCATAGGGCGTTTTCCTGAACTTCGGGTCTAGACCAGCACGATGTACGGCGTCGCGCGGCGGAATTCAAGCCACAATGGTGTCAGGCCACCAGCCGGCCGCCACGCGGCGGTAGTTCGCCATTTCTTCCGGGGGATCATTTCGAATTCCGCCTTGCGACTTGAATCCAGGCCGTCTTGCCGTGATATATGCAGGGCGCAGGGATCAAGGACCGAAATTCAGGAAGTTTCGCGGTATGGATATAGAATCAGTCAAGACGTCCTATGCCCGCTGGGCGCCCGTCTATGACAAGACGTTTGGCCACGCCACCAAAGCCGGCAGGAGGCATGCGGTCGATTATATCAACGGGCGGGCGGGCAAGGTGCTCGAGGTCGGCGTCGGCACCGGGCTGTCCCTGCCGCACTACAATCCGGCGCTGAGCGTTACCGGCATCGATTTTAGCGACGAAATGCTGGAGAAGGCGCGCAGGCGGGTGGACGAGAGCAAGCTGGACCATGTCAAGGAACTGCGCCAGATGGATGCCCGCGACCTGGATTTTCCCGATAACCACTTCGATACTGTCACCGCGATGCACATCGTGTCCGTCGTGCCGGAACCCGAACGGGTGATGGCCGAGATCGCGCGCGTCTGCAAACCCGGCGGAAAAGTCGTCATCACCAACCATTTCGCGCGCGAAACCGGCGCTTTGGCGGTGATCGAGAAAATGATCTCGCCCTTTGCCAGTTCGATCGGCTGGCATTCGGATTTCAGGATCGAGCAGATTCTGAGCGAGGACTGCCTGTCGGTCGTCATGCAAAAGCGTTTGCCGCCTTTGGGGATGATGACATTTCTGGCTTTTGAAAAGACCGCTGCCAAGGCGTCGGACGGGCAGGACCAAAAGAGCTTACAGCTCAGCGACGCACTCTGATATCAAGGCCCTGTGCCGGTTCGAAAACCGCCGGACGGTCCGCTCTGCAAATCGTGGTATCGGAGGACTTTGGCAGGGGCTGGGGGACTCGAACCCACGACCCTCGGTTTTGGAGACCGATGCTCTACCAACTGAGCTAAACCCCTATCGGCCAAAGTGTTCCGCTGAAATACGCAAGCTTGCGCCCGTTTGCAAGCGCCTTTCACACGGTTTTGAGAAAACCGCGGCGGTCGCCGGACAGGGCCGGTCCCCTCTGGCAGCCTGCGCTATATCCACTTCAGATAACGGAACAGCGCCAGCTCCACCGCGACAAAAGCCACCAGAACGCCGCTGAAAATCCAGAACGCCGTATCGGCGCCGACCCCGGGCATGCCGCCGATATTCACGCCCATCAGTCCGGTCAGGAACCCCAGCGGCAGAAAGATCGCGCCGACCACCGACAGCAGGTACATGTTGCGGTTCATCCGGTCGGCCAGCGCGTTGTACAGTTCGTCCTTGATAATCTGGCAGCGTTCGCGCACCGCATCCAGATCCTCGACCATGCGCTGCAACCGGTCATGGCTTTCATGCAGCGAGCGGCGGTCCCGGTCATGCAGCCACTCCGCCACCCCCAACTGCAGAGCGCTGAGCGCATCGCGCTGCGGCCCGAGGTAGCGGCGCAACCCGATCGTCCGCCTGCGCAGGCTGACCAGATCAGCCCGCATTTCCCGGTCCGCTTCTTCCAGCAGCTGCTCCTCGACATCGTCCACCGCTTCATCCAGAACGCTCAGGATAGGCTCCATCCTGACAGTCAGGTTCTCGACCAGTTCGCTCAGAAACCGCCCCGGATCCTCCGGTCCGCGACCGCTGTCGAAAAGTTGCGCCATGTCGATGACGGCCTGCACCTTCTTGCGTTGCAGCGAAATGATGCGCTGGCCGTCGATCCACATCCGTATTGACACCAGATCCTCGACATCGGCCTGTTCTTCGGTGTTCACGCCGCGCAGGATGATCAGAAAGCCGCCGTCGATCTCGGAGGCGCGCGGCCGCGTCTCTTCCGCCAGCAGAGCCCGGAGTATTGCCGGGTCCAAACCCCGCAGGCTCTTTTTGAGGAACCCTTCCGTATCCGGGTGGCCGACCCACAAGTGGGCCCATGCGAGCGTATTGGATTTCAACAGTTCGGTGATGGCCTTGGCCGAGACAGCTTTTCCAGCCCCGTCGCCGTTCAACTGATAGGAATAGATCAGCGCGTTTTCCATATCCAATGGTAAGTACGGAAGAGGCCAAAAGTCTATAAAAAAGAGGGGCCGCCGTCTGAGCGGCCCCAGTCAATGCACCTTCTGCCCGGCCTGGTTCGTCAGGCAGAGGGATTGCCGCGCCTGACAAGACAGGCATAAAGGCGGAAACAAGAATAATTGCTTAAAAATTGAAAACGGCCATCAGCCGGACCGACAGGGAATTCCAGTCGGACTCCTGATCGGTGGGCTGGTCGGCATTGTTGAAATTGTCGTAGTTCACCTCGCCGCGGATGTTCATCCCGTTCCGCAGGGGATAATTCACCCCCGCGCCCAGGGTCAGGCCATAGACACTGCCCGAACCGGTCGACGTCTCGCCGGTGGCGAAAGTGCCGAAGGTCGCGCCAACACCCACGGCGCCGAACAGTTCCGCATCGCCCAGAGGTGTGCCGACCAACCCGCGCAAACGGACGGTCGAATCCTGTTCGCACATATAAGATTCGATGGCATAGACGCCACAGGGCCCGTCCTGCCTCAGGTCGCCGCCAACGTTGACGTCGGCATCCAGTTCAATAGCGTAGGACAGATCGTCGCGAACCCATTTGTTTCCAAGCACGAAAGACAGCGCGGTCAGATCGCCCTCCGACCCGACAGGGCCGACCCCGGCCTCCGATTCGCCATGCGCGAAGGACAGGCCGACACCGGCATAGGGGCCGGCAACTGCCTGCGCCAAAGCACCCTGCCCGGATGCGGCGAGGCCGGTCGCAGCAAGCAATAAATACAAGAACCCCCGAAATATCGGCATCACTAAAATCATCCCGTTCCTGCCGCGAAGCGCCCCCGCATCGCGCGCAGAGACTCAATGCTACTCCGAAACCATCATAGAATCAAAATTTAGAAAATTTATCGTTAATATGGAGCGATCAGCCCTTCGGCTTCCCGAAATCGGGCCAGCCGCGGCAGCCGGCGGCGCAGTTGGCGCCGAAACGAAAAAGGCCGCCCCGAACGGGACGGCCTCTTTGCTAAATGGCTTTCGCCTTATTCGATGATTTTCGAAACGACGCCTG
>JBFFQS010000182.1:0-4231 GCA_041573315.1 Amylibacter sp. | reverse complement strand
TACGCAACGCCTTCAGGTCGGACCCTACGGAAACCACCCTTGTCGGCTGGACGCCTTTGGGGCATTTTGAGCTGCAACGAAAACGCGAGAGAATACCACTGCCGGAGCTTTTACCCGAATGACCTGCCCGATCTGCGACAAGAAAACCGATGCGAAATACCGCCCGTTCTGTTCAAAACGCTGCGCCGACGTCGATCTGGGGAAATGGCTGAACGGAGGCTATGCCATTCCCGCCAGCGAAACCGACGAGGAACAAGCGTCAGCTTCGGACCCCGACGACACGACGTTCAAGCTGCACTGACGGCGTAATTACCCGAACAATTACCCCCTGTTCCGGGGCGTGCCGATCGGGCAAGATAGCCGGGAACGGGGCATGCTGACCGCATCTCCACTTTGATTTCGGTCAACACCTGCGCCCGTGCCTTCGGATAGGCTGTGCGTCATGAAACCCGACCAGACTGAAAAGAAAGCGATTTTTCGAATCTCCAACCTGTCCAAAGTCTATCGGACAGGCGATGTCGCCGTGCATGCGCTTAACGATGTCACTCTCGACCTGATGGAAGGCGACATGACCGTGCTGCTGGGCCCATCTGGCAGCGGCAAATCCACGTTTCTGAACATTGTCGGCGGACTGGACCGGGCCACGTCGGGTCAGGTCGTCTTCCGGGATCACGAATTGACAGCCAGTTCAGAGCGGCAGTTGACGCGGTACCGAAGAGATCATGTCGGGTTCGTTTTCCAGTTCTACAACCTAATTCCCAGTCTGACGGCGCGCGAAAATGTCCACCTCGTCACTGAAATCGCGCAAAATCCCATGCCAGCGGACGAGGCGCTTGAACTTGTGGGGCTGCAGAACCGCGCGGACCACTTTCCTGCCCAACTGTCCGGCGGCGAACAGCAGCGTGTCGCAATCGCGCGCGCCATAGCCAAACAGCCCGAAGTCCTTCTGTGTGACGAACCCACGGGTGCGCTGGACTCCAAAACCGGAGTTCTGGTGCTCGAAGCGCTGAAGCGGGTCAACGAGAGCCTCGGGACGACAACGGCGTTGATCACGCACAACGCCGGGATCCAGAACATCGCCCATCGCGTGATATCCTTCATCGACGGCAGGATATCGGATGATCACCGGAACGAAAGCCGGATCGAACCGTCAGAGGTGGTCTGGTGATGCTGCATGCTTTGGACAAGAAACTCATACGCGACCTTGTCCGGATTTGGGCGCAAGCGCTGGCGGTGGCTCTGGTGATGGCTTGCGGCGTGGCGACGATCATTCTTGCCGTCGGCGCCAGCCGCTCGCTGGAAGAAACCCGCACCGCATTCTATGACAGGTACAGGTTCGGGACGGTATTCGCCTCGGCTGTGCGCGCGCCCAAACACCTGAAACCGCGTATCGCCGCCATTCCGGGCGTTTCGGCGACTGAACTCAGGATTGTCGAGCCGGTGCTGCTGGATGTCGCCGATATGGCGGAACCAGCGTCGGGGCTGGTCGTCTCTATACCAGACAACCGGCAAGCCGCCGTGAACCGCCTTTATATTCGCACAGGGCGCCTGCCGTCGGCCAATCAGGAGCGGGAAGTCGCGATTATCGAGACCTTTGCCAACGCCCACGGTTTCCGGCCCGGCGACCGGTTCAGCATTATAATGAACGGTCGAAAACGTGAACTGACCGTCGTCGGCATCGTCTTGTCGCCCGAGTTCGTCTATGCCATCGGGCCCGGCGAACTGGTGCCGGACCCGAAACGCTTTGGTGTGTTCTACATGTCTGAAAGCGTGCTCGG
The DNA here is from genome assembly GCA_041573315.1 of Amylibacter sp. GTDB lineage: Bacteria > Pseudomonadota > Alphaproteobacteria > Rhodobacterales > Rhodobacteraceae > Amylibacter. The sequence continues at coordinate 2,453 of JBFFQS010000182.1, read as the reverse complement.
CAGCGTCTTCGATATGGAAAACAGCTTCAACGACCTGAGCCTGTCGACACTGCGCGGTGCCGATACCAGGCCCATTCTGGACACCGTCGACACTCTGCTGGACGATTATGGAGGCGCTGGCGCCTACGACCGGTCCGATCAGATTTCAAATGCCTTTCTGGACTCGGAATTGACGGAACTGGCGGCCATGGCAAAGGTCATTCCGCCGATCTTTCTGCTGGTTTCGGCTTTTCTGGTCAACATGATCCTGTCGCGGCTTGTGGCACTGGAACGCGAACATGTCGGCTTGTTCAAGGCGCTCGGCTATACCAACTTCGCGATCGGCGGACATTATGCCAAGCTGGTCATCCTGATTGCGCTGGTGGGCCTGGCCATCGGCGCCGCCGCAGGGTGGTGGCTCGGCCGGGGGCTGACGCGGATCTATGCCGAATTTTTTTCCTTCCCCTTCCTGATCTTCACGCAGAGCCTCGACCTCTACGCGATAGCCGGGTCTGTAACTGTGCTGTCTGCGCTGGCCGGCGCCGCGAAATCGATCTGGTCGATCGCCAACCTGCCGCCTGCCGTCGCCATGCGACCGCCGGCACCGGAGGTTTATCACAGTTTCTTCGGGCGCGGCTTCAAGATGTCCCGCTGGATATCGCAGCTTACGATCATGTCGCTGCGCCAGTTGGTCCGGCGACCGGTCCGGTCGAGCCTGACGACGCTGGGAACGTCAATGTCGGTGGCACTGCTGGTCACCGCGCTGTTTACTCTCGACTCCATTGATTACCTGATAGACGTCATCTTTTTTCAGACGGAGCGGCAGGATGCCTCGCTTTCGTTTGCCGCCGACACCGGTGCGTCGGCAATCCACAATGTGGCCGCCCTGCCCGGTGTTTTGCGCGCCGAGCCGTTTCGGGCGACGCCGGTCAAGCTGCGCAACGAACACCATGAAGTGAAAACGTCGCTGGTCGCTCTTTCCGCAGGGAGCCAGCTTTCGCGCATTCTGGACCTCGACCTGGCGCCGATGGACGCGCCTTCGCATGGTCTGGTGATCTCGGAGCGGGTCGGCGCCAACCTAAACCTGCGGCCGGGGGATATGGTCGAGGTAGAACTGACCCGCAAGGGCCGGCGCATTGTGTGGGCGCCGGTCGTCGGCATCGCGCAGAGCTATGTCGGGCTGACCGCCTATGCCAGCCTGCCCTACCTGAACAGCCTGATGCGCGACGGCTCGCAAATCTCCGGCGCGCGGGTCGTCATAGATCACAACGCCCTCGGCGCCTTGTACACCGAGGTCAAGAACACACCGGCAATAGCCGGCATCACTCTGCAGGATGTCTCACTGCAAAAATTCCGCGAAACGATCAAGGAAAACATCGTTATCATGACGACGGTCTACATATCGCTGGCCGTGATCGTGACTTTCGGGGTCATCTACAACTCGGCGCGCATTCAACTGTCGGAACGAGCCCGCGAACTCGCCAGCCTGCGTGTTTTCGGCTTTACTCCGGCTGAGGTGTCAAAGGTGCTGCTGTTTGAGTTGTCAGTTATCGTTCTGGCGGCCCAGCCCTTGGGATGGCTGCTGGGCTATCTTTTTTCCTGGGCTGTGATCAAAGGGTTTTCAAGCGACCTATACCGGATTCCCTTCGTGGTCAGTGCCGAAACTTTCGCCTGGGCCAGCCTGGTGGTTTTGACATCGGCTCTGTTTTCCGCTCTGATCGTGCGGCGGCGCGTGAACCGGCTGGATCTTATAAGAGTTTTGAAAACACGGGAGTAAAGTGATGAAACCCTGGATTTTCCGCCTTGGGCTGCTCGGTCTCGCACTCGCGATTATTGCCGGATTTTACTTTGCCATGCGCGAAAAGCCGATACTTGTCGACACCGCAGCGGTGAAACGCGGCGAGATGCGCGTAACCATCAAGGAAGAGGGCGTCACCAAGGTCAGGGAAGTCTACACCGTATCGGCTCCGATCGCGGGCCACCTTGACCGCGCCACGCTTGAGGAAGGCGCTGCTGTGATTGCAGGCCAGACAGTTATCGCCAGAATTCACCCGCCCGAGCCGCCGTTTCTGGACGAGCGGACGCTGGCCGAACTGACGGCTGCCGCCGAAGCCGCGCGCTCTGCGGTCGCATTGGCCGAGGTAGAGCACGCGCGGGCAGAAAAGTCGCTGGATCTGGCACGCTCGGACTACAATCGCGCGTCGCAACTGGCCAAGACAAATGTGGTCTCGGAACGTGCGCTGGAACAAGCCTATAATGATTTGCAGCTTCAGGAGGCGCAGGTCGCCAGCACCGAAGCCGTTATCAGTCTGCGCAAGGCGGAACTGGCGAGTGCGCTCGCCCGCCTGCGCCAGCCCAAAGACATTGACGCCGCCGCACGTGGCGAGGGTTGCTGTATCGAACTGACCTCACCGGTCGACGGCGTGATACTCAAGGTGCTTGCCCGCAGCGAGCAGGCCGTGGCGCAAGGTGCG
>JBFFQS010000181.1:0-4259 GCA_041573315.1 Amylibacter sp. | reverse complement strand
CGACCGAGGACTGGGACCAGTTCGACCGCGCGCCGAAAGTCGTCTGCATCACCGGATCGAACGGCAAATCGACGACCACGGCGCTGGTCACGCATATCCTGAAATGCGCCGGAAAGCCGGTGCAGACGGGCGGCAATATCGGGCGCGGCGTGCTCGACCTCGATCCGGCGGCGGACGGGCAGGTCGTGGTGCTGGAGCTGTCCTCCTACCAGACCGAACTGGCCCGGGCGCTTGCCCCCGACGTGGCGGTTTTCCTGAACCTCAGTCCCGATCACCTCGACCGGCATGGCGGCATCGGCGGCTATTTCGCCGCCAAGCGCCGCTTGTTTGTCGAGGGCATGCCGGACCGTTCCATCATCGGCGTGGACGAGAAAGAGGGCCGCTTCCTCGCCAATCAGATCCGGCAGGAGGCAGGCACCGGCGATCCGGTGATCGAGATATCCTCGGGCCGCAAGTTGCAGGGCATGGGCTGGTCGGTCTTCGCCCGCAAGGGATTTCTGGCGGAATGGCGCAAGGGGCGGCAGATGGCCTCGATCGACCTGCGCAATTTCCCGAACCTGCCCGGCGCGCATAATCATCAGAATGCCTGCGCCGCCTATGCCGTTTGCCGGACGCTGACGCTGGCCCCGAAAGTCATCGAAGAGGCGATGGCCAGCTTCGAGGGCCTGCCGCACCGCAGCCAGTTTCTGGGAACAGCCAAAGGCGTGAGTTTCGTCAACGACAGCAAGGCCACGAATGCCGATGCGGCAGAACAGGCGCTGCGGGCCTTTGACAACATTCGCTGGATTGCCGGCGGGCAGGCCAAGGACGGCGGCATCGCCGCGCTGGCACCCTTGTTCGGCCGCGTGAAAAAAGCCTACCTGATCGGGGAAGCCGCAGAAGAATTCGCCAGACAGTTGGGCGAAACCCCGCATTCCAACAGCGGCACGATAGAGGCCGCTGTGGCCGAGGCCGTCAGGGACGCCGATCCCGGCGACGTGATCCTGCTGGCGCCCGCCTGCGCCAGTTTCGACCAGTTCCGCAGCTTCGAGCACCGTGGCGACGCCTTTATCGCGGCTGTCGCGCCCTACTTGCAGGGGTGATACCGCGGCCCTGCGGAGCCGCTTGTCACACAAAGCCTATATCGCGGGTTTTACACTGGAAATTTGAACCCGTTCGTGTAACATTCCCTGCAAAGCACGCCCGTCAGAGGCGGCAACAGGCAATGGCAGTTTTTAACATGGGCAGTACTCATGACTGATATGGTGTTTGGCACCGTCGCGGCGAAGCCCGGCGATCCGATTCTGCCGCGCTGGTGGCGCTCGGTGGACAAGGTTACTTTGCTCGCGGTGATCCTGCTGTTCCTGACCGGCCTGCTGGTCGGCATGGCGGCCTCGGTTCCGCTGGCGGAACGCAACGGGCTGAACCCGTTTTATTACGTATACCGTCAGGCGTTCTTTGGCTTCGTGGCCCTGCTGGCGATGATCTTCCTGTCGATGGCCTCGCCGCGCATGGTGCGCAGGCTGGGCGTGATGGGCTTTGTACTCGGCTTTGTCGCGCTGGCCCTGCTGCCGGCGCTCGGCACCGATTTCGGCAAGGGGGCGGTGCGGTGGTATTCGCTGGGCTTCACCTCGGTACAGCCGTCAGAGTTCCTGAAACCCTGTTTCCTTGTGTTTTCCGCCTGGCTGATGGCCGCGTCGTTCGAGGTTGGCGGCCCGCCCGGCAAACGCCTGTCGCTGATGGTGACGATCGCGGTTGCCGCCATGCTGGTGCTGCAACCGGACTTCGGTCAGGCAAGCCTTTACCTTGCGGCCTGGGGGATCATGTATTTCGTCGCAGGCGCGCCGATGATGCTGTTGCTGCTGATGACCGGCGGCGTGCTCTGGTCCGGCTATTTCGCCTATCATAATTCCGAGCATTTCGCGCGGCGCATCGACGGGTTCCTCAGCCCCGACGTCGATCCGCGCACGCAGCTTGGCTATGCCACCAACGCCATTCAGGAGGGTGGCTATTTCGGTGTCGGCGTCGGTGAAGGCACCGTGAAATGGTCGCTGCCGGATGCGCATACCGATTTCATCATCGCCGTCGCGGCCGAGGAATACGGGTTATTCCTGGTGCTGTTCATCATCCTGCTCTTCATGGCGATCACGGTCCGGTCTTTCATGCGCCTGACCAAGGAGCGCGATCCGTTCATTCGCTTTGCCGGAACAGGCATTGTCGCCATGTTCGGGATGCAGGCATTCATCAACATGGGTGTCGCCGTGCGCCTTCTGCCCGCCAAGGGCATGACCCTGCCGTTCATCAGCTACGGCGGCTCGTCGCTGCTGGCAGGCGGCATCGCGCTGGGCTTTCTGCTGGCGCTGACAAGGAAACGTCCGCAGGGGGACATGGCGGATGTGCTGGGCCGGGAACGGCACCGCGCGCCCGGACCCAAACATGGCTGAGCAGAAACTTCTGGTCATCGCCGCCGGCGGCACCGGCGGCCACATGTTTCCGGCGCAGGCGCTGGCAGAGGAAATGCTGGCGCGCGGCTGGCGGGTGAAACTGTCCACCGATCCGCGCGGTGCGCGTTACACCGGCGGTTTTCCGCCGGAGGTCAAAGTCGAAGTCGTCAAATCCAGTACCTTTTCGCGCGGCGGTCTGCGGGCGAAATTGGCCGCTCCGTTACAGATATTGCGCGGCATCCTGTCGGCATGGCGGGCCATGAAATCCGACCGGCCCGCCGTTGTGGCAGGCTTCGGCGGCTATCCGGCGCTGCCAGCGATGGCGGCGGCGGTGCTGACACGAACGCCGCGCCTGATCCATGAGCAGAACGGCGTGCTGGGCCGGGTGAATCGGCTGTTCGCGCGCCATGTCGATCTGGTCGCCTGCGGCACTTGGCCGACGGTCCTGCCGTCGGGCGTTCACGGCACCCATACCGGCAATCCGGTGCGCCGCGCCGTGCTGGAAAAAGCCGGTGCCGATTACGTGCCGCCAAAGAAAAAGCCGATAAATATCCTCGCCATAGGCGGATCGCAGGGCGCGCATATCCTCAGCACCACTATGCCCAAGGCCGTCGCTCTGCTGGATGGCGATCTGCGCAAGCGTCTGCATGTCTCGCAACAGGCGCGCGAGTCCGATGCCGAGGCCTGCGAAAAGGCCTATGCCTTCGCGGGTGTCTCTGCTGAAGTCTCGCCGTTCTTCACCGACCTGCCGACGCGCATGGCGCAGGCCCAGCTGGTTGTCTCGCGCTCGGGCGCGTCGTCGGTCGCGGACATCGCGGTGATCGGCCGCCCCTCTATCCTGATCCCTCTGGCGATTGCCACCGACGACCATCAGGCCGCCAACGCGCGGGCGCTGAACGACGCCGGAGCCGCCGTGGTGATCCTGGAATCAGAGCTTGCACCCGAAGGGCTGGCAAAGCATATAGCGGCCATTCTGACAGATGCGGAGCAAGCTGCCTTCATGGCCGGGGCCGCGCTGTCGCAAGGCAAACCGCAAGCAACGCAGGCGCTGGCCGCGCTGGTCGAGCAACTGGCACAGAAGGATGACAAGGCATGAACGCAGCAGCCGCGACCAAACTGCCGTCCGACGTCGGCCCGATCCACTTCGTGGGCATCGGCGGCATCGGCATGTCCGGCATTGCCGAAGTGCTGCTGAACCTCGGCTATCAGGTGCAGGGCTCCGACCTGAAAGCCAGCGACATTACCAAACGGCTGGAGCGGCTGGGCGCCAAGGTCTTCATCGGCCAGAAAGCTGAAAATCTGGAGGACGCGGAGGTCGTCGTGATCTCCTCCGCCATCAAGCGCGGCAATCCGGAACTCGATGCGGCCCGCGCCCGCGGCCTGCCGGTCGTCAAACGCGCCGAGATGCTGGCCGAACTGATGCGCCTGAAATCCAACGTGGCGATTGCCGGAACCCACGGCAAGACCACCACCACCACGATGGTCGCCACCCTGCTGGAGGCCGGCGGCATGGACCCGACCGTGGTCAACGGCGGCGTGATTCAGGCGTGGGGCTCCAACGCGCGGATGGGCGGCGGCGAATGGATGGTGGTCGAGGCCGACGAGAGCGACGGCACCTTCAACCGCCTGCCCGCGACCATTGCCGTGGTGACCAACATCGACCCCGAGCATATGGAACACTACGGCACTTTCGATAACCTGCGCGCCGCGTTCCACACTTTCGTTTCCAACATCCCGTTCTACGGCGTGGCGATCTGCAACTCCGACCACCCCGAGGTGCAGTCGATGGTCGGCCAGATCGACGACCGCCGCGTCATCACCTACGGCTTCAACGTG
>JBFFQS010000180.1:0-4272 GCA_041573315.1 Amylibacter sp. | reverse complement strand
CGAGGCTGGTGCGCGCGAAGCTTTGGTTCTGGCCGGCGGACCCAAGGTTCCGGCGGGTACATTCGACAGCTCCATGCAGCTTCTGGAGACAGGCCTGTTCGACGCGCACGGTTTCACACGACTGCACGTCGCTGGGCACCCGGAAGGCAACCGCGACATCGACCCGGACGGCGGCAACAAGGTCGTGGACGAGGCGGCATCGTGGAAACAGGCGTTCTCTGAGCGCACGGACGCGGAGATGGCGATGGCGACCCAGTTCGCCTTCGATGCGGCGCCGGTGATCGCATGGGCCGACAGGCTGGCCGCGGCGGGCGTTGCCCTGCCTGTTCACGTCGGCGTCGCCGGACCTGCCAAGCTGCAAACCCTGATAAAATTCGCCATGTTGTGCGGCGTAGGGCCGTCGCTTTCGGTTCTGCGCAAGCGGGCGCAGGATGTCACCAAGATGCTTGTTCCGTTCGAGCCAACGGCGGTCTTGTCCGATCTGGCCAACCATGTCGCGGCCAATCCGGGCGGCCTTATCGCGGGCACCCACATATTTCCCCTTGGCGGAATCAAGGCTTCGGCCGAATATGCCGACCGTATGACCAGAGGCGCGGAACCGGCGGTCGCGCAAAAAAGAGGATAAGGTTTCATGACCGACAGGAAATCAGCCCTCGTCATTTCGGCTCATTCGGCCGATTTCGTCTGGCGCTGCGGCGGGGCCATCGCCCTTCACACCAAGCTCGGCTATGACGTAACCGTCGTCTGCCTCAGCTTCGGCGAGCGCGGCGAAAGCGCCAAGATGTGGAAGCAGGAAGGTATGACGCTGGAAAAGGTCAAGGCAGGCCGCCAAGCCGAAGCCGAAGCGGCGGCGCAGGCGCTCGGCGTCCACGATATCCAGTTCTTTGACCTCGGCGACTATCCCCTCGAACTGGACCGAGAGGCGAAATACCGGCTCGTCGACGTCATCCGTGCCGTGCAGCCGCGCTTCATGCTGAGCCATTCGCAATACGACCCCTACAATACCGACCACATGTATACGACATCAGTCGCGCTCGAGACGCGCATGATCGCGCAGGCCTGGGGCCACAATCCGGGCGAGAAGGTTCTGGGCGCGCCGCAGCTATACCTGTTCGAGCCGCACCAGACAGAGCAGATGGGCTGGAAGCCCGATACCTTCCTCGACATAACGCCCGTCTGGGACAAGAAGCGTGCGGCGATCGAATGCATGCAGGGGCAAGAGCACCTTTGGGAGTATTATACGCGCGTCGCACAGCAGCGCGCCAACCACTTCAAACGAAACTCCGGCGGACAGTCCGGCGGACGCGATTGCAAATATGCGGAAGGCTACCAGTCGATCTTTCCGCGAACAGTGGATGAACTCTGATGGGTGTTGTCGTACAGAATATTTCCCGCGCCGTGGCTTCGGTGATCAAAGGTCTCGCAGAAGCGGGCGTCGCCACGGTGCACGAGGCCCAGGGCCGCAAAGGCCTGATGCTAAGTTATATGCGCCCGATTTATTCCGGCGCGCAAATCGCCGGATCTGCCATCACGATCAGCGGTGCGCCGGGTGACAACTGGATGTTCCATGTCGCGATGGAGCAGGTGCGAGAGGGCGACATAATCGTGTTTTCGCCGACCTCCCCCTGCGGTGACGGTTATTTCGGCGATCTGCTTGCAACCTCCGCCAAGGCGCGCGGATGCAGGGGCGCCGTACTCGACGCGGGCACCCGCGACGTGCGCGACCTGACCGCGATGGGTTTTCCGGTTTGGTCCAAGTGCATCAGCGCGCAAGGCACCGTGAAAGAGACCATCGGATCGGTCAACGTTCCCATCGTCTGTGCCGGCGCCCACGTCCGGCCGGGTGATGTGATCGTGGCCGATGATGACGGCGTCTGCGTCGTTGCCTGCGAGGAGGCCGAAGCCGTACTCGCCAAAGCGCGGGATAGAATGGCCAAAGAAGAAGAAAAGCGCGCACGCCTCGCTTCGGGCGAGTTGGGGCTCGACATGTACGAGATGCGTGCGAGACTGAAGGCCAAGGGACTGCGCTACGAGTAATTGCCGAAGGTTCGCAGGACACGGGAGTTAACGATGACAGGCATACGGGCGATGTGGATGCGCGGCGGCACGTCGAAGGGCGGCTATTTCCTCGCTGGTGACCTGCCTGCGGATACCGCTGCCCGTGACAAGGCCTTGCTTGGCATCATGGGCTCGCCCGACCCGCGCCAGATCGACGGTCTGGGCGGGGCCGACCCGCTGACATCGAAGGTCGCCGTGGTCAAACGCTCCGACCGGCCGGGCGTCGATGTGGATTATCTGTTCCTGCAGGTCATGGTCGACCGCGCCGTCGTTACAGATGCCCAGAACTGCGGCAATATCCTCGCCGGTGTCGGGCCGTTCGCGATAGAGCGCGGTTTGGTGCCAGCGCAGGAGGGACAGACGGATGTCCGTATTTTCATGGAGAATACAGGACAGGTCGCGGTTGCCACGGTCCAGACCCCGGACCGCAAACCGACTTACACCGGAAGCGCGCATATCGACGGAGTGCCCGGGACCCACGCCCCCGTTCCGCTGGAATTCAAGGACACCGCCGGTTCAAGTTGTGGCGCACTGCTGCCAACGGGCAATATCGTGGACGAAATCGACGGGATCGCCTGTACCCTGATCGACAACGGCATGCCCTGTGTCGTCATGGCGGCGGCCGATCTCGGCATATCGGGCGACGAAGATCCGCAGGCGCTGGAAGAGAACGCTACGCTTCGCCAAAAACTGGAGGCGATACGGCTCATGGCGGGTCCGATGATGAACCTTGGCGATGTGCGGGACAAGACCGTGCCCAAAATGACCATGGTCTCTCCTCCGCGTTCGGACGGAACCCTCTCGACACGCACCTTCATCCCGCACAGATGCCATAAAACGATCGGCGTTCTCGGCGCGGTCAGTGTCGCAACAGCAGCGTTGCTGCCCGGATCGCCGGCCCACAGCGTCGCGCGGTTGTCCGGCGGGCGCGAACAGACGCTGTCGGTCGAGCATCCAACCGGCGAAATGACGATCATCGCCACGGTCGAAAACGGAGAGGTCACGCGGGCGGCCATATTGCGTACCGCGCGAAAGCTGTTCGACGGGATCGTATTTCCAGACGGAGGCCAGTCATGAAGGAACCTTCGGAGATTGCCTTTATCGGATTCGGCGAAGCCGCGCGCGCCTTTCAGGCCACATTGGCCGAGGCACGCCCTGCCCTGCGATTCCGCGCCTATGACATCAAACTTGTCGGTCCGGAGGCCGGTGCGATGCGGTCCGCCATGGCCGAGGCCGGAGTGGATTGCGTGAACAGCGCCACAGAGCTTTCGGGGGCGGACTGGATCATTTCAGCCGTCACTGCGGACCAGAGCCTGATTGCCATAGAACCCTTGCTGCCGGCGCTGGCCGGGGGCCTTGTCATCGACATCAACTCGGTGTCGCCCGACCGAAAGCGCGAGACGGCAAAGCGTGTGGAAGCGACGGGGGCGGAGTACCTCGACATGGCGGTGATGACGCCGGTGCATCCGCGCGGCCATGGCTCTCCTGTGCTGATAGCGGGACCGCAGGCCGAGGTGCTTTGTCCTGTTCTGGCAGAGATGGGGTTCTCGGCAAGGGTCGCTGGCTCCGCCGCCGGCGATGCGACCGCGATAAAGATGGTGCGCTCGGTCTTTGTAAAGGGATTGGAGGCGATCACCGTCGAAGCGCTGCTTGCGGCCGAGGCGTCGGGATGCTTCGAAGAAATCCTCGAAAGCCTCTCGGCAAGTTACCCAGGTCTGGGCTGGCCGGACATCGCGGAATACCAGTTTGAACGAACCCTGCGGCACGGCGCGCGGCGCGCGGCCGAGATGGAAGAAAGCGCCGCGACACTCTACGCGCTGGGACTGAATGGCGGACTTGCGAAGCAGATCGCCGAAGTGCAGCGTCGTCAATCCTCCGCCGGGCCGGCAACCGAACAGGATACCCTTGCGGAAACTGTCCGGCGTACGCTTGAAAAGCGGAGGGCCGTCTCCGGAATGCAGCGACGACCTTTAGCGAAAAAGACCTGAGCGCAAAAGCGGCCTCCGACATCTAGGGACGCCGGAAGCAAATTCTAGCTTACCTGCGAAAGCGGGGGATCAGCACAAGTGATGAGGCGTAGGTTCCGAAAAACAGCGCGCTGAACACAAGGACGGATGTGAACGCCATGATGGTCTGGTTCCAGAAAAGAACCCCTGCGATCGGAGGTGCGATCACAAAAGGCGCCAGCACAAGCGTACACAGCGGGTTTGCGTT
>JBFFQS010000179.1:0-4291 GCA_041573315.1 Amylibacter sp. | reverse complement strand
GGCGAACGAAGCTGCTGCCAGCATGGACAGAGCTGCGACGGAAATTACTACTTTTTTCATGAATTTTCCTCTTGGTGGACCTGCGGCGCAGGGAATTCGATTACGTCCGCACACGCGGTACGCATGGATTGTGGTGGAACACTATCTGATTCAGAGAGACCTGTTCAAGGATTCTAAGCGGTACGCCTCCCGGCGATTCGGAATGTGACAAAATTGGCACCAAACAATAACTTGATACAGTCTCACGGTTAATGAAAGCTTTCGAAGCCACCTTGCACGACTGTTCGGTTTGTCGCTTCTTCGGGCGTATTCCGGAGCCGGGTTTCATCCCTGTTAAATCACAACGCAGTGTCTGATGCGCTGCTGGAAGAGGCAAGCGCCGCCAGTGCGGCAAGCGCCACAAGCGGCAGCAGCAAGCTGATGCCGTCATTGTCATCTTCCACCGTTTGAATCATTGGCTCCACGTTCGGTTTGATGAGATTTCCGGCGAACGAAGCCGAGGCGAGCAGCGAAACTAAGGCAGCGGATGCTAATATGGCTTTCATTACGATATTCCTTGTTCAGATTGTTCTGGCATGCTCTTTTTCGGCGTTACGAAAGTGGGAATACCACAGACCGCAGCGGGCCTGATTGTGGCCGGAGCGTTGCCCGGAAACAAGAAATAGAAAGTTAAGATTCGTTTCAAATACAGACGAAATTCCCCGCGGCAGCGCTGCGGGGAATCGCGGAATTCTGAAACCGGAAAGCGGGCCTGGAGCGGCCTCGTCGCCCCTGCCCTAGATCAGCAGGACCTGGGTGCCGACTTTGGTCATCTCGAACAACTGCGCGATGTGCTGGTTATACAGGCCGATACAGCCGTTCGACGAACGCCGGCCGATCTTGCGCGTGTCATGTGTGCCGTGAATGCGGTAATATTGCCACGACAGATAGAGCGCATGGGTTCCCAGCGGATTTTCCGGCCCCGGCGGGATGTACTTCGGCCAGTCCGGGTTGCGTTCCAGCATGCTGGCGGTCGGGCGCCAGTCGGGGCCGACGCGCTTTTGCACGACAGAGGTCCGGCCCAGACGGGTCAGTTCAGGCGATTCCGGAACGCTGGTCGGGTAGACCTTGTAGATCAAACGATCTTCGGACCAGAAATGCAGGGCCCGGCTCTTGGTATCGACGAGGATCGCCCCGTTGCGCGTGTTGGAGAAATAAGGCTCCCAGGTCTGGGCCCGGAAACTGGAAAGGTTGCGTTTCACGCCGCCCTGCGGTCTTTCGACGGCGAATTCGTTTTCCAGCGCCTCCTGAAATGCAGGGTCGGACTGGGCCAGCGCCCTGCTGCCAAAGGCGGCGGACGCTAATGTGCCTGCCGCGAAGGCGCGGCGCGAAATCTTCAAATCATTCAACTTCTTCATCTGTACTCTCGCTTTGAATTCGCTGAGATAATAGTGCCTATCGACAACAGTTACAAATCAAACTGCCGTTAGTGACGAAAATCCGCTGATATTCGAATTGTGCATTTGCCGATGCCGCGATTTCGCGGTAGGTAAGCGCCTAATTCAATTTCGGGGAACTGTCCGTATGTTGCGCTTTATAATCCTGCTGACCGCCTTATTCGGAGTTCTGTCGGCCTGCGACCAGGGACCCCGTGTAAATGAAAACGGCGACGTCATCCGAATTTTCTGGATCAAGGAAAAGGATGAAGCCCAGATTCAGTACCGGCATCTGGATGCGGTGAACGCCATCCGCGAGAATAACGGGTTGCAGCCGGTACAGCTGTCGCCGGAGTTGATCGCCGCCGCCAAGACGCATGCCATCGACCTGTCGAAACAAAACCGGCCCTGGGATTTCGGGTCTGACGGGTCGTCGCCACTCGACCGGGTGGAACGGGCCGGGTATCCGGGTGCGTTCGACGGCGAGAATATCTCTGAAACCTTCGAGGATGACCTGCTGACGCTGAACGCATGGATGGACGACCCGTTGTCGCGCGGCGTGATCCTGTCAGAGCGCGCGCGGTCTGTCGGGCTGTCCTGGTTCCAGGAAAGCAATGGCAAGATCTGGTGGGTCCAAGTCTTCGGCAGCTAGGGCCGCCCGCCTAGACCGTTATATAGATCGGCGTGCCGACCCGCGTCATCCAGAAAACCTCTCGCATATCGCCGTTTCGCAGGGCAATGCAGCCCGCCGTCCAGTCGCGCTTGCGGCCTTCCTTGGCTGACCTCGGGCCGCCGTGGATGAAAATATCGCCGCCCGGCGATACGCCCGCCGCCCGCGATCGCGCCACGTCGCGGATGTTCGGATAGGAAATCCCGAGGCTCAGGTAGAACGCGCTGTTATAGTTGCGCCGGTCGATGTGATACAGCCCCTCGGGGGTGCGCCCGTCGCCTTGCTGCAGCTTGTGCCCGTTCGGGTTGAAGCCGAGCCGCACCTGAAAGCTCTTCACCACGTCTTCCTTGTGAAGCATATACATCTTGCGCCGGTCCTTGTGCAGCAACAGCTGCGTGATCTCCGGTCCGGTGTAGATCTTGCCGTTCAGAACCGGTGGGCGTTCCTCATTTGCCTGTAGGGCGCGCGCCGGTTGCAGTGTCAGGCCGCTAGTGGCCAGACCTGCCAGAAATGTTCTTTTTTTCATTGCTCGTCATAGTCCCTCAATTTCCTTGGCGATCTGTGCCGCCGATTTTCTCGCGCGTTCTGTCGCGCTCTTAAGCTGGCCGCAGGCGGCCATTATGTCTTCACCGCGGGGGGTCCGCACAGGGCTGGCATAGCCCGCGTTGTTGACAATCTCTGCAAAACTTTCGATCCGCTCCCAGTCCGAGCGCTCGTAGGGCGCGCCGGGCCATGGGTTGAAGGGGATCAGGTTTATCTTGGCCGGGATGCCGGCGATCAGCTGCACCAGACGGCGGGCGTCGGCGTCGCTGTCGTTCACGTCTTTCAGCATCACGTATTCGAAGGTGATGCGCTCTGCGTTCGACAGGCGCGGATAGTCGCGGCAGGCCTGAAGCAGTTCGGCGATCTTGTGCTTGCGGTTGATCGGCACCAGCTTGTCGCGCACCTCGTCCGTGGTGGCGTGGAAGGATATCGCCAGCATGCAGCCGATTTCCTGACCGGCGCGGATGATCTCGGGCACGATGCCCGAGGTGGACAGCGTGATGCGGCGGCGCGACAGGGATATGCCTTCGTTGTCCATGGCGATCAGCATGGCGTCGCGCACGTTGTCGGTGTTGTAGAGCGGCTCTCCCATGCCCATCAGCACGACGTTCGAGATCAGGCGCTTGTCGCCCGCGGGCTTGCCCCATTCCTCCAGGTCGTCGCGCGCGATCAGGATCTGGCCGACGATTTCGCCCGCCGTCAGGTTGCGCACCAGTTTCTGGGTGCCGGTGTGGCAGAAGGAACAGGTCAGCGTGCAGCCGACCTGAGAGGAGATGCACAGCGTGCCGCGGTTTTTCTCGGGTATATAAACGGCCTCGACCTCGTGCCCGCCGGCGATGCGCAGAAGGTACTTGCGGGTGCCGTCCCTGGAAACCTGCCGCGTGACCACTTCCGGCCGGTCCAGCGCGAAGTTCCCGGCCAGCAGGGCGCGGTAGTCCCTGGAAAGGTTGGTCATCTCGTCGAACGAGGTGGCGCCCTTGTGGTAGATCCACTGCCAGATTTGTCCGACGCGCATCTTGATCTGTTTTTCGGGCGTGCCGATCCGCGCCAGCTCCGCGGCCAGAGCCTCGCGGCGCAAGCCGATCATGTTCGGCAGCGCCCCTTCCGGCATCTTGCGCGGAATGGTCAGCAGGTCCTGTGTGATCGGTGCGTCGGCGGGCATGTCATGTGCTCTCTGGCTTCGGGTTCGCGGCAATCACGTCACATAGTCACTGACGCCGAAAACCGTAAGCCTTAAGTACAGTTTTTCTCGGCCGCGGCCAAGGCGGCGGTAAAACCGACCAGTGAAAACGTGTCTTTCGTGACAGTGCCGCGGGAGCTCTCTCCGGTCAGCAGGGCGGTCGCGCCCGCTTTCATCGACTCGCGGATATTCGCGTCGTCGCTTGAAGATGCCGGCCAAGCCCATTCGCCGTCGGGATACAGGTCATAGACGGACGCGCCGATCTGCATCTTGACGATACTGTCGGGTTTGAACGGATAGCCGCCGGTGAAGGACACCTCGGCATTCGCCGAGCCCGGTCTGTAGGTCACCATCAGCTGGATTTCGCCGCGCGAAACGCCTTTCTTGCTGTTCTCGACCTTGGTGGGCGCCGATACCACCCAGCACATCTTGCTGGGCGAATCCTCGACGAAAACCGCCCAGTCGGTGCTTGCGTCGACCCTG
>JBFFQS010000178.1:0-4327 GCA_041573315.1 Amylibacter sp. | reverse complement strand
TTCGGGGGCCGGGTTCTTGCTGCGCCACGGGGCTACGCCGTGCAGGGCGAAGCGGTGGGCGACATAGGCCTCGCCGGGCTTGGCGGTAAGTTCGACCCTTGGGCACTCGGACCAGATTTTACGGCGGGTTTCCTGATAGAGTTCGGTCATGTCGATATCCGGCCAGTCCGCCGGATCGCGGTCCGCGAAGACGGTCTCCAGCATGGCGCGGACGATGTGGTGCGAGCCTTCCCAGATCACGAAAGGCGATGCGCCAACGGGCACTTCGTTCAGCGGGATGCCAAGGATAAACCCATGAAATTCATCCATTTTACGCCTGCGGTCCGGCCCGACAGCCTTTAGTCCGTCCAGATGCGCGGTGTCGCGTTTCAGGCGGTAGCGAAAGGCGGCGGCGGACTCTCCCGCGTCCTGTTTCGGATAGCCCGGATAGCAGACCGAGAGCTGGCCGTCGCCCCAGTCCATTCTGTCGGCCCCGACAAGCTGACGGCAGAACCCGGCGGCTTGACCTGCCAGCGGCGGGCCGTTCCCGACCGCGCCGTCGGATGCGTTTCCCAGCACGTTGACGCCGGCGAACCACGTGCCGCCGCAGCGCAGCCAGTTGGCTGTATGGGCGGGATCGCGGGCGATTTCGACGGCCTCAGGCGCGACTGCTTGCACCCAGTCCGACAGGTTCGGATCGGCGGAAAATTTCACCCAGCCTTTTGCGTCGAGATCATCCCGTTTTGTCATCCTGAACCCCTCATGCGGCGGGTGCGCGGCGTCCGTCAGGCGGTGGTGGCTTCCTGCACATCCAGAACCTCCGCCAGCGCCCGTTCCAGCAACTCCGGCCCCGCGCCGGGCTTGTGGGCGTTTTCGGACAGAACCCGTTTCCATTTGCGCGCGCCGGGCTGGCCGGTGAACAGGCCGAGCATGTGGCGCGTGATCTGGTTCAGCCGCGCGCCCTGCGTCATCTGCGCCTCGACATAGGGCAGCATGGCGTGGACGGCTTCGGATGCGGAAATCCCGGCCTCCGCGCCGAAAATCCGGCGGTCGGCCTGCCCCAGAATGGTCATCGGGTCGTGGTAGGCGACGCGGCCGATCATGGCCCCGTCCAGCCCGCGGTTCAGGTGGTCGAGCGCCGCGTCAAGCGTCCGCAGCCCGCCGTTCAGGACAATTTCCAACTCTGGCCGGTCGGCCTTGATCCGGTGCACCAGATCATAGTCCAGCGGCGGTATATCGCGATTTTCCTTGGGGCTGAGCCCCTGCAGCCAAGCCTTGCGGGCGTGGATGGCAAAGGATTTGACGCCGCGCGCGGCGACTTTTTCGATAAACTCGGGCAACACCTTTTCTGGGTCCTGATCGTCAACGCCGATCCGGCATTTCACCGTGATTTCAGGCCCTGTCGAGGCCTCGATCATCGCAGAGACGCAATCGGCGACCAAATCGGGTTCCTCCATCAGGCAGGCGCCGAAACGGCCCGACTGCACGCGGTCGGAGGGGCAGCCGATGTTGATGTTGATCTCGTCATAGCCCGCGTCGCAGCCCATTCGCGTCGCCTGCGCCAGCTGGTCCGGGTCCGAGCCGCCCAGTTGCAAAGCGACGGGATGTTCGGCGGCGTTGAATTCCAGCAGACGGTCAGCATCGCCGAAGACCAGCGCAGGCGCGGTGACCATTTCGGTATAGAGCAGCGTGTGACGCGACAGCACGCGGTGAAAATACCGGCAATGGCGGTCGGTCCAGTCCATCATGGGCGCGACGGAGAGGCGGCGGTTCCGGCTTATGTCGGGTTTTGGGGTGATCATCTTCTGGCGTGCTTCGGGTTGCTGTTTCGGATCGTGTCTAGCCGGAGGCCGCCGATGGCGCAACAGGCGCTAGTTCGGCTGCGCCGCGCGGATCAGGTTGGCAATGCGGTCATAGCCACGGATTTCGGCATGGCGCAGAGGCGTCACGCCGGAATTGTCGCCAATGGAGGCATCCGCCCCGGCGTCCAGCAGGGCCTGAACCGTGGCGATATGGTCCGGACCGCCGTCGCCGAGGATCACCGCCTCGATCAGCGCGGTCCAGCCGAGGTTGTTGACATGGTCAAGAGGCGCGCCGCCCGCGATCAGACGGCGGACGACCTCTGCGTGGCCCAGATGCGCGGCTGCGATCAGCGCGGTCCCGACATAGCGGCTGGTGATCAGGTCGGCGCGGTTGCCGAGATCGATGGCAAGGCTGACCAGTTCCGGGTCGTTCGCCACCGCCGCGATCGTGACGACGTCATAGAGTTCACCGTCCAGCAGGTTCAAATCCGCGCCTGCCGCCGCAAGGGCCCGCAAGGCGTCGTCGTTCGAAGTGAAAGCTGCGACATGCGCCGGGGTCCGCCCCACGCGGTCACGCGCATCGAGGTCGGCACCCTCTGCCGCCAGACGCTCAACGGCGTCGGCATCGCCCTGATACGCCGCGAGGTGCAGTCCGCGATAATTCGCGGCCTCGGCCGCCGTCGGCGCGGTTTGGGCCAATGCGGGTGCCGTTGGCGCCGAAACCGCAAGAGCCGCAAGGATGGACAAAGCCAGCACGTTCAGGTGGGACAAGATTTTCAACAGGGCCTCCGAAGTGTCAGGTTCCGGTCCGCAGGGACTCGATCCGCGTGCCCCGCAGCGCCTGACCGAACGCCTCGAACAGGGGTTTTGACACGGGGTCGGCGGCGGCGCGGTATTCGGGGTGCCATTGCACCGCCAGCGCGAAATTGCCTGCGTCGCGGATGCGGATGGCTTCGGGGGTGCCGTCGGGGGCGTGGCCTTCGATGACGACGCGCTCGCCCGGTTCCTTGATGCCCTGCCCGTGCAGCGTGTTGGTCATCACGCGGTTGGAGCCGAAGATTTTTGTGAAGATGCTGTCCTCGTTCAGGATGATCTCGTGCCTGTGGGCGAATTTTTCCTCCAGCGTGCCATCTGGCGGCATGCGGTGGTTCATCCGGCCCGGCAGGTCGCGGATTTCCGGATAGAGCGAACCGCCAAAGGCGACGTTGAATTCCTGGAAGCCGCGGCAGATACCGAGGATCGGAACCTCGGCCGCGACCGCCGCGCGGATCAGCGGCAGGGTCAGCCCGTCGCGCTCGCGGTCGAAATCGCCATGCGCGGGGGTCGCTTCCTCGCCGTATTCCTCGGGGTGGACGTTGGCCCGGCCCCCGGTGAAGACGAAGCCGTCGAAACGGTCGATCAGTTCCGGCACCGAGAGGAAATCCGGATTGGCCGGGATAACCACCGGCATGGCCTGCGCGACATGCGAGACTGCCTCGATATTGTGAACGCCGCCGATCTGGGCGGGGTATTGGTCGTTGATCAGGACCAGGTTGCCGATGATCCCGACGACAGGTCTGCGCATATTTTCACCCGAATGGCGGCCGGAATCTGCGACTCGGCCGGATTTGTCTACACTTCGCAAGATGGGAGGTCCGGCAGGAAAGTCAACCGTCGCAAGGGCCTGCCGCGCGGGTGGCGGCCCGCTCCGGCGGTTCCGAAACGGCTGATCCGGCGGGATCAGGCCTCTGCGGTGTAGCCTGCCGCCTCGACGCCGGCGGTGCCGGCAATCGCGTCGTTTTCCGAGGTATCGCCGGTCACGCCCACCGCGCCCAGCAGGTTGCCGCGCTTGTCGCGGACCAGAATACCGCCCGCCAGCGACACGAAACGGCCCCCCAGCGCCCCGCTGAAGGCCGTGGCGGAATGCGGCTGCTGTTCCGCGCGGGCCATCAGCGCCGAACTGGGCAAACCGGTCATGATCGCGGCATGCGCCTTGCCGTCGGCAATCGCGTAACGTCCGGCGGACGCGCCGTCCTGACGTTCGAAGGCCACCGGATGGCCGCCTGCGTCTACCACAAGCACGCCCAGCGGTTTCAGGTCCAGTTCCCTGGCCTTGGCGAAGGTCGCCGAAATGATGCGTTTTGCTTTCGTGAGGGAAATTCCGGTCATTTGCTCATCTGCCTTTTCAGTTCCAGGCGGCGCTCGTGGAGCACCGGTTCGGTATAGCCACAGGGCAGGACAGTACCCTTGAAGACCAGGTCGCAGGCCGCCTGAAAGGCGATGCCGTCAAAATCCGGCGCCATCGGGCGGTAGTTCGGATCGCCGGCGTTCTGAACGTCCACGACCTCTGCCATGCGCTGCATGAACCCCATGACCTGTTGCTCGTTCACGACGCCGTGGTGCAGCCAGTTCGCGATATGCTGCGAGCTGATCCGGCAGGTGGCGCGGTCTTCCATCAGGGCGACGTTGTTGATGTCGGGCACCTTGGAGCAGCCGACGCCCTGATCGATCCAGCGCACGACATAGCCGAGGATGCCCTGCGCGTTGTTCTCGACTTCGCGGGTGAT
>JBFFQS010000177.1:0-4387 GCA_041573315.1 Amylibacter sp. | reverse complement strand
TATCCGAACGCGATGCGGTCGGGCATCGGTCAGGACAAGACGGTGCGCATCCTTTGCCCGATGGACCCGACATTCCGGACGCTGGCAGACCTGTCGAACAATCTGAAAGAGCTTTGCGGCGCGAATTTTCAAGTGACGACATTGCCTCTGGACGAGTTGCATCAGGAAATCATCGACAACAACCAGCGCAACAAATCGAAATACGATGTGGTGTCCGTCGACCTGCCGTGGATCGGCCAGTTGGCTGAGAGCAAGGCGATCAGGCCATTGAACACACAGATCGAGGCGAACCGGTACAACGCGTCGGATTTCCACGTTTCGGCCTGGCGCGGGGCGCGGCTTGACGGCCGGCAATATGGCATTCCGATCCAGCCGACGGTGGAAATGCTGTTCTGCCGGACCGACCTGTTCGCCGAAGCCGGGCTGGACCTGCCTGAAACCACCACCGACCTGCTGAACGCCGCACGCGCCCTGCACGGGGCGCAGCGCGGATTGTCGGGTATTGTGATGAATTTCGGTCGCGGAACGCCGGTTGCGCACAGCTTTATCCAGACTCTGGCGGACTTCGGCAGCCCGATCATCGACCTCACACCGACTGAAGACGGCTACGATGTCGAAGAAATCACTGGAGAAAACTTTCGCCCGCTGATCGATACCGAGTTGGGGCGGGAGACTCTCGAATTCCTGCGCGAGATAAACCAGTTCGCCCATCCCGACAGCATGCGGTGCGATTGGGACCGGCGCATTGCCATTTTTTCCAAAGGGGCCGCCGCCATGACCTATGGCTGGTCGATCCGTGCCAGCAAATTCGAGCTCGACGAGACATCGCCGGCGCATGGCAATGTCGAATTCATGCGCCATCCCGCCAAGCCGGGTGTGCACCGTATTTCGCCGGTAGGCGGCTTCGTCCTCGCCCTGCCGGCTTCGCTGGACGAAGAGCGGGCGGCAATCGGATGGAAGGTCATGGAATACCTTACCCGGCCGGAACTGATGAAGCTTTATGTGCAGAACGGCAACCTGACCAGCCCGCGCTATTCAACCAGCGCCGATCCGGAAGTTCAGGCGTTCAGCAGTATGATCCGAACGGTGGACCATCTGGAGCAGCAGGGCGACCTGAAAATCTGGCCGCGCCCACCGATCCCGGAATTTTCGGACCTTGTCGCCATTCTGGGCAAAGAGGTTCACGCAGCTCTCCAAGGCACTAAAACGGTGGCCGCGGCGTTGGCCGGGGCGCAGAAACAGGCAGATGTACTGATGCGGGAAAACGGGCGCTATTGACCCTGCTGGCCGAAAATCCAAAGTGGATATTTGCAGCGTTTCTTTGATCGGGGCTTTGGCAGCATAATTTACACAGCGCCATATCCGGGACATGCCGGGTCTGGCTTAACCTGGGAGGAAAGTAGATATGAAAACCATAAAACGCGTGGCTGGATCGGTCGCAACTGTAGCTATTGCCGGCCTTATGGCTGCGTCGCCGCTGTTCGCGGCAGACTTCAAGCTGTCTTTTATCGTAAAGGACATGACTAACCCTTATTACTGGCGCATGGGTGAGGGAGCCAAGGCCGCCGCCGATGAGCTGGGAATCGACTTGACCTTTGTTTCGGCCAAGGTGAACGGCGACATCGAAGGTCAGATCGCCGTGGTCGAAACCGAATTGGTCAAGTCGCCTGACGCCATCGTTCTGGTCCCCATGAACGGGACCGCGCTTATCCCCAAAGTGATGGAAGCCAACGCGCTGGGCATCCCTGTGATCACTGCTGACACCCGCGTCGATGAAGGCCCCGGCAAGGTCGAAACTTTCGTCGGTCTCGACGAGCAGCAATCCTTTGCCGGAATGTCGGAATGGGTTGTGGAACAACTGGGTGGCAAGGGCAAAATCGCCATTCTGGAAGGTTTCCGCGGCAGTTCGACCGCAGAACTTCGCCTGAACGGCATGATGGAGGTCTTCAATGCACATGATGGCATAGAGGTTGTCGCTTCCATTGCTGCCGACTGGGACCGCGAAAAGGGGCTGAAGGCAGCTGAGGATATCCTGCAGGCGCACCCCGACATCAATGCAATTATCGGCACGAATGACCAGATGGCGCTGGGTGCGGTTCAGGCCGTGAAAAGCGCCGGCAAGCTGGACCAGGTTCTGGTCGTCGGCGACGATGCAATTCCCTCGGCCCTGTCTGCGCTGAAGGCCGGAGAACTGGATGCCACAATCGACGGCAATACCGACAAGGTCGGCTATGAAGCGGTCAAGGCGGCTTATAACCTTGTCAAAAACGGCATTAAGCCCGAGCCTTGGATTGTTGTTCCCTCCTCGATCATGTTGGCCGATGATGTGACGCAGGAATATCTTGACGGTCGCGGTATCGAACTGAACTGATATTATCCAAACCAAGTTTTTCGCCAGCCAAACATCCGTCTGGCTGGCGTTTTCCTTCGAGGAGACATGACATGACCAATTCCACACCGCTGGTCGAGATGCGCGGCATTTCGAAACATTTCGGCGGGCTTCAGGCTCTGACCGACGTCAGCATCGACCTTTACCCGGGTGAAGTTGTCGGGCTGCTGGGCCACAACGGCGCCGGAAAATCGACGCTGATCAAGATCCTGGCGGGTGCGCAAAAGGCCGACGAGGGCCAGATCGTTATCTCGGGCGAGCAGGCGCATATAGAAAATCCGACTGATGCGCGCAGCTACGGCATCGAAACAATTTACCAGGAACTGGCGCTTTGCGGAAACCTGAACGCGCCCGCCAATCTGTTCATGGGTCGGGAAGTTCAAAAATACGGGTTTCTGCAGAAGAAATTCATGCGCGAAGAGGCCGCGAAGGCGCTGAGCCGGCTGAGCATCAAGATCAAGTCTCTGGATGCCGAGGTCGAGAGCATGTCCGGCGGACAGCGGCAGGCAATCTCGATCAGCCGGGCCGTGCATTTCAACGCCAAGATTCTGATCATGGACGAACCGACCGCTGCGTTGGGAATGGAGGAGACCGAAATGGTCATCAAGCTGATTCAGGAGTTGAAAAAAACCGGTATCGGCATTTTCTGGATCAGCCATGACATCCATGACGTCTATGCTTTCACCGACAGGATCGCGATCCTGAATGGCGGCAAGAATGTTATTACCTGCCCGACGCAGGATTACACCAAGGACGAGATTGTCTCGATGATCATCTCCGGCAGACCAATGCCGCGATCAGGGTCCGGCGCAGAGCAGGAGGCCGCGCTATGAGCACACCTATGGCAAAACTCAAGACCTATCCGTTGACATGGATTATCCTTGTCGCGATCGCCCTCGGCGGGCTGCTGTCATTCCTTTCGCCGTATTTTCTGACGCTCGGCAATGTAACCAACCTGATGAAGCAGGTTTCGATTGTCGCTATTCTGGCCGCGGGTCAGGCGATTGTAATTCTGTCGGGCGGGATCGACCTGTCGGTCGGCTCGGTGCTGGCGCTTTCGGCAATTACGATCGGCTGGCTGGTGCAGGCCGGTGTTGATCCTGCGCTGGCGGCCCTTGCCGGTCTGGCTGTCGGAACGCTTGCTGGTTTTATCAACGGGTTCATAATCACCCGCGGGAAAATCCCTCCGTTTATCGCGACTCTCGGTATGCTGGGCATCGCGCGCGGGCTGGCGCTGGTGGTGACCGGAGGTGTAAGCTATCAGGTTCTGGAGCCGTTCTTCCTCTATATCGGGAACAGCCGGTTTCTGGGTCTGCCGATCCCGATCTATTTCGTGATCGTCACCTATGCGATCATCTATGTCATGATGGCGAATTCACAGTTCGGCCGGCACGTCTATTCCATAGGCGGTGACGAACGCGTTGCGCGACTACAGGGGATTCCTGTCGATCGCCAAAAGGTCAAGGTCTATATGCTCAGCGGCTTTCTCGCTGCCCTCGCCGCCGTGGTGATGGTGGGCCGGTTGGCCGCGACACCACCGAACGTGGCTCAGGGGATCGAGTTGCAGGCGATTGCCGCGGTCATCATAGGCGGCATAAGCTTTACCGGCGGCAGGGGCGTGGTCGTCACTGCGCTCGTCGGTGCGCTGATCATGGCGATGATTACAAACGGATTGAATATCCTCGGTATTTCGTCTTTCTTCCAGCAGGTACTGATCGGGATGGTTATCATCGCGGCGGTCTGGCTCGACAATATCAAGTCGGCGTCAAGATAGCTTTTTTAAGCTGAGCTATATCACCTCGAAACCCCGGCTGTTTGGCATGTCGGGGTTTCGCTTTTCGAGGGCTCCGGGCCTGGACCGTCTCTTTAAGGTTCTAAGGGGTGCACAGGTTCCAGCCTGACAGCGGCGTGATTTGAGGCACTCCCCTTGACGAAGGCTGTGACAGATAGCCGGTCCTGCCCCGTGCGGCGGACCCCGGCTGGTTTTCGATCATCGGC
>JBFFQS010000176.1:0-4421 GCA_041573315.1 Amylibacter sp. | reverse complement strand
GGCAAAGGCGGCCAGATCGCCCGCGCAGCCGGCACCTACGGCCAGTTTGTCGGTCGTGACGGCGGCTATGCCCAGGTCCGCCTGTCTTCGGGTGAGCTGCGTCTGGTCCGTCAGGAATGCCTGGCAACGATCGGTGCGGTTTCCAACCCCGACAACTCCAACCAGAACATCGGTAAAGCCGGCCGCAACCGCCACAAGGGCATCCGCCCGTCCGTCCGCGGTGTTGTCATGAACCCGGTCGACCACCCGCACGGCGGCGGCGAAGGCCGTACCTCCGGTGGCCGTCACCCGGTTACCCCGTGGGGCAAGCCGACCAAAGGTGCGCGCACACGTTCTAACAAGGCCACGGACAAGTACATCGTCCGTTCGCGTCACGCCAGGAAGAAGGGCCGCTAAGATATGCCACGTTCAGTATGGAAAGGCCCTTTTGTAGATTCCTACGTTCTCAAGAAAGCTGAGAAATCCCGGGAATCCGGCCGCAATGAAGTAATCAAGATCTGGTCCCGTCGTTCGACGATCCTGCCACAGTTCGTGGGTCTGACTTTTGGCGTGTATAACGGCAAAAAGCACATCCCCGTAAACGTGTCCGAGGATATGATCGGCCAGAAATTCGGCGAATACAGCCCGACGCGCACCTACTACGGCCACGCGGCTGACAAAAAAGCGAAGCGGAAGTAAGCCATGAGCAAAGCGAAAAATCCTCGTCGCGTAGCGGAAAACGAAGCCTATGCCGTTTCCCGCATGCTGAAAACCAGCCCGCAGAAACTGAACCTTGTTGCGCAAATGATCCGCAACAAGCCGGTTGAAAAGGCGCTGGCGGATCTGACGTTCTCCAAGAAACGGATCGCGCAGGACGTCAAGAAGACCCTGCAGTCCGCAATTGCGAACGCCGAGAACAACCATAACCTCGATGTTGACGAACTGATGGTCGCAGAGGCCTATGTTGGCAAGAACCTGACCATGAAACGTGGTCGTCCGCGCGCGCGCGGCCGCTACGGCAAGATCCTGAAGCCATTCGCTCAGGTCACTATCAAAGTGCGTCAGCCAGAGGAGCAAGCATAATGGGTCAGAAGATTAATCCAATCGGCTTCCGCCTGCAGGTCAACCGTACATGGGACAGCCGCTGGTACGCCAATAACCGCGACTTCGGCAATCTGTTGCTGGAAGACGTCCGTATCCGGGAATTCATCAAGAAAGAATGTGCCCAGGCCGGCGTTGCCCGCATCATCATCGAACGCCCGCACAAAAAATGCCGGGTCACCATTCATTCGGCCCGCCCGGGCGTGATCATCGGCAAAAAAGGCGCCGATATCGAAGGCCTGCGCCGCAAGCTGATGAAGCTGACCGACAGCGAACTGCACCTGAACATCGTCGAAGTCCGCAAGCCGGAACTGGACGCGCAACTGGTCGCCGAAAGCGTGGCACAACAGCTGGAGCGTCGTGTATCGTTCCGCCGGGCCATGAAACGGGCGGTTCAGAACGCCATGCGCATGGGTGCGCTGGGTATCCGGATCAACGTTTCGGGTCGTTTGGGTGGCGCCGAGATCGCGCGGACCGAATGGTACCGCGAGGGCCGGGTTCCGCTGCACACGCTGCGCGCCGACATCGACTATGCCCATGCCGAAGGCCTGACCGCTTACGGTATCATCGGCATCAAGGTCTGGATCTTCAAAGGCGAGATCATGGAACATGATCCCCAAGCCCGCGATCGCAAGGCACAAGAACTGCAAGAAGGTGGTGGTCCACGCCCACAGGGCGGCCGTCCACCGCGTCGCTAGTCGCGCGACCTTCTAAAGGAGAAAAGAGATGCTTTCACCAAAGCGCACAAAATACCGCAAACAGTTTAAAGGCCGCATCCGGGGCCTTGCCAAGGGCGGTTCTGAACTGAACTTCGGCTCGCACGGCCTCAAAGCCATCGAGCCCGAGCGCATCACCGCGCGTCAGATCGAAGCGGCCCGTCGTGCCATGACGCGTCACATGAAACGTCAGGGCCGTGTCTGGATCCGTATTTTTCCGGACCTGCCTGTTACCAAGAAGCCAACCGAGGTTCGGATGGGTAAAGGTAAAGGGTCGGTGGAATTTTGGGCAGCCAAAGTCAAGCCGGGCCGGATCATGTTCGAACTCGACGGCGTCACCGATGCCGTTGCTGTCGAGGCCCTGCGCCTTGCCGCGATGAAACTTCCGGTCAAGACCCGCGTCGTCAATCGCGAAGACTGGTAAGCGGTCCCGGCCGCAGCGCCGGACGTAAAAAGTTATGAAACCCCTGACCGCAAGGCCGGGGGTTTTGCTTTTCTGGGGTAGAAGGCGATTTCAGCATCCGGCGATGTGACCGGAACTCAGGAACCCGCGTTATTGCCAAAGCACGTTTGCCGCGCCACTATTCGATCTGAACATCGTTGACAGGCTGATACCATGGCATTGCGAAAGCGGGAACGACTGGGGAGTGCCCCCGATAGCAAGACCTACGCGCTTGTGACCGGCCCGACGAGCGGCATCGGCTACGCTTTCGCCAATCTGCTGGCGCAGGATGGCGTGAACCTCGTTCTTACCTCGCGCGACGCTGTCCGGCTTCAGGAAATCAAATCCAGTTTCGAAGAAGAATACTCGATTGACGTCAAGACCATTCCACGGGACCTCGCGAAACCCGATGCGCCATCGGAAATTTTCGGGATTTTGAAAAAAGAGGGGCTCCGGGTCAGTATTCTGGTGAACAATGCCGGTTACAATGTCTACGGCAGGTTCGAAGAGAGCGATCTGGAGCGGGAACTCGATATGATCCAGCTTCATATCGGCGCGGTTACGCTCATGACGAAGTTCTTTCTGCGGCAGCGGGACCGGAACGCGCAGAATTACATCCTGAATGTGGCATCCATCGCGGCACTGGTGGCCGGTCCGCGGGTTTCCGTGCATTTTGCCACACGCGCCCATATCCTCAGCTTCACGCTGGCCATCGCGGAGGAGTTCCGGGGCACGGATGTGTCCGTTACCTGTCTTTGCCCGGGACCGGCACGAAGCGATTTTTACAATCGCGCGTCCATGGTCAATGTCAGACTGGCGAGTGGAAAGCCGATAAGAATGATGGAGCCGGAGCAGGTTGCCGCGATCGGCTACAAAGCGATGAAAAACCGGAAGGCGATGATCGTACCCGGCTTGCAGAACAAGATGCTGGCATTGTGTGTCAAGTTTGCGCCCCGCGCACTCGCGACCAAATTCACGAAATGGATCATGGACTGCCCGTAACCCGATCAACAGCCCTCTCGCACAAAAGGTCTCTCTGAGCTAAGAAGCCTCTATGACACAAATCGATTCCCTCTTCGTGACCCGCCTGTACCGTGCCGCCCTGTCAGAGCAGGGTCAGCCGATTGATCCCGCCGAATTTGAAAAGACCTGCTATTCGGTCGCCGAAGATGACGAGGCGGGGCAGGACTGGTGCGAGGAGAACGGCTATCCGGGCTATACCAGCTATGCCTCGCTGGACGACCTGCCCTGGCGCTTTCCGATCTTCAGGGATCTGGTCAAGGTGCTGGACAAGCATGTCGCGGTCTTCGCCGGGGAACTTGCGTTCGATCTGGGCGGCAAGAAGCTGAAGCTCGACAGCCTCTGGATCAATATCCTGCCAGAAGGCGGCATCCACACCTCGCACATTCACCCCCATAGCGTGATCAGCGGCACGACCTATGTCTCGATGCCCGAAGGCGCCAGCGCGATCAAGTTCGAGGACCCGCGATCCGCTATGATGATGGCCGCGCCGCCGCGCACGGCGGACGCGCCGCGCGAACTGCGCAGCTTCATCTATGTCGCGCCCGAAGTCGGCGATGTCCTGCTGTGGGAAAGCTGGCTGCGCCATGAGGTGCCGATGAACATGGCGGAGGAAGAGCGCATCAGCGTCAGCTTCAATTACAGTTGGGGCTGAAACGGCCCGCGATAGCGACCGGCCTTGTTTTTAAGGCAATCACCGCAAAACACAGAATTTGCCTTTCCCCCTTGCCAACCGGCCAAATGCGGCGTAAACGAGCCGTTCAAATTGTACTCCACTGGAATCAGGGTGACCCTTCGGGGGGCCAGCCAGTGATGTTGAAAGGAAGATGGCAATGAATGCCAATGAACTTCGGGATAAAACCCCGGACCAACTCCGCGAGGAATTGGCGAACCTCAAGAAAGAGCAGTTCAACCTGCGTTTTCAAGCGGCCACCGGCCAGTTGGAAAATACCGCACGCATGAAAGCGGCCCGCCGCGAAGCCGCGCGCGTAAAAACGATATTGAATCAAAAAGCTGCTGAAGCAGCGGCTGAATAAGGGAAGTGTGACATGCCAAAGCGAATTCTACAGGGCACTGTGACCGGCGACCAGAACGAACAGACCGTAACCGTATCGGTCGAGCGTCGTTTTACGCACCCTGTTCTGAAAAAGACGATCAGAAAG
>JBFFQS010000175.1:0-4454 GCA_041573315.1 Amylibacter sp. | reverse complement strand
TCTCAGACAAAACAAACGCGGCAAGTAGGTGCGTTTCCCGACCTTAGGCGAAATCGGTTACAGAACAGGGACGATATGCAGGGTGGCGATAAACATCACGACGATTGCGGTCAGTCCGATGACGTCTTCCAACGCCGATTGCGGTGAGCGCATAATCAGGTCAAAAATGTTTTTCATCCTCGTTACTCCTGCAGTTGCTTCTCTGTATGTTTCCCATTTGTTCCACATTGGATTCGTTCTGTAAAGAACTTTTTAGGAACAAACGTGAACATAATAGCATATTGGTGGTGTGGATTTCAGCTAACCGACTGATAACAATAGAATTCCACGATCCTGCTTCATCAGGTACAAAAGCGTCCTGACGGCCTGTCCGCGTTCCGATTTCAAGGTCTCGTCCTGCGCCAGCAGCAATTTGGCATCGTCATGGGCCACCTCCAGCAGATGAGCCTGATGCTCAAGATCGGCAATCTGGAACCGCGGCAGACCTGACTGGGCTAGCCCCAGCACGTCGCCTGCCCCGCGCAGTCGCAGGTCTTCCTCGGCGATCTTGAACCCGTCTTCGGTTTCACGGATAACCGACAGCCGCGCCCGCGCGGTTTCGCCCAAGGGTGCGGAATACAACAACAGGCAGGTCGATGCCTCGGTGCCGCGCCCGACCCTGCCCCGAAGCTGGTGCAACTGGGCCAACCCGAAATGGTCGGCGCGTTCGATAACGATGATGGTCGCGTTCGGCACATCGACGCCAACCTCGATGACCGTCGTGGCGACCAGCACCTTTGTTTCGCCGGACTGGAATCGCGCCATGGCCGCGTCGCGTTCCGCGCTTGGCATCTGACCATGCACAAGTCCCACGACATCCTGCCCCAGCGCCGTGCGCAATTTCCGGAAGCGTTCGGTCGCGGCGGCGAGGTCGACGCTCTCGCTCTCATCGACCAGAGGACAGACCCAATAGGCCTGCCTGCCCTGCTCCACCGCGGCGCGCAACCGCTCAACCACTTCGTCGGTTCGGGTGTCGGATACCAGAACGGTGGTGATCGGCACCCGGCCCGGAGGTTTTTCGTCCAGCACCGACAGGTCCATATCCCCGTAATGCGCCAGCGTCAGAGAGCGCGGGATCGGCGTCGCGGTCATCACCAGAACATCGACGGCCGCGTTCTTTGCGCCCAACTCCATACGCTGACGCACGCCGAAGCGGTGCTGTTCGTCGATAATCGCCAACCGCAGGTCCGCATAGATGACATCTTTCTGGAATACTGCGTGGGTTCCAACGAGTATCTGTATTTTGTTCTCTGCCAGCGCCTTCAACTTGGCCTGCCGTTCCTTGCCCTTGTCGCGCCCGGTCAGGATTTCCAGCACGACACCGGCCTTTTCGGCCAGCGGTTGCAACGCGGCCAAGTGCTGCCGCGCCAGCAACTCGGTCGGCGCCATCATGACCGATTGCCCGCCGACCTCGGTCGCCGTTAACATCGCAAAAAACGCCACAAGCGTTTTACCTGCCCCGACATCGCCCTGCAAAAGCCGGTTCATGCGGATCGGAGCCGCCATGTCAGCCTGAATCTCCTTGATTGTCCGCTCCTGCGCCGCCGTCAGCCTGTATGGCAAACCGGCCCGGACCTTATCCTGCAACTTGCCCTCGGATTTCGTGACGACGCCCTTCTTTTTCTGCCGCCGCGCACGGGCAATGGCCAGTGTCGTCTGGTGCGCGAGCAATTCGTCATAGGCCAGTCGCTCGCGGGCCTTGCTCCGCGGAGATACGTCCGCCAGCGACTGCGGCGCATGCGCGTGTTGCACCGCATCCAGCCAGTCCGGCCACTCATTAAGCTCCTTGATTGACGGATTTATCCACTCTTGCAGCGCTGTCACCCGGCCTAGTGCGGCACGCACGGCTTTGACCATCAACTGCGCACTTATCCCGGCAGTCAGCGGATAGACCGGTTCAAACCTCGGGATTTTATCGGCCTGATCGGGGCGGACGATGTAATCTGGATGCACCATTTGCGCCATACCGTCGAACATCTCCAGTTTTCCGGATACGATCCGCCGCTGGCCGGTCGGCAGGTTTTGCCGCAGGACATTCGCCCTGGCATGGAAAAAGACCAGCTGAAAGGTGGTCGTGGCGTCGGTGACGAACACCCGGTATGGACGGCCCTTGATCTGGTTCGGCCGATGCTCCCCAACCTCGACCTCGACCGTGACGATCTTGGGCGGCGCGACATCCGAGACTGTCTCGACAATGGTCCTGTCTATGACATTGTAAGGCAAGGTGAAGACCAGATCGCGCGGGTTCCCGATGTCCATATGGCCGAAATTCTGCGCCACCTTCGGCCCGACGCCGGTCAGGGACGTAAGGTCGGCGAACAGGGGAAACAGAATTTCGGGGCGGTTGCTCATACCGCCATTTCAATCTTTTGGTTCGATCAACGCAAGCCAATCCGACTCGCTCAGTATTTCGATGCCTAATTCAGTGGCCTTTTTGGCCTTGGAACCAGCGCCCGGACCCGCGACCACATAATCTGTCTTGGCCGATACAGACCCCGATACCCTCGCCCCCAGCGCTTCGGCCCGCGCCTTGGCCTCGGCGCGGGTCATCTGCTCCAGCGTGCCGGTGAATACGACCGTCTTTCCGGCGATCGGGCTGTCGGAGGCCGTCGGCGCAGACACTTCTTCGATGGTCAGGAACGCCGCCAGACGGTCAATGGCGGCGCGGGTTTCAGGATTTTGGAACGTATCGAGCAAAGCCCCCGCCATGACCGGACCAACACCGTCGATGGACAGGAGTTCTTCCCATGCAGACCCCTGATGGTCTTTCACGGCATCCACTGCCTCTGTAAAGGCCTGCCATGACCCGAATCGGTTGGCCAGCAAGGTGGCAGAGCTTTCGCCGACATGGCGTATTCCAAGTCCGAAGATCAGGCGGTTCAGTGGAATAGTCCGCTTTTCCTCGATCGCGCGAAACAGGTTTTCAGCCGATTTTTCACCCCATCCGTCGCGATTTTTCAGCTTGCTCAGATTCTTGGCGTCACGCTCTTCGAGGGTAAAAATATCGGCGGGTTCTCGCACGGGCAGATCTTGGTCGTTAAAGAACATTTCGATCTGCTTCGCACCCAATCCCTCTATGTCGAAGGCGCCGCGGGATACAAAATGCTTTAGTTTTTCAACGGATTGCGCGGGACAAATGATGCCGCCTGTGCAACGCCGGACGCTGTCGCCTTCTTCGCGTACCGCAGGTGAGCCGCATTCGGGGCATTCAGTCGGGAACTTATAGGCTTTGCTGTCGGCGGGGCGTTTGGACAGGTCTACGTCGCGGACCTTGGGGATCACATCGCCGGCGCGATAGACCTCTACCCAGTCACCTTCGCGGATGTCGCGGCCGTCGCGGATCGGGTTGCCCTTCGAATCGCGGCCCTGAATGTAATCTTCGTTGTGAAGCGTCGCGTTTGAAACGACCACACCGCCGACCGTGACGGGATGCAGCCTCGCCACGGGCGACAGGGCGCCGGTGCGCCCGACCTGAATTTCAATCGCCTCCAAAATGGTATGTGCAACCTCGGCCGGGAACTTGTGCGCGATCGCCCAGCGGGGCGTCGTGGAGCGGAACCCAAGACGCGCCTGCAGGTCCAGATCATTTACTTTGTACACCACGCCATCGATGTCATACCCCAAAAGCGCGCGCTGTTCCTCAATCTCGCGATAGTGCGACAGCAACTCCATCGGGCCATCGCAGATCACCGACAACGGATTGACCTTGAAACCGAGTGCGGACAGCCGTTTGAATGCACCTGACTGCGTATCTGCCAGACGTTCCGACAACGCACCCCAACCGTAAGCGAAGAACCGCAATGGTCGGCTTGCGGTGACCGAGGCGTCCAGCTGCCGCAAGGAACCCTCCGCCGCGTTGCGCGGATTGGCGAATTCTTTCTGCCCCTGCTCGCGCTGCCGCTCGTTCAGATCATCGAAATCGGCGTGGGCCATATAGACCTCGCCGCGAACCTCAAGCACATCCGGCGCGCCGTTCAGGGTTTCGGGAATATCGTCGACGGTTCTGGCATTGTTGGTAACGTTCTCGCCGGTTTCGCCATCGCCGCGGGTAGCGGCATAGATCAGTTCACCTTTTTCATAGCGCAATGACAATGACAGCCCGTCAATTTTAGGTTCCGCGATGTAGGTCAGCGGGTCTTCGGCTCCCATCCCGAGGTATTTGCGGATACGCGCGTCGAAATCCATGACATCGCTGTCCGAAAATGCATTTCCTAGCGACAGCATGCGCACTTCATGCCGGATTTTGGAGAAGGTCTCCGAAACCGGTGCGCCACTCTGCTCGGTAGGGCTTTCGGCAAGTTTCAGTTCGGGAAACCTGGCCTCAATCGCCAGGTTTCGCCGCTTCAGCGCATCGTACTCGGCATCGCTGATATCCGGGGCGTCTTCGCTGTAATATTTCAGGTTGGCGGCCTCGA
>JBFFQS010000174.1:0-4526 GCA_041573315.1 Amylibacter sp. | reverse complement strand
TTTCATGGTCAGACGGATCGGGTTCGGCGCAGCCTGGCCCAGCCCGCAGATGGACGCATCCACCATTACATCGCACAATTCTTCCAGCAATGGCTGGTCCCACTTGTCCGATTGCATCAGCTTTACAGCCTTTTCACAGCCGACCCGGCAAGGGGTACACTGGCCACAGCTTTCGTCCTCGAAAAACCGCAGCATGTTCAGCGCCGCGTCACGCGCCTTGTCCTTGTC
Organism: Amylibacter sp.; assembly: GCA_041573315.1. Taxonomy (GTDB): domain Bacteria; phylum Pseudomonadota; class Alphaproteobacteria; order Rhodobacterales; family Rhodobacteraceae; genus Amylibacter. The sequence continues at coordinate 4,298 of JBFFQS010000174.1, read as the reverse complement.
GGACAGGATCACGATGGCGGCCGACCCGATAAAGGTTCCGTGCGGCTGCAGCGTGTCGAAATCCATCGGAATGTCATTCATCGACGCAGGCAAAAGGCCGGCCGACGGACCGCCGGGCTGGTATGCCTTGAATTCGTGGCCGTCCAGCATCCCGCCGCAGGCCTCGATGATATCGGTGATGGTCGAGCCGGCTGGCAGCAGGTGCACGCCCGGATTTTTGACGCGACCGGAAACCGAATAGGAACGCAATCCGACACGGCCGTTCTTCTCGGTGCTGTTCAGAACCTCAGGACCTTCGCGGCAGATTTTCGAGACCCAGTAAAGCGTCTCGACGTTGTGAACGAGCGTCGGGCGGTTGAAAATGCCGACCTGCGCCACAAATGGCGGACGGTGCCGCGGCATGCCGCGCTTGCCCTCGATGCTCTCGATCATCGCGCTTTCTTCGCCGCAGATATAGGCGCCCGCACCGCGGCGCAGGTCGATGTAGCCGGGTTCCACGATACCCGCGTCTTCGAGCGCTTTGATCTCTTCGGCCAGAATATGCAGCACCGCGGGATATTCGTCGCGCATGTAGATGAAGCATTTTTCCGCTTCCACCGCCCATGCGGCGATCAGCATGCCTTCCAGGAAGACATGCGGCGTGCGCTCCAGATAGTACCGGTCCTTGAAGGTTCCGGGCTCGCCCTCGTCACCGTTAACCGCCAGATAGCGCGGGCCGCCTTCGGCACGCACGAAAGACCATTTCTTGCCCGACGGGAAACCTGCGCCGCCAAGACCGCGCAGACCCGACGCCAAGACCTTGTCCTGCACGCCGTCCGGCGTATCCGATCCGCCTCGCAGATCGGCCAAGGCCTTGTAACCGCCCGCCGCCTGATAGGCTGCGAATTTTTCATAGTCCGGGATATGGGCGTGCGTATCGTTCCTGGCGATGGCCGCCTCGACCAGTTCGGGGGTCGCATGATCGATATGGTTGTGGCCGATCTCAAGCACCGGAGCAGTATCGCAGCGGCCCATGCAGGGCGCGCGCAGAACGCGGACCTTCGCAGGGTCCATGCCGTCCTTCAGCGCCGACAGCAGTTGCTGCGCGCCCGCCAGTTCACAAGACAGGCTGTCGCAGACCCGAATTGTGAGGTCCGGCGGTGGCGCCTCGTCCTCTTTCACCACGTCGAAATGCGCGTAGAAGGTCGCGACTTCATAAACCTCGGCCTGCGACATGCGCATCTCTTCAGCCAGCGCGCACAGGTGGGCGGCGGAGAGGTGTCCGAACTTGTCCTGTATCAGGTGAAGGTGCTCGATCAGCAGATCGGCGCGTCGCGGGCTGTCGCCCAACAGCGCCCTGACATCGGAAAGGGCCGCGTCGTCGAACTGTCGGCCCTTGGGCGTGACCTTGCCTTTGCCTTTGCCAGACTTCCAGATGCCAGGTTTGTTGTTTTGCACGTTCATGCGATCCTCCCGAAACAATAGTCTTTTATTGCAGGAATCAATGATAGGTTCAAATTCGAGTTTTGTAACATATCATTTGTTCTGCTTATAATGAGTTCCTTACCGCGACCCGCAATGCCTGCACCGCCGGCAAGACGGGTGTCTGATCTTTTATCGACAGGCCAATGGCGTGCGAAACCGAAGGCTCCACCAGTTCCAGACGCACGGATGACTGATCCGCGAAATACGTATCGACGATCCGCAGAGGCGCAATCGTCGCAGCGCTGCCGCTGGCCACGAGGGCGAGCGCTGCCGTGAACCCGCTGGTCTGCATCACTATCGTCGGCGAGACATCAATCTGCTCGAAAACCTCGTCTACGAACTGCCGGTTCCGCATGTTGGTAGTCAGCAAACACAAGGGCAATTGCGCCGCCTCGGCCCAAGTCGCCGTCCCGCGCTTGCGCGGAGCTAGCGATTCCGGCGCAATCAGCGCATAGGTCTCGTTGTAAAGGAATTCGATGGTATCGGGGTCAGCGTCTGCGACATATGTGAGCCCCGCATCCAGCGAATAGTCGTTCAGCCGGATATCGATCTGGGTCGAGGACAGCGACTGGATTTCAATCGACAGGTTTGGGTGATCGCGCCGCAACTGTGCCGAAACATCCGCTGCGAACGGAAGGGCCGTCGGAATGGTTCCGACCACCAGCTTGCCCTTCAGGTTGCTGTTCAGCGCGTCGATCTCTTGCCGCATCCCCTCGACGTCCGCCAGAATTTTCCGCGCCCAACGCAGCATGACCTCGCCCTCGCGGGTGAAACCCATGAACTTGTTCCCCCGGCGCACAAGCGGAAGGCCGAATTCCTCTTCGATGCTTCGGATGCGTGCGGAAAATGCCGGCTGCGAAATTCCGCAGTCTTCGGCAGCGCGCGAGAAATGCTTGTGGTGTGACAGCGAGACGAGCAATTTCAGATTGCGAATATCCGGCATTGAAGTTCAAGGTCTTTCTGTTTGCCATTTCAAATGGCAGTTTGTATCCCAAGATCAGAATAGTTTCCGTACCGGGATTATGCCAGTCAATTCGAGGAAGAGGTTCAAGATGCTGCCAGAGAAAATGAAAACTGTCGAAATGCGCGAATTCGGCGCGCCCGACGTGCTGGAAACCGGCGAGAGGGACCTGCCGGAAGTCCGCAGCGGCGAGGTTCTGATCTGTGTCAAAGCCGCTGGCATCAACGGCCCCGATCTGGTGCAGCGGCGCGGCCATTACCCGCCGCCCAAAGGGGCATCCGATCTGCTCGGGCTGGAGGTTTCGGGCGAGATCGTCGCGCTCGGCGACGGCGTTTCTGATTGGGCTGTCGGCGACCATGTCTGCGCGCTGACCAACGGTGGCGGCTATGCGGAATACGTCGCGGTCGATGCGACCCATTGCCTGCCGATCCCTGAAAATGTCGCGGAGGTCGACGCGGCGGGCCTGTGCGAAACCTATTTCACGGTCTGGAGCAACCTGTTCTACGGGCAGGACATCAAGCCCGGCAGCCTGCTGCTGGTGCATGGCGGCGCGGGCGGTATCGGCTCGACGGCGATCCAGCTGGGCAAGCAGCTTGGCATGCGGGTCTTCACGACGGTCGCCAACGCGGATGACGCAGCCTATGTCGAATGCCTCGGCGCGGAGCGGGCGATCAACTACAACGAAGAGGATTTCGTCGATATCGTCAGGGAGGCGGGCGGCGCAAACCTGATACTCGACATCATCGGCGGCGATTACATCGCGCGCAATATCAAGGCAGCCAGCCCGGACGCGCGCATCGTGCAGATCGCCTTCAACGCCGGTTCCAAGGTCGAAATCAACCTGATGCCGATCATGCTGAAGCGGTTGACCTACACTGGCTCAACCCTGCGGTCGCGTCCCGAAAAGTTCAAGAGCGCCGTTGCACGCGACCTGCGCGAAAAGGTCTGGCCGATGTTCGCCGGGAAAAAGCTGTCGGCGCAAACCTACAAGGTTCTTCCGTTCGAACAGGCGGCGGAAGCCCATGCAATGATGGAGAAAGCAGCCCACCGAGGCAAGATACTGCTTTCTCCGAAATAGCGACAACGCGCGGGCGTCAGGCGATCTTGACCGCCTGCGCCAGGACGTCCGGGCTCACGTGTTCTTCGTATTGCGCGAAATTCTGGCTGAACATACCGACCAGCTTTTTCGCGGCAGCGTCATAAGCGTCCTTGTCGGCCCAAGTGCTGCGCGGATCCAGCAAGCCCGCATCCACGCCGGCCACCGCAACGGGCACTTCGAAGCCGAAGTTCTCGTCCTTGCGGAAGTCGCCCTGGTTCAGGGAGCCATCCAGCGCCGCGGTCAACAAGGCACGCGTCGCCTTGATCGGCATCCGCGACCCGGTTCCGAAGGCGCCGCCGGTCCAGCCGGAATTCACCAGCCAGCATGACGCACCGCTTTCCGCGATCTTTTTGCGCAGCAGCGCACCATAGACTTCGGGTCTGCGCGGCATGAACGGAGCCCCGAAACAGGTTGAAAAAGTCGGCTGAGGCTCGGTCACGCCAAGTTCGGTTCCGGCCACTTTCGAGGTGAAACCGGACAAGAAGTGGTACTTGGCCTGAGCGGGCGTAAGGCGCGCGATCGGCGGCAAGACGCCGAACGCGTCGCAGGTCAGCAAGATGACGTTCTTCGGCGCACCGCCGATACCGGATTCCGAGGCGTTCGAGATGAAATGCAGCGGATAGGCGCAGCGCATGTTGGCCGAAATGCTGTCATCCTCGAAATCGAGTTCCCGGGTGTGGGGATCGTAGACCATGTTCTCGATCACCGTGCTGAAACGCGAGGTCGTGGCGAAAATCTCGGGCTCGGCCTCGGCGTTCAGGTGAATGGTCTTGG
>JBFFQS010000173.1:0-4579 GCA_041573315.1 Amylibacter sp. | reverse complement strand
CGGATGAAGCGATCCATGCTGACCAAGAAAATGATCAAGTACAAGAAAGACCTGCTCAAGGAAGAGGTCGACGGCTGATGGCCGTCCGCCGCTTCCTGAGCTATCCGGACAAGCGGCTGCGGACGGTCTGTGCGCCGGTGGCCGTCGTGACGGATCAGGAGCGGGCTGTCTGGCAGGACATGCTGGACACGATGTACGCCATGCCCGGTGTCGGACTGGCCGCCTGCCAGATCGGCCAGATGGCGCGGCTGGCGGTTGTGGATTGCTCCGCCGCGCATGACGAGCCGGTGCGGATGGCCAATCCCGAAGTTTTGCATGCCTCCGTCAAGCTGCGCGAGCACGAAGAGGGCAGTCCCAACCTGCCGGGCGTCTGGGCCACGATCGAGCGGCCGCGCGCGGTGACCGTGCGTTATCTGGACGAGAGCGGCAAGAGCGTCGAGCGCGATTTCGTCGGGCTTTGGGCGACCTCTGTGCAGCACCAGATCGACCACCTGAACGGCAAGCTGTATTTCGACCACCTGAGCCCCGTGAAACGCAAGATGCTGCTGTCAAAGGCCGCGAAGCTGTCGAAGCGGGGGGGCTGAGCCATGCGGATCGTCTTCATGGGAACGCCGGATTTCTCGGTGCCGGTGCTGGAGGCGCTGGTCGAGGCTGGGCACGAGGTCGTGGCCGTCTATTGCCAGCCGCCGAGGCCCGCGGGACGCGGCAAGAAGGAACGGCCCTCGCCGGTGCAGAGGGTGGCGGAGGCGCTGGGCCTGCCGGTTTATTGCCCTTTGAATTTCAAATCCGAAGAGGACCGCGCGGTTTTCGCGGCGCATGACGCCGACGTCGCGGTTGTGGTGGCCTACGGGCTGATCCTGCCGCAGGCGGTGCTGGATGCGCCGAAAGCGGGTTGTCTGAATATCCATGCGTCCTTGTTGCCGCGCTGGCGCGGGGCGGCGCCGATCCATCGGGCGATCATGGCCGGGGACGGAAAAACCGGCGTCTGCATCATGCAGATGGAGGCAGGGCTGGATACGGGGCCGGTACTGCTGCGGGCCGAGACGGAGATCGCGGCAGGGGATACCACGGGTTCGCTGCATGACCGGCTGTCGGGCATGGGCGCGGCGCTGGTCGTCGAGGCTCTGGAGCGGCTGGAGGGTCTGGAGCCCGAGCCGCAGCCCGACGTCGGCGTGACCTATGCGGAAAAGATCAGCAAGGACGAGGCGCGGATCGACTGGACGCGGCCCGCGGCCGAGGTCGATTGCCATATTCGGGGACTCTCGCCGTTTCCCGGCGCGTGGACCGGGGTCGGCGGCGAGCGGATCAAGGTTCTGCTGTCCTGCGTCAGCGACGGCACTGGTGGGCCCGGTGAAGTGCTGGACGACGGCCTGACCGTCGCCTGCGGGTCGGGCGCGGTGCGGTTGCTGCGTTTGCAGCGCGCCGGCAAGGGCGCGATGGAGCAGGGCGATTTCCTGCGTGGCTTTCCGGTCGCCAAGGGCACGGTTCTGGGCGGCTAGGGCTTCCAAAGCCGGACCGCCGCGCCTATCTAAGGTTTGAAACGGAGGTCCGGTCATGATGTTTATCTATCTGTTGATTATCGGAGCGGCGGCAGGCTTTCTGGCGACCCGTTTGATGAATGTGCGCACAGGCGTGCTGGAAACCATCGCCATCGGCGTGCTCGGCGCGCTGATCGGCGGGATCGTTTTGCGGGTGCTGCTGACGATGATGGGCGCGGCCTCGGGCTTCGTGGGCGCGGTGCTGGGGGCGGTGCTGCTGATCTGGTTGTACCAGACTTATTTCAGCCGCCGCTGACCCATTTCCGGCTGGCAGGGCGCACTGCCCTGCCGCGCTGGGTGACTGGCTGTGGAGTTACTTGAACCGCGATGTCGCATCGCGAAACGCCGACTGTATTTGCTCCCACGACTTCTCGAAACCGGATCTCAAATCGTCCCAGGCCTGATCTCCGGCTTTCTGCATTTTCATCAGTTGCTCTGTCGCCTCGTCACGACGCTTGCGCATCTCTTCGAGGCTTTTCTGATATCGAATTTTCGAGTCGGCCTCGGCCTCGCGCATTTTGGCCTGCATCTTGTCGATCTCGGCGTTCCATTGATCCAGTTGGGCCTTGGTCTTTTCGACATATTCGTCACGCTTAGTCATGCACTCTCTCCACTTATAAGTACTTTTCTACCAGTCAGCATGGTACATGACCCCTGATGGCTGTCAAACAGCAGCCCTGCGGCGTCGTCTTGTGCCGATACTGACGCGCCGGTTTCGCCCCTAATCCTTCCCCGGCTTATACGGCTCCATGCCCTGACGCGCCAACTCGTCGGCGCGTTCGTTCTCCGGATGGCCGGTGTGGCCCCTGATCCACTCCCATGTGATATCGTGCCGGTGGGTGGCGGCGTCCAGACGTTGCCAGAGCTCGGCGTTTTTCACCGGCTTTTTCGCGGAATTGCGCCAGCCGTTCTTCTTCCAGCCGTGTATCCACTTGGTGATGCCGTCCTTGACGGAGTTGCTGTCTGTCACGATGGTCAGCTTGCTGGGTTTTTTCAGCGCCTCCAGCGCCGATATCGCGGCCATCAGTTCCATGCGGTTGTTGGTGGTCTGGGCCTCGCCGCCGTTCAGTTCGCGCTCGCGGAGGATGCGGCCGCCCTCCATCGCGCGCATCAGCACGCCCCAGCCGCCCGGGCCGGGATTGCCCGAGCAGGCTCCGTCGGTATAGGCGTAGAGGTCAGGCATGGGGCAGGCTCACAGGTTGGCTCCGACATAGAGGCAGGCAAGCACGACCGCCGTGATCATCAGGCGCAGGCGCATCCACCAGCGCGGCGCGAGGCCGCGCATCTGGTACAGCGCGTCCAGCAGCAATATCCCCGCGAAACCGAACCACAGGGCGGGCAGCGACCCGCCGGTGATCCGTCCGGGGGACAGGATGGTATTCTCGACGAAGAAAAAGACATAGAGCGCGGGAACGACGCTGAGTCCGTAGGCCCAGAGCTGGTCGCGCCCGCCGGATTTGGTGGCGAAGCCCCAGAGCACGCCGGACATGAAACACAGGATCACCGTGCCGTAGGCGGCCAGCAGCTGCGTGCCGCCGGGTTCGTGCAGGAACTGCATCGTGGCGCCCAGCAGGAACGGCAGCAGGCCGGCTGCGCCCAGCCAGAAAGGGATACGCGGAATGCCGAACATCAGGCGGGAACACGCAGGACGCGGGGGACCTTGAACTCGACGTTCTCGACGGCGGTCTCGACGATTTCGGTGGTGACGTTGTATTTGTCGGCGAAGGCGTCGATGACTTCCTGGATCAGCACCTCGGGGGCCGAGGCGCCTGCGGTGATGCCGATGGATGTCACGCCTTCCAGCGCGCGCCAGTCGATGTCTTTCGCCCGCTGCACCAGTTGCGAATAGGCGCAGCCGGCCTTGGAGCCGACCTCGACCAGACGGCGCGAGTTGGAAGAATTCGGCGCGCCGATCACCAGAAGGGCGTCGATTTTCGGGGCCACCGCCTTGACGGCCTCTTGCCGGTTGGTGGTGGCGTAGCAGATGTCTTCCTTGTGCGGGCCGACGATATTCGGAAACCGCGCGGTCAGGGCCGCGACGATGTCCGCCGTGTCATCGACGCTGAGCGTGGTCTGCGTGATGTAGGCCAGCTTGCCGGCATCTCGGGGCGTCAGCGTCGCGACATCGGCGGGCGTTTCGACCAGCAGGACCTCGCCTTCGGGCAGCTGGCCCATGGTGCCGATGGTTTCCGGGTGGCCGGCATGGCCGATCATCACCATCTGCAACCCGTTGGCGTGGTGGCGTTCAGCCTCGATATGGACCTTGGAGACCAGCGGGCAGGTGGCGTCGACATAGACCATGTTGCGCCGCCGGGCGGCTTCGGGCACCGATTTGGCGACGCCGTGGGCGGAAAAGATCACCGGCCTGTCGTCGGGGCATTCCTCGAGTTCCTCGACAAAGACGGCGCCCTTGGCGCGCAGCTCGTCCACGACGTATTTGTTGTGCACGATCTCGTGCCGGACATAGACCGGCGCGCCCCATTTGCCGATCGCCATCTCGACGATCTTGATGGCGCGGTCGACGCCGGCGCAAAAGCCGCGCGGCGCGGCCAGATAGAGGGTGAGGTCAGGTTTGCTCATGCCTAGAGGTTTTAACCCGATGCGGCGCACATTCAATGGGTTTCGGCCAATTCGCCGCGAATTTCAGGCCGCGGAACGAAACGGGGCGCCCAAAGCGCCCCGGGTTCCGGTCAGGTATCTGTCGCTCAGTCCTCGGACTCGTATTCCGGGACGCTTTCGTTTTCGCTGCCGGGGCGGGGCGGTCTGCCGATCACTTCGCGCAGCTCGTCCAGCTCGATGAAATTGTCCGCCTGCCGGCGCAGTTCGTCGGCGATCATCGGCGGCTGCGAGCGGATCGTCGAGACCACTGACACCCGAACGCCCTGACGTTGCAGCGATTCGATCAGCGGGCGGTAGTCGCCGTCGCCGGAGAAGATCACGATATGGTCAACATGCGGCGCCAGTTCCATGGCATCGACGGCAAGTTCGATGTCCATGTTGCCTTTGACTTTGCGCCGCCCGATGCTGTCGGTGTACTCCTT
>JBFFQS010000172.1:0-4630 GCA_041573315.1 Amylibacter sp. | reverse complement strand
GGTGATGAAGAAATGCACGCTCTGCGTCGATCGCATCTATAACGAGACGCTGGAAGAGGAAGACCGGGTGCCGGCCTGCGTCCGCGCTTGCCCGACAGGCGCGCGGGCCTTCGGCGATCTGGGCGATCCCGACAGCGAGGTCTCGAAGAACGTAGCGGAACGCGAAGGCTTCAACCTGCTCGAAGAGTTTGGCTACAAGCCCACCAACAAGTATCTGCCGCCGCGGCTGAAAAGCTCGGCCCATGCGGCACCCGAGGCGCAGGCCAAGCCCGCGCCGGTTCAGGCCGGAAACGGGTCCGTGGTCGAAAAACTGTTCGCCTGGGCCGACCAGAAACTGTCGAGGTAACGTCACATGCATCCAGCTTATTCCGTTATCCTTTTCACCACCGCCTCGGGCGCGGGCTATGGCCTGCTGTTCTGGATGTCGCTGGCGGCGACCTTTGGCGCGCTGCCGGGCGGGCGGGTGCTGGGCCTCGTGGCACTGGCGTTCGCGCTGGCCCTGATCACGATCGGGTTGCTGTCCTCGACGCTGCACCTCGGACGGCCAGAGCGGGCCATCAACGCGTTTTCGCAATGGCGCTCTTCGTGGCTGTCGCGCGAGGGCGTGGCCGCTGTGGCGACCTATGTTCCGGCTGGGCTGCTTTGGCTTTCGTGGTTGTTCTACTTTCACGGCGATATTTTTCATCTGGTCGCCGCTCTGGCCGCGATCGGCGCGGTCGTGACGGTCTATTGCACCGGCATGATCTATGGCTCGCTGCGCACGATCCGGCAGTGGCACAAGCCTCTGGTTCCGGTGTTCTATCTGGCGGCGGCTGCCTCTACCGGAGCGCTGCTGTTCGGCCTGATCTATTCGGCCTTCGGCTACAGTTCCCCGCTGCAGGAGGTTCTGATCCTGTGTCTGGTCGCCGTGACCGGGGCCGTCAAGCTGCTGTACTGGCGGCAATGCGATGCCGACAAGGGGCAGTATACGGCTGAAATGGCCACCGGACTGGGTGCATGGGGCAAGGTGCGGCCGCTGGACCCGCCGCACACCATGCCGAATTTCGTGATGCGCGAGATGGGCTATCAGGTCGGGCGCAAACATGCGGAAAAACTGCGCCGCCTGGTGATGCTGTGCCTGATTGCCGGGCCGATGCTGGCAATGGCCCTGTCAGCGCTGACCGGCATAGCGGTATTCTTGTGGTATCTTCTGGCGGTTCTGATGACTGTCGTCGGCATCGTCGCCGAACGCTGGCTGTTCTTTGCCGAGGCTGAGCATGTCTCGATGCTGTACTACGGTGCAGAGCGGGCCTGAGCCCGCGTTCAGATCGCCAGCGTCCTGATCAATTGTTCCGCGAATTTCGCCGGCGCGACCGGCAGGGTGCGCTGGCGCGCCTGACCGACCGAGATCGACCCCAGCGGCAGATCGCGCAGGTCCACGGGAACCAGCCGGAAGCCGGGCGGCGGATTGTCGATGTCGCGGTTCAGCGACACGTCAAAGCGGATCGCATCCGGAAACGCGCGGTCCAGCGCGCGCATGTTGCCGCTGATCCCGACCTTTGATTTCAGCGCAATCGACTTGCGGCCGCTGTGGATATCCAGCATGCGGCGCAGGCCCGTTCCCACGGCGGGCATGATCAGCTCCTGATCGATCAGGTGATAGAGCCGGATCGCGGGCAGGCGCGACAGCTCCGAGGTGTCGGGCACGCAGCAATAGACCTGTTGGTCACGGCTGCCGATGGTGCGGTAGCTGTCGGACTGCATCGGCTGGAAAGCCAGCGTCAGGTCGACCGAGAAATCGGCCAGCAGGGGCTCGAATTCATCAGGGTTCGCGATTCGCTCGGCAAAAGTCACGCTGGGAAATTCGCGCAGGTACTGGTCGATCTGCTGGAACAGGAACGGGCCGGCCAATTCCGGGCTGATCGCTATGTTGACGTGACCGGCGCGCAGTCCGGTCAGGTCGAGGATACGCGAGCGGACCTCTTCGAAATCGGCAAGCTGGGTCTGGATATGGCGGTAAAAGATCTCTCCGGCGGTGGAAAGACGCACGCCCGAGGGAAGCCGCTCGAAGATCGGCGCGCCCAGTTCGTTCTCCAGCGACAGCACGCGCCGATTCAGCGCGGAGGGCGAAATGGCTAAATATTCGGCTGCGCTGCGGATCGAACCAGTCCGCACGATCCGGTCGATGTACTGCAACGGTAATAAATGTCGCATAGTTTTTGCCGCTGTCTAAATTTTGTTCAATGTTTATAGGGGTGGTGCAAGAAATGCAACGCACCAAGGCATATTTTGCGGCAGACAGGCTCACCGGGCAACAGGTAAGGTTTCCTTACTTTTAAGGTGGTGCAGGCTTCGGAAGGCCTGCGAGAGCCACTTTAATGTGATTTCAGCCTCGCCGCGCTGCCAACACCTGCGGTCGGGGTCACCTGATAACAGAGGAACTAAAATGAAAAAACTTATGCTAGCAACCGCACTGACAGCCGTTTCGGCGTCGGGCGCAATGGCGGAAATCAAGGTCGGAATTCTGCACTCCCTTTCCGGTACGATGGCGATTTCCGAAACCACCCTCAAAGACACCATGCTGATGCTGATCGACGAACAGAACGCCAAGGGCGGCGTGCTGGGCGAGGAACTGGTTCCCGTCGTTGTCGATCCCGCATCCGACTGGCCGCTGTTCGCCGAGAAGGCCCGAGAGCTGCTGACCGTCCACAATGTCGACGTGATCTTCGGCAACTGGACATCCGTTTCGCGCAAATCCGTCCTGCCGGTTATCGAAGAGCTGAATGGCCTGCTGTTCTACCCCGTCCAGTACGAAGGCGAAGAGTCCTCCAAGAACGTCTTCTACACCGGCGCTGCTCCGAACCAGCAGGCCATTCCGGCCACCGACTACTTCCTGGAAGAACTGGGCGTCGAGAAATTCGCGCTGCTCGGCACCGACTATGTCTATCCGCGCACGACCAACAAGATCCTGAACCAGTACCTGCTGGACAAGGGCATTCCCGGCGAAGACATCTTTGTGAACTACACTCCGTTCGGTCACTCCGACTGGTCCAAGATCGTGGCTGACGTCGTGGCGCTGGGCGCTGACGGCAAGAAGGTCGGCGTGATTTCGACGATCAACGGCGACGCCAACATCGGCTTCTACAAGGAACTGGCGGCTGCCGGCGTATCGGCTGACGATATCCCGGTGGTTGCGTTCTCGGTCGGTGAGGAAGAGCTGTCCGGTCTGGACACGACCAACCTCGTGGGTCACCTGGCGGCCTGGAACTATTTCCAGTCGGCTGAATCTGACGCCAACACCGCCTTCATCAAGGCATGGAAAGCCCGCATGGGCGAAGATCGCGTCACCAACGATCCAATGGAAGCACACTACATCGGCTTCAACATGTGGGTGAACGCGGTCGAGGCTGCCGGTACCACGGATGTCGATGCTGTGCGCAGCGCCATGTACGGCCAGGAGTTCCCCAACCTGACGGGCGGCACAGCTGAAATGCTGGTGAACCACCACCTGTCCAAGCCTGTTCTGATCGGCGAGATACGTGCTGATGGCCAGTTCGACATCATCAGCCAGACCGAAGAGGTTCCGGGCGATGCGTGGACGGATTTCCTGCCCGAATCGGCTGTTCTGATGTCCGACTGGAAAGACCTGGGTTGCGGTATGTACAACACCGAAACCAAGACCTGCGTCCAGTTGAAGTCCAACTACTAGGACGTCACTTGCGCTTCGGCGCAAAACGAAAAGTGTGAAGGAGGCTCCGGCCTCCTTCCTTCTGCCAGACAGGTCAGAGATGAATAAATTCACCAAATTGCTGTTTGCTGTCTTCACGACCATCGCTGTTCTGGCGGCCGGGCCTGCCGCCGCGCAGACGTCCGGCGCGGACTTCGGGGAAGTGGTCCAGAGCAACAGCGCGCTGATCATCAAGGGCTCGGTCAAGACCATCGGCCCGGTGATCGAAGCCATCCAGTCGACCGAGGCGCCCGAAGCGGCGGTGTTTCTGGACACATGGCAGAACAAGGACCTGTGGTTCCGGCGGTCCGACGACCTGATCGTCTATGTCCGGACCGACGACAAGAATACCTACGCCCTGCTGGACATCGCTACCGGCGAGACCATCGGCGAGGCGGACAAGAAAGAGATCAAGCAGATCAAGCCGAACAGCGGCGTGCGCGCCCTGATCGACGCGGCGATGGTGCAGTTCCGCCTGACGAGCAAGGACAAGGCCGAGCGCCTGTCGAGCCTCGACAGTCTGGAACGCGATCCCAAGCCCGAACATCTGGCGCCCCTGCGCAAGGCGATCGAGCGGGAGACCGACGAGGCCATCAAGGCCAAGATGCAGCGGCTGGAACGGCTGCTGACCATGCAATACGGCCTGACCCAAGAGGCCCGCGTCGAGGCGATCCGCGGCTTTTCCGGCGATCTGGGCCTGGACGTGCGCGGACGGCTGAACCCGCTGCTGGACACCAGGATTTTCGTCGGCGACGCGCCGCCCAACAGCGATCATCTGGCCCGCATCATCCGGCCCGGCGTGTCGCGGGTGAAGGATGACGGATCGGCCCGGTCGAATCACTTCGTCGACTGGTTCCGCGGCGTGCCGCCCGAGATGTCGGTGGACGCGGCCTATGCCATGCTGGCGGCGGAGGGGCTGGCGCC
>JBFFQS010000171.1:0-4633 GCA_041573315.1 Amylibacter sp. | reverse complement strand
GCGACGTCGCCCGCGAGGAACGGGTCAAGATGACCCGCCTGCGCCAGACCATCGCCCGCCGCCTGAAGGACGCGCAGAACACCGCCGCCATGCTGACCACCTATAACGAGGTGGACATGTCGGCGGTCATGGACCTGCGCAACGAATACAAGGAACTGTTCCAGAAGAAACACGGCGTCAAGCTGGGCTTCATGTCCTTCTTCACCAAGGCCTGCGCCCACGCGCTGACCGAGGTGCCCGAAGTGAACGCGGAAATCGACGGCACGGATATCGTCTACAAGAACTTTGTCCACATGGGCATCGCCGTGGGCACGCCCTCCGGCCTCGTGGTTCCGGTGATCCGCGACGTGCAGGACATGGGCTTTGCGCAGATCGAGAAGACCATCAACGAGATGGGCGAACGCGCCCGCGACGGCAAGCTGTCGATGTCGGAAATGCAGGGCGGCACCTTCACCATCTCGAACGGCGGCGTCTACGGCTCGCTGATGTCCTCGCCGATCCTGAACCCGCCGCAATCCGGCATTCTGGGCATGCACAAGATACAGGATCGCCCGATGGCGATCGACGGTCAGGTCGTGATCCGTCCGATGATGTATCTGGCGCTCAGCTACGACCACCGGATCGTCGACGGCAAGGGCGCGGTGACCTTCCTCGTTCGCGTCAAAGAAGCTTTGGAAGACCCGCGGCGCCTGCTGATGGACCTCTAGAATACAGGGCGGGCGCGGGTGACAGGCCCGCGCCTTCCATTCCTGAAACATCCAAAACGGACAACTTAACTGACGTGATATCTGGAAAATATCAACGCGTCCTGTCATACAAAGTGTCATACGCTCTGTGCACGGATGTCATACGCATTTCATACACGGGTTCCGGCCCGCAATTCGAAAGGTAAACACAGATGGCTGACTATGATGTAATCGTTATTGGAGGCGGCCCCGGCGGCTATGTCTGCGCCATCCGCTGCGCCCAGCTGGGTCTGAAAACCGCCTGTGTCGAGGGCCGAGACGCGCTCGGCGGCACCTGCCTGAACGTCGGCTGCATCCCGTCCAAGGCGCTGCTGCACGCCAGCCATATGTACCACGAGACCGAGCATAATTTCGAGAAGATGGGCCTGATGGGCGGCAAGCCGAAGGTCGATTTCGCCAAGATGCTCGACTACAAGAACACGGTCATAGGGCAGAACACCTCCGGCATCGAATTCCTGTTTAAAAAGAACAAGGTAGACTGGATCAAGGGCTGGGGTTCCATACCGTCGACCGGTCACGTCAAGGTCGGCAGCAAGTCCTACACCACCCGCAATATCGTGATCGCGACAGGGTCGGAGGCATCCTCTCTGCCGGGCGTCGAGATCGACGAAAAGATCGTCGTCACCTCTACCGGCGCATTGGAATTGCCCAAGATTCCGAAGAAGATGGTCGTGATCGGCGCGGGCGTTATCGGCCTCGAACTGGGCAGCGTCTATGCCCGCCTCGGCACAGAGGTGACTGTCGTCGAATACCTCGACCACATCACGCCGGGCATGGATTCCGAGATTTCGAAAACTCTGCAAAGAACCCTTAAGAAACAAGGTCTTAACTTCGTTCTCGGCGCCGCCGTTCAAAAGGTGGACAAGACCAAAACCAAGGCCAAGGTCACCTACAAGCTGCGCAAGAACGACAGCGAGGCGTCCCTCGACGCCGACGTGGTTCTGGTCGCCACGGGGCGCAAACCCTACACGGACGGGCTCGGATTCGAGAAGCTCGGCGGCAAGGTTTCCGACCGAGGCCAGATCGAGATCGGAGCGCTGTGGAACACCAACCTCGACGGCGTCTACGCCATCGGCGACGCCGTCAAAGGCCCGATGCTGGCCCACAAGGCCGAGGACGAAGGCATGGCAGTGGCAGAGGTCATGGCCGGCAAGCACGGCCACGTCAACTACGGCGTCATCCCCGGCGTGATCTACACCACGCCAGAGGTCGCCTCCGTCGGCAAGACAGAGGAAGAACTTAAAGCCGACGGCGTCGCCTATAAGGTCGGCAAGTTCAGCTTCATGGGCAACGGCCGCGCCAAGGCGGTGTTTCAGGGCGACGGCTTCGTGAAGATACTGGCCGACAAGGAAACCGACCGCATCCTGGGCTGTCACCTGATCGGCCCCTCGGCAGGCGACCTGATCCACGAGGTCTGCGTCGCCATGGAGTTCGGTGCTTCCGCTCAGGATCTGGCGCTGACCTGCCACGCCCACCCGACATTCTCCGAGGCGATGCGCGAAGCGGCCCTTGCATGCGGCGACGGCGCAATCCACGCCTAGATAAAGAAAGTATTGCAAGTTGCTGGCGGATAATGAAAATCCGCCAGCGACCTTACGGCCATGAGAGAGGGTTGAGTGGCCGAAAAGCCCCGCTGAACAGCGGCCTTGCTTCTTTGATACGTTTCAGAATCAGCATTCCGTCGCGGCTATTGCGCCAGCATCCGCAGCCCTGTCGTGACATCCGCGCGGATGGCCAGACGAAGGCCCGGTTCGTCGCCCGCATGCAGTGCCGACAGCGCCGCGCGGTGATTGTCCGACGCGCTCTGTCGTTGCAGCCGTGAATAGAGCGACCCCATCGTCGGCCCCATCTGCAGCCAAACAGTTTCCGCCATGGCCAGAATGGCCGGCGCCTGCGCCCGCAGATAGAGCGTCCTGTGGAACTCGATATTGGCCTTGATATAGCCCACCGCATCCCGTTTGACCGCCATCTGGTCCACCACGCTGTTGATCCGCGTCAGCCGGTCGATCAGGGTCGAATGCACCCGCGGCAAGGCGCGCGAGGCCAGTTCCGGTTCCAGCAGCGCCCGCAGGCTCGCCAACTCCTCGATCCGGTCCATGCCGAGTACCGGCGTCGAAACGCGGCTGGTCTTGGACAGGGTCAGCGCCCCCTCGGCGGACAACCGCCGCACGGCCTCACGCGCCGGCGTCATGCTGACGTTGTACTTGTCCGCGATACCGCGGATCGTCAGGCTCTGCCCCGGCTGCAACTCGCCGAACATGATCTCGTTCCGCAAAAGCCGGAATACCCGCTCGTGCGAGGGAATCGATGGTTCAATGCTGCGTTCGCGATCCTGCATAAGCCTTTGTGATCACGTTCCGGACTCAAATCAAGCCTATAAACGATAGCGGTGCAGCCCTGCCCCATGCGTGCGCAGCCACCGACGGTGCAGGTTGTAATCCGGACAGACCTGCTCGACCAACCGCCAGAAGGCGCGTGAGTGGTTCATCTCCGCCAGATGGCAAACCTCGTGGGCCGCCACATAGTCCTGAACAGGCGCCGGAGCCATCGCCAGACGCCACGAATACATCAGGTTGCCCTGCGACGTGCACGACCCCCAGCGGGACCGGGTATCGCGCAGGGTCACACGCCCGATTTGCCGCCCCAGCAGACCCGCATACCGCTCCGAGGCTGGTACTAGCACATCGCGTGCGCGCAGCTTGTAGAAGGCTCGCAATTTGCCGGCCAGCAGTTCCTCGCGCGCCGGCACCAGCAATCTGTCGTCAGCCCTGACGGCATGACGGCCCGTCCCCTGCACGATGATCAGATATTCACCGTCCACCGGTATCCGGTCGCCGAATTTCGGCTGGATGGGCGCAGGGTGCTTTTCAAGGTTGCGCCGCAGCCACGCCTCGTGTTCCCCGGCAAAGGAGGCCGCCTTGGCCAGTGTCCCGCGCGCAGGCACCGTCAGAATCACATCGCCGTCGACGCGCGATATCCGCAACCCGTACCGACGCGCCCGCGCGGAGTGGCGGACGCGGATATCTATGGGTGGATCACCGATCGAAAACCGTTCTGTCATGGCGCCACATTACGGTTTGCCACAGCGATGGCAATCACACCTGCGCGAATATGGAGAATTTTCGCGCATTACACGCCAGAGCCTTTGACAAGCCCCGGACTCTGTGGCAGGTGGCGGCTTGAATATACAAATCACCTGCATAATGAGGTCGAAGATGGCGAATGAGGAATGGGGCGTAAAGCGCGTATGTCCGGAGACGGGCAAGCGGTTTTACGATCTGAACAAGAACCCGATCGTCAGCCCCTACACTGGCGAAACCTATGACCTGTCTTTCTTTACGAACGACAAGTCGAAAACAAAGATGTCCGACAGCGCCGATAAGGCTTCCGTCGCCAAGGCGACCAAGAAGGATCTGGACGAAGACGTCGATGTACTGGACGACGAGGATGACGCAGCAGATATCGCTCTGGACGACGATCTGCTGGAAGACGACGATGACGACGACACAGTGCCGCTGGAAGAAATCGCGGATGTCGCTTCGTCCGAGGACGAGAGCTAATGATTTTTCCGCTTGATCTCGGTCGGGCGGATGAATAAATAGCGCACAGGCGGCAGCGATGTCGCCGATTTGGGGCCTTAGCTCAGCTGGGAGAGCGCTTCGCTGGCAGCGAAGAGGTCAGGAGTTCGATCCTCCTAGGCTCCACCAAATTTCCCGATATATTTTTTATATTTTAGAATAGGTTAAGAGGTATACCGTTACCTATGTCGGGTCCGGTTCCACTTTGCGAAGAGGTCCTCGGTTCCAATCGGGTCACTAGAATATTGCGGAACCCACACTTTGCAATTCCTTATTCAAGCTTCATGTCTGAGTAGCGCCGGCACCGAT
>JBFFQS010000170.1:0-4727 GCA_041573315.1 Amylibacter sp. | reverse complement strand
GGAGGTAAAGATGACAGAACTGCAACAGTGTTGCCAATCCGTCGCCTTCATGCGTGCAGATATACCGGAAGTCCCGTAATAACAAGTGCAAGGTCGTTGCTAAAATTTCAACTCCGCTATGCTCTGTGCGCATAACTTAGTTACCTTGAATTATCATTCAACGCAAGATTGTAATAAAATTTCTATATATCTGCGTCTTCCGAGTCACGGTCCTGGCGGTAGGTCTTGATCTCCTCCAGCACGAAATCGCGGAACGCCTGCAAGCGTTTCGAATGGCGCAATTCCTCCGGGTAGGCCAGATAGACCGGGATTTCCTGGCTTTCGTCATTCGGCAGTACGCGGATAAGTTCCGGTTTTTCCAGCAGCACGTAATCCGGCAGGACGCCGATGCCGACATGGCTCAGCGTGCTTTGCAGAACGCCGAAATAGCTGTTCACGGTCGTGTGCGAAATCGAGTCGTTGTTCATGATCGCCGTAATCCACGATGCGCTTTCGTTCACCTGCTTGGTCGTGACGCTCTGGCTGATGATACGGTGACCGTTAAGCGCGTTGATGCTTTCAGGCACGCCGAACCGGTCGAGGTATTGCTGCGTTGCGTAGAGCCGCATGTTGACCCGCATCAGCCTGCGGCGGATCAGGTCGGCCTGGCTCGGCTCCTTCATGCGAATGGCCACGTCGGCCTCGCGCATCGGCAGGTCCAGCACGGCCTCCGACAGTATCAGGTCAATCTCCAGTTCGGGGTAGCGGTCGTAAAGGTTGCCGATCCGCGGCGCCAGCCACAGCGTCCCGAATCCGGTGGTCGTGGTTACCCTCAGCTTGCCGAAAACCTCGTCGCGGGAATCGCGGATGCGGGCCTCGGTCTTGTCCAGCTTGCGCGTCATGTCCTTGGTGGCGGCGAACAGCAACTCGCCCTGTTCCGTCAGGATCAGGCCGCGTGCGTGCCGGTGGAACAATGTCGTGTCGAGGTTGTCTTCCAACGCGCGGATCTGGCGGCTGACGGCTGATTGCGACAGGTGCAGCGCCTCTCCGGCACGGGTAAGGCTGCCGGCGTCGGCAACCGCATAGAAAACCCGCAGCTTGTCCCAATCGATCATATTGTCCTCATTCACTCGAATTCGGGGGAATTTACGTCACGGAGCTTGAAACACAAAGCTCTTTATATTTTCTTGCCCTTGCGGACCACGAACACAAGTTCACTGTCATTCTGCGATTGTTCCAGCAACTCGTGGTTCTGCTCGGCGCAAAAATGCGGCACATCCACGACCGCCGCCGGATCGTCGGCGCGAATTTTCAGAACCTCGCCAACCGCCATGGCCCGCAAGCGCTTGGCGGCCTTCAGAACGGGCAGGGGGCACAGCAGGCCGGTCGCGTCGATTTCCTGATCGTATTCCATGGTATTCCGTTAAAAGCGATTGTTGCAAAAGTCCACGTTAATGTGACGAATTGTGGCGTGACGCGGCACGCGCTTTTGGCTATGCGTGGCCCATGTTCGGATTTGATGTCATCGATGCCGCCCTGCTGCCTGCGCTGTTCATTGCGCTGGTCGCCGGCGTGATCAGTTTTCTAAGCCCCTGCGTCCTGCCGATCGTCCCGCCTTATTTGGCGTATATGGGCGGAATTTCAATGCCCGACATGCTGGACAAGACCAAGAAGGGTCACCCGGCCGTCACCGCTTCTGTGTTCTTCGCGCTCGGCCTGTCGACGGTCTTTATCTTTCTGGGCTTTACGGCGTCCGCCTTCGGGCAGGTTTTCCTGCGCAATCAGGAGCTGTTCGGCCAGATCGCCGGCGGCGTGATCATCCTGTTCGGCCTGCATTTCATCGGTCTGATCAAACTGCCGTTCCTGTACCGGGAGGCGCGGATCGACGCCGGCAGCCGCGGCGGCAGCGCCTTTGGCGCCTATATCCTCGGGCTGGCCTTCGCCTTCGGCTGGACGCCCTGCATCGGCCCGATCCTCGGGGCGATCCTGTCGCTTGCGGCGCAAGAGGATTCCGTGGCGCGCGGCACGGCCCTGATGGCGGCCTACGCCGTGGGGCTTGGCCTGCCGTTCATCCTTTCGGCGGTGTTCATCCAGCGCGCAATGGGTCTGATGAACCGCTTCAAGAAACACATGCGCAAGGTCGAGATCGCCATGGGCGTGCTGCTGGTGCTCGTCGGCGTGATGCTCGTCACCGGCGCGTTCTCGCGGTTTTCCTATTGGCTGCTGGAGACATTTCCGGCGCTGGCGACCGTCGGTTAGAGCAACCGCCTAGGACGTCCCGCCAGCCCGCTCCTGATACCAAGCCAGAACATACAGCCGGATGGCGGATGCCAGCCCAACGTCCGGTTCCAGGCCACGCTTCGCGTCGATTTCTGCCGCCAGCACGTTAATCGGCTTGCCCTGTTCCGCCGCGATCCGCCGGAACGCCTTCCAGAACGCATCCTCCAGCGACACGCTGGTGCGGTGTCCCTTCAGCGTCAGCGAGCGTTTCTTGGGGCGCTTGTCGTCCATCGTCACTCCATGGCAAAAGGGCCGCCCGAGGCGACCCTTTCCAATCTTACTTCGGTCCGATCATGTCCTTGGGCTGCACCACGCGGTCGAAGGTTTCCGCGTCCACGAAGCCGAGGTTGATCGCCTCTTCTTTCAGCGTCGTGCGGTTTTTATGGGCGGTCTTCGCAACCTTGGTGGCGTTGTCATAGCCGATTTCCGGCGCCAGCGCCGTTACCAGCATCAGGCTTTCCCACATCAGAGAGCTGATGCGTTCCTCGTCGGCCTTGATCCCGTCGACGCAGTTGTCGGTGAAAGCGGAACAGGCATCGCCCAGCAACTGCATGGATTGCAGCACGTTATAGGCCATCATCGGCTTGTAGACGTTAAGTTCGAAATGCCCCTGAGATCCCGCGAAACCGACGGCTGCGTCATTACCGAAGACATGGGCGCAAACCTGCGTCAGCGCCTCGACCTGCGTCGGGTTCACCTTGCCCGGCATGATCGAGCTGCCCGGTTCGTTTTCCGGCAGGATCAGCTCGCCCAGACCGCAGCGCGGGCCGGAACCCAGCAGCCGGATGTCGTTGGCGATCTTGTACAGGCTGGCGGCGACCGTTTTCGTCGCGCCAGAGATCTCGACCATCGCGTCATGCGCGGCCAGCGCCTCGAACTTGTTGGGCGCGGTGACAAACGGCAGGCCGGAGATCGCCGCCATATTCGCCGCGACCTTCTCTCCCCAGCCCTTGGGCGTGTTCAGCCCGGTGCCGACAGCGGTACCGCCCTGCGCCAGGGGATAGATGTTCAGCAGCGCATGCCTGACCCGCTTGATGCCCTGTTCGACCTGAAAGGCATAGCCGCCGAATTCTTGGCCCAGCGTCAGCGGCGTTGCGTCCTGCGTATGGGTCCGCCCGATCTTGATGATGTCCTTGAAGGCTTCGGACTTGGCGACCAGCGCCGCGTGCAGTTTTTCCAGACCGGGGATCAGGACGTCATGCGCGGTACGCGCGGTTGCGATGTGCATGGCGGTCGGAAACGTGTCGTTGGACGACTGGCCCATGTTGCAGTGATCGTTGGGGTGCACAGGCTTTTTCGAGCCCATCACGCCGCCCAGCATCTCGATCGCGCGGTTGGAAATAACCTCGTTGGCGTTCATGTTCGACTGCGTGCCCGAACCGGTCTGCCAGACCACCAGCGGGAAATGATCGTCGAGCTTGCCCTCGATCACCTCGGTCGCCGCCGCGATGATCGCGTCACCCAGTTTCGGGTCGAGCCGGCCCAGTTCCACATTGACCTCGGCACAGGCGCGCTTGATCACGCCCAGCGCGCGGACAATCGCCACCGGTTGTTTTTCCCAGCCGATCGGAAAGTTCATCAGCGACCGCTGGGTCTGCGCGCCCCAATACTTGTCTGCGGGAACTTCGAGCGGGCCGAAACTGTCGGTTTCTGTGCGGGTGTTTGTCATCAATGCCTCCGGTAAATTTATGCAGAAATCTATAAGGCGCGGGGCAGGCGAAGACAATCACAAAGCATTTGCAAAGCGGTATGTGAATACCGGAAACGCCGGCATTCTAGTTGGTCTCCACGCTCCGGCCGGAATTCAAGTTTATCGAGACGTCCGGCCGCAACTCTCTCAGAAGCTTTCGTTTTATCGCGTCCGGATAATCGGCGTATTCCGCAATTGAATGGCTGAAAGATCCGGGGCCTCTGATCAGATTCCGTTCAAAATACCGGACCAGCGAAGGGCTTTCACCGTAAATTACCAGCGCATTGATGACTGTTCCGGTCGCGGCGACGGCATCGGCTGTCCTGCCCATGTCCGGCCCGCGGTTGCTCAGCCCGTCGGTACTGACGTCAATGACCTTTCGGTCGCAGTCGGCAGGCGTTTCTCCGAACAGGGCTTGGGCATAATTGAGGGCAGACCCCGTCGCGGTAAGATCGGCGGCGCCGCGCTCGATCGCCCGAATGTTTTCAGCAAAAGCATAGGCGGCCTCGGGCGTGTTGATCACGTCCCATCCGACAGAGAGCTCCTGAAAATCCTCGCCGGCCCATTGCATGACCGAAACCATGACGCCATCATCGTAAAAGGTCAGCAACTGGATCAATTCGGAATCTTCGAAGGCTTCCGCAATACCCTCGGTCTGCAGGCGGAATTCTTTTCGCGATACGCTGCCCGACACATCCAGCGCCAGAACCAGCCCGATATCGCAGGCGCTACCCTGCGCGGCCGTCGAAGAACTCGTTCCGGACATCAAAATAACCGC
>JBFFQS010000169.1:0-4828 GCA_041573315.1 Amylibacter sp. | reverse complement strand
GGGGGACAGGACCAGCCGGCCGGTTTCGTCCAGCTGTATCTGCACCGCCTGACCGGAAAACATCTGTTCCAGCATGCGGCGTTCGCGCGATCCGCGCGGCAGTTGGGAAATCTTGTCGTCCACTTCCTGCATCGAGGTCATGGAGTAGCCTTCGATGAACTTGCGGCGGTGGTCGCCGTAGACAAGGACGAGGTTGGGGTTGTGGCCCTCTTCCCAGTCCGGATCGCATTCTTCGAGCACGCGGCGAAACGCGGCCGGGATGGACACCCGACCCTTGGCGTCCACCTTGTGGACGCTTTCGCCTCTGAACCGTCGTGCCACGTCTGCGGCCCTTTCTGTCTGTCCGGAATTTCGGGGGCCCCGGAATGGAAACGGCGGATCGAGCTGCTTCCACTGCTCGATCCGCCGCCCTCGTCCCGTAATGGGCCGCCCGGCTCGTGATGCCACCTGGGGGGGCGTCTGCTCGCATCTACGCCGGATCTCTTTTTGTGATGAAGCGGGCGCCTGTATGAAACCTGCAAGGTTTTGGGTCTTAGTGCCCTTTACTCTTTCCGCGCATCATCGTGTCATAAGGTAATACATGGGAAATCATGGATTACAAATGTTTTTTTATGGGAAATGATGGGTAAATTGGGAATTGTGGCTGCCAAACCGCATAAAACTTGCCGAAATCGGGTCTGAAAGCACATTTTATTGCGTCCCGAACAACACAAACCACAACATGTAGTGTTTTCAGACCTGTTCCCGAAAAATCCCATATTGTGGTTCAAACGGTCCGTCGCTTTTAGAACATACTGAGAACATTAGCTTTTTGGCGAGATTCCGAGACGGACCCGATGCGTATTCGTGGAAAAAATTGATTCTGCGCCGCCCCTCCCCTAGTCTGACCCTCGGCGGCCAAAACCGCGGCTTTCCGGCGCGTCTGGCGCCTCGCCGCCGCCGGACCGAGACGATGAAGGACGAGAGATGGAGAGCAAATCCAACCGCCGCCTGCCGACGCCGAGCGATACCCTGTTTCTGACAGAGGCCGGCATCGAAACCACCCTGATGTACAAGAAGGGCTGGGAACTGCGCCACTTCTGCCTGTTCGAACTGCTGCAGGACGACCGCTTCGTCGAGGACCTGCGCGCCTATCACACCGGCCTGATCGAGGTCGCGCTGGAACACGGGGTCGGTCACCTGCTGGACGGGATACATTACCGCGCCAGCCCGGACTGGGGCGCGAAGCTGGGCATGTCGGAACAGCAACTGGCCGACCTGAACGCCAAGGGTATCGAGATTTATTCCGACCTGTCGCGCGAATATGCCACCGCGGACACGCCGATCCCCGTCGGGTGCTGCATCGGCCCGCGCGGCGACGCCTATGACGCCAAGCTGACCATGACCGCCGAGCAGGCGCAGGAATACCACAGCGTGCAGATCGCGACCGTCAAGGCCGCCGGGGCGGACTACCTTGCGGCATTGACCTTCAACCATGTCGATGAGGCCATAGGCATCGTCCGCGCCGCGCAGGCCGCCGACATGCCGGTCATCATGTCCTTTTCACTGACGGCCGAGTCGCGTCTGAAGACCGGCCCGACGCTGGGCCAAGCCATTGCCGCTGTCGAACGGCAGACCGACAAGGCGCCGCTGTTCTACATGATCAACTGCAACCATCCGATCGACTTCAATCCGGCGCTGGCCGATCCCGGCGACTGGATCGAACGGCTGCAGGCGATCCGTCCGAACGCGTCGTCGCTGGATCACGGCATGCTCTGCCAGCTCGGCAATCTCGAAGAGGGCGATCCCGAGGAACTGGGCCGGCAGATCGGCGACGTCGCCAGACGGTTTCCGCATATGAACGTCTTCGGTGGATGCTGCGGCACCGACCGGCCGCATCTGCAAGAGATCGCCAAGAATGTTCTGGCCGTAAGAGCCGCGGTCTGAAACAATACGGCCTTCGGTTTGGCCGGGGAGAAAGGGAAAAGACATGCCTTTGAAGGTAATCGGCACGGGTTTCGGGCGCACGGGCACGGACTCGATGCGTCTGGCGCTGAACATGCTGGGCTTCGGCCCGACCCATCACATGGTGGAGGTACTTGACAACCCGCCGCAGAAGGAACGCTGGCGGGCGTTGGCGCAGGGGGCGGAGCCGGACTGGGAGCATCTGTTCGAAGGCTATAATTCCTGTGTCGACTGGCCCTCCGCCTACTATTGGCGCGAGTTGATCGAGGTCTACCCGGATGCGAAGGTGCTGCTGACATGGCGGACACCGGACAGCTGGTGGAACAGTTTCTCGAACACCATCCTGAAGTCGGTCAGTAACAGCGACGACCCGGAGTCCCTGGGCCGGGCTCTGATCGCTGAAAAAGTCTTCGGCGGCCGGATGGCTGACCGTGACCATGCCATCGCCACTTACGAGGCCAATGTCGCGGAGGTTATTGCGACGGTTCCTGCGGAGCGCCTGCTGGTCTGCAACCTCGGCGACGGATGGAAACCTCTATGCGCCCATCTGGGCGTTCCGGTGCCGGTGGAGGACTATCCCAACCGCAACAACAAGAATGAGTTTTTCGACCAGCTGGCCAAGTCCGGAGGCTCCTGAGCGACGGGCGCCAAGGGCGCTTGCGCCGCAACTTGCCCGCCTAGCCCCCTGCGATCGCTTGCGCGACCACGCCCGCGTCCTCTCCCACACCGCAGAGCAGCGCCGATTTCCGCTTGCGCAGGAAGTGGACGCCGACGAAGTGCAGGCCGTCGACCACGGTACTGGCGCCGTCCTGTTGCACAGGAAATCCGCCCTCGTCGAAGGCATCGGTCCAAGGCAGCCAGGACGTGTAATCCGGCCGGAACCCGCCGGTGAACAGCACCGCGCCGAAGCTGCCAAGGTCGACTTCGGTCGGCGCGCTCACGGCAAATGGTTCGGGATCGGGCAGGGCCGGCTGCGCTACGCCGAGCCGGTCGGCAGCCTGGCAGAACACCTCTCGCAACATCAGGTATTTCTCGTCACCCCAGGCCACGCTCTCTGCCAGGTCGTCGGCGAACCTCGCCCTGTTGCCGTCGGCTCCGGTAAAGCGGCCCACCAGTTCGACGCCCTTGTCATGCAGGGTTCTCAGGGTCAGGTCGTGGCCACCGTGATGCCCGGTCGCCAGCACATTGCCAAGCAGCCGCGCCTCTGGCGGCAACTCGCTGGCCGGCACGTCCAAAAAACCGGATTCGACGAACCACCAGAAGGCGTCTTTACCGCCGAAACGGCGATAGATCCACGGCGCGCGACCGCAGGCCAGAACGACGCGGCGTCCGGCGTCGTGCAGTTCTTCGGCGATCTGGCAGCCGGACTGGCCGCTGCCGACGATCAGGATATCGCCCTCGGGCAAACGGGATTCGCTATGGAAGTCGCCAAGCTCCAGCTGCGGCAGCGATGCCGGCAGGGTTTCGGCCCCGCGCGGCCTTACAGGCTTCTGATAGGCGCCGCAGGCCAGCACAAGGTGGCGGGCGTGCCACGCGCCCTGATCGGTATCGATCTCATATCCCGCGCCGTTGCCGCCGCTGACCGTCCGGATCGTCGTTCCGGTCCGCACCGGAGCCGCAAAGCTGGCGGCATAGCGTTCCAGATAGGCGACGATATCATCGCGCGGCATGAAACCGTCGGGATCATCGCCGTCGTAGGGAAAGCCGGGCATTTGCACCGACCAGTTCGGCGTGACGAGGCAGAACGTTTCCCAGCGGTCCCGCCAACTTTGGCCGATATCTCCTCTCTCCAGAACGACATGGCCGACGCCACGTTCCGTCAGTTCATGACTGATTGCCAGACCCGCCTGACCGGCTCCTATAACGAGTGTGTCTGTTTGATGCATCGCGGCTCTCCGATTGAACAAGCGCCGCAAGATTTTAGCACAAATCCCGTTTTCACGAAAGTTTCCGCGCCGCCCCCTTAGCTCAGGTCGTAGCGCGCCAGTTCCTCATGCACCGCGCCCTCGGGCCGCAGTGTCGAGCGGTAGAGCGTAAACGACCTCACCCCGAAAGGCTCCAAAGCGAAATCGGCGTAGTCAGCCAGAAAGCGCCGCAGCCGTTCGACATCGTACAGGGTCATTCCGCGCCGGAAACGCGCCAAGGTGACGTGCGGACGAAACCTTTCGCGGTTCAGCTGTATCCCGGCGCCGTGCATGGCGCTGCGCACCAGCTTGCGCAGATGGCCGAGCGGTTCGTTTTTCGCGGCGCCGACGAACAGGATCTTGGGGCCTTCGCCGCCGAACGTGTCCAGACCAGCGAGTTTCAGATCGAAATCCGGCGCGCTGATGCGTTGCAGGCCGTGATGCGCCTCTTCGATCAGCGCCTCTGGCTGCTCGCCCAGAAAGGCCAGTGTGAGGTGAAAGTTTTCCGCTTTGACCGGCTGCCCGACAGGCAGGGCGGCCTGCAGTCGCGCAACAGCCTCGACAGCGGACTCCGGCAGGTCTATCGCCACGAAGGCACGCATCGATCCGCCCATGTCAGCCGTCCTTTCCATCTGCCTGCGCCCGAAAGAACTTTATATCAGGCGTTCGCCGCGAAGGAAATTGCAGCTTGGGCGGATATCTTTGGAGAATTCATTCGCGGATGGCCTGTAAGCCGGATTCTGTCCAAGGGCCGAGGCCCTCTGGATGACCATTCATCTGCCCCTGCCGTCACCGACAGGGTCTAGCAGCCTACCCGGATCTGCTGGGGCTAAAGAGGCCCCGGCCATTGCTGGCCGCGCGATCCCTATTCGGCTTTGCTCCCGGCGGGGCTTGCCATGCCGGACCTGTTGCCAGATCCGCGGTGGGCTCTTACCCCACCTTTTCACCCTTACCTGCAAGTCGCAGGCGGTTTGTTCTCT
>JBFFQS010000168.1:0-4841 GCA_041573315.1 Amylibacter sp. | reverse complement strand
GGGCGTCTCGAACGAGAACCTCGTCGACGTGCTGGCCCACGCCGGTTTCAACGTGGAATGGTGGGACAACAACACCGGCGACAAGGGGCTGGCCGACCGCATCGTCTTTCGCAGCTTCACCCATGCCGGGAACCCTGAATTCTGCCCCAGCGGAGAGTGCACCGACGGGATCTACCAGCAATACCTGCAGGAGGCGGTAGCCGGCATTAAAGAAGACACTGTTCTGGTGCTGCACCAGATCGGCAGCCACGGCCCGACCTACTACCTGCGCTATCCCGATGAATTCGAAAAATTCAAGCCGGCCTGCCGGACGGCAGAGTTCAAGAATTGCACCGAGGAGGAAATTCGGAACTCCTATGACAACACCATACTCTACACCGACCACTTCCTCGCCGGTATCATAGACCTGCTGGCGCAGCAGGACCAGTTGGACACCAACCTGTTCTATGCCTCGGACCACGGCGAATCCCTCGGCGAAGGCGGCCTGTTCCTGCACGGCGCGCCCTATATGTTCGCGCCGGAATACCAGACCAGGGTCCCGATGCTGGTCTGGATGTCGCCCGGCTACAAGAACCGCTTCGGCATAGACCGGACCTGTCTGGCGGCGCAGTCCGATGACAGCCTGAGCCATGACAACCTGTACCATTCAATTCTGGGAATGCTGGACATCCGGACGAAAGAGCGCAATCCTGATCTGGATATCTTCTCGCCTTGCAAGGCGACAACAGACGGAGGCAGCCGTGACCGCAAACCAACCTGAAGGCCGACCGAAACCGGCCCGGGTAACCGGGCCGAAACACCTGATTGCTGCCGGGATGTATTCCATCGGCGGACTGAAGCGCCTCTGGGCCGAAACCGCGTTTCGCCACGAAGTTCTGGTGATCGTCGTCGTGCTGGCCGGTCTTTTCCTGTTCGGCGCGTCGCTGCTACAGATTTTGATCGCGACAATCCTGCTTTTACTGCTTATAGCGACAGAGGCGCTGAACACCGCGCTGGAATGCATCGTGGATCACGTATCCCCCGGCTGGGCGGAATTCGCACGCGACGCCAAGGACCTCGGGTCGCTGGCGGTGCTGTGCATCCTGCTCGCCAACGGGGTCTGGCTGGTCACGGTCGCCGTTTCGTTGATATAAACAGACCGCTGTAAGGACAGGAAAGCCAACTAATGAACATGATGAAGATCGTCGCTGTGCCAATGCACCCCGAAGGCCGCAAATTCGTGGCGATATTCGCGGCGGTTTCGCTGCTGCTGCTGCTGGTGTGGGAACCGCTGTTCTGGGCCGGTCTGGTGCTGACCGTCTGGTGCTATTACTTTTTCCGCGATCCGGTGCGCAGCGTGCCGCAGAAACCAGGCCTGATCCTGTCGCCCGCCGACGGCGTCGTGTCGCTGATCACCGAGGTCGCGCCGCCCGCCGACATGGATCTGGGCGACGAGCCGCGCATGCGGGTATCGGTCTTCATGAACGTGTTCAACTGCCATGTGAACCGCACGCCGCTCACCGGCACCATCAAGAAGATCGTCTATCACAAGGGCAAGTTCGTGAACGCCTCGCTCGACAAGGCCAGCGAGGATAACGAGCGCAACTCGCTCAGCTACGATATCGGCGACGGCAAGGATATCGCCATCGTTCAGATCGCAGGCCTTGTGGCGCGCCGCATCGTCTGTTTCGCGAAAGAGGGCGACAAGCTGGAAAGCGGCGAGCGTTTCGGCCTGATCCGCTTCGGCAGCCGACTGGATATCTATCTCCCGAAAGGCGTGCACCCGATGGTGGCGCTTGGCCAGACAGCCGTCGCCGGAGAGACGATTCTCGGCGACCTGAACGCGCCCGAGCAAGACTGGATCGGTAAGGAAATATGAAGAGACCCAGACGCAGCGAAACACCGTTCCGGCGGTTTATACCAAATCTGGTAACGATCTTCGGGCTCTGTGTCGGGCTGCTGTCTGTCCGCGCGGGGCTGGAGGGCCGCTACGCGACGGCGCTCTACCTGATCATCGTCGCCGTGTTCATCGACGCCGCCGACGGCAAGGTCGCCCGCTTCCTCAAGGCCGAGAGCGAATTCGGCGCCGAACTGGATACGCTGTCGGACTTCTTCAATTTCGGCATCGCACCGACCTTCCTGATCTACAACGTCGTATTCGCGGGCACGGAATACGCCCGGTCCGGCTGGTTCTGCGTTCTGGTCCTGACCGTCTGCTGCGCGCTGCGGTTGGCGCGGTTCAACGTCGCCCTGACCGATGCCGAACCGACCGAGAAGAAGCGCGACTTTTTTGTCGGCGTTCCAGCACCCGCACTCGCCTGTCTGGCGCTGATGCCGATGCTGTTCTGGATGGAGGATTGGGCCTTTTTCCAGAACCATCCGAATATCACGGTGATCTACCTGATCGGCGTCGGCCTGCTGGCCGTCAGCACCCTGCCGACCTTTTCGATCAAGCACCTGAAGATCAAGCGCGAGCACCAGTTCGCCGTCCTGCTCATATCGGTCGGGCTGATCATGGCGCTGGCGGTCTTTCCGTGGCGCACGATGATTATCGGGAATTTCCTGTATCTGGCGTCGATACCGGTGTCCGCCCTGACGTCGCGCCGGACTCTGCCAACCCTTTAGGGCCCGTCAGACAAGGCCCGTCAGATAAGGCCCGTCAGACCGCAAGCGCCGCCAGCGCAACGCGGCGGTTTTCCGATAACAGGATGTTGTAGGTGCGGCAGGCGCTCGGGCTGCCCATGACCTCGAACGGAACTCCGGCCTCTTCCAGCGCCGCGCGCACCGCTTTAGGCAGCGGCGCGATCTCGGCCCCCGTCCCGACGAAGACGACATCATAATCGGCACAGGCCGCGATCAGCGGCGCCAGGTCGCCATAGCCGTCCCAGGCCTGCGCGCCGGCCTTGCTGATGAACAGGTTGCCGGTGTGAACCTCGCCCAAAACGCGGAAGAATCCGGGTCCGTAGCCATCCACCGGCGGCTGTCCTTCGAATGTGATCTCGTGCAGTTGCATGGCCCGTTCTTAATCCCAAACAGGCAGGCCCGCAACCGCGCTGACCGCGATCATCACATAGGCCACCCGGCGATAGAAATAGTCTTTCTCAGGGTCGAATATCCGCTGCCCCGCCAGCGCTGCGACCATGTAGGGCACCGACAGCAGCAGCCCGATCGCGACGGGTATCATCACCAGCAACCCCTTCAGGCCAAAAACGATGAAGGTCAGGATATCGACGATGAACAGGTACATCATGGTATTGCCGCGAATGACTTTCGCGGGACGCGGGCTGGACATATAGGACAGGATGATCGGCGGGCCGGGCAAGGCCGCCACGCCGCACAGGAACCCGCCCATCGCCCCGACGAGGGACGTGCAGAGCGCATTCAGCGGATTGCGATAGCGCCAGCCGCTCATCAGCAGAACCAGCAGCACCAGCGACAGGCAGGACACCAGCCAGCGGAACACGACAGGGTCCATCAGCGTCAGCAGGTAAACACCCACCGGCAGGCCGAAAACCGCGCCCGCGATCAACAGCATCACGTCATGCGGTTCGCCGTCGCGAATGGCCTTTTTCTGCAATGGGGCCGCCCCGACAACGTCGAATGTCAGCATGGCGGCGATGGCCCAGACCGGCTCCAGCACCAGCGCCGCGATCGGCATGAAGACCATGGCCGTCCCGAACCCGGTAAAGCCGCGCACCATGCCGGCCAACGCGCAGGCAAGGATCAGCAGTGGCAGGCCGTCGAACAGAATGGCCTGCCCGAAAACGCCTGTCATGCGTCGATATCGGCGTATTTGGTGCCCGCGGCTCCGTTCTTCTTGGTCCAGTCGCGCTTCACGCCCAGCCTCAACAGCAGGGTCGAGGCGACGAAGATCGAGGAATAGGTACCCACGAGGATGCCCCAGATCATGGCGAAGACAAACCCGCGGATCACGTCACCGCCCAGCGTGAACAGCGCGATCAGCGCGACCAGCGTTGTAAAGGAGGTCATCGTGGTCCGGCTCAGCGTTTCGTTGATCGAGAGGTTCAGAACCTCGACCAGCGGCGTGGTCTTGTACTTGCGCAGGTTCTCGCGGACGCGATCGAAAACCACGACGGTATCGTTCAGCGAATAACCGACGATGGTCAGCAGGGCCGCGACGATCGCCAGTCCGAACTCTATCTGCAACACGCTGAAAACACCGATGGTCAGAACCACGTCATGCACCAGCGCGGCCACAGCGCCGACCGCGAACTGCCACTCGAACCGCAGCCAGATATAGAACAGCACCGCCGCGATGGCGGCCAGAACCGCCTCGATCGCCGTCGCTATCAACTCGCCGGACACTTTCGGCCCGACACTGTCGACCATCGGAAAGGTCATTGTCGGATCGACCGCGTTCAGCGCGGCCTTGACCGAGGCTATGGTCTGCAGTTCGATGGCCTCGTCGCCTTCCTGCGCCTCGATGCGGATCTGCGCCACATGCAGGTCGGGCTTGGCCGGGTCGAACACCTCCGTGATCGTCACATCGCCCAGACCCAGCGGCGCGATGGCGTCGCGATAGGCCCCGATGTCAACGGCCACGTCGCTGTCGGTGCGGATCGTGGTGCCGCCGCGAAAGTCGATGCCATAGTTCAGTCCGACCATGAAGAACAACACCACGGAGGCTATCATCGCAAGGATAGAAGCCCCGAGTGTCAGGTTCGCCACCTTGAAGAAATTGAAGGATGTTTCCGACGGTACCAGTTTCAAACGCATGACCAGTCTCCTCAAACGGCGATTGTTTTCGGACGACGACGCGCCATCCAGATGGATATCATAAGCCGTGTCACCCAGATCGCCGTAAAGACCGAGGTCACGATCCCCAGACCCAGCGTGACGGC